>DASYUW010000162.1:0-34906 GCA_036000845.1 Burkholderiales bacterium
GATACGGGATGTCGGCTATGAACCGGTACTGATCGGCGGGTTGGAGATGGGGAAACACTTGATGCCGGGGACGGATCTTGCGGGGGAGCGCAGCGCGGAGGAGATACGCAAGATTGCAGCGGGGCTGAACTAGGGGCGCCGCGAATACAGCGACTCGATTCCGCCCGCCGCGATTCCCGTTCCGATCAGAAAATGCCGAGATGCACGCCTTTCGCCAAGGCATAGTGCCCGCCGGCGTAGATCAAGGGATGGATTGAGGTGTGCACATCGCCGCGAACTGGCTACTTTTTAAATCGCAGCCATTCCTTCATGCCAAGTTCCGGTGCGGTTTTCGCCAGCGCGTCGATGCCCTGCCGCGCGCGCGTCGTCCAACCCCGCCCTCGCCCGATTAGATCAGCCCAGGCTTCCTCGACATCCCACGCACGCGCCGACTTCAGATAGTCGAGCAACGCCCCAGCCTGAAGCAAGTCCTTGCGGGACTTCTGGAGCATCGAACCGCTCCGTTCGCCGAACACAAGCAGCTTGTGCAGGGCGTACCGGGCCGGATGCGGAATGTTCACTGCGACGGATCCTTCGTCGCAGAAGACGACCGCCTGGCCGACGTTCTCCAGGAGATATTCCATGAATTTCAGCGGCTGCATGGCGACCCGAAGCTGCCGGTGTTCGAAAGGCGCATCGCCTCCGCGGTGCAGGGTGGTCAGGAAATCGATCCTGAATTCCGGGTCTTTCGGGTTGAGGTAGCTTGGTCCGGCTTTGCCCGACAATCCGGCGATGGGCAACAGGCCGGCCTGCAGCGATTCGATTGCGCTGTGGGTGTTCACCTGTAACGACGAAGGCAGCGCCAGGGATAGGCTCTTGCCTGCGTGAGCCGGGTCCACGTCCTGGGTTCGCGCACTGTCAGCCCATCTCAGGCCGAGAATATTTCCGTACGCCAGGAAAGCGTGCGTGCCGACCAGCACGCCCCCCGCGCGGAAAAAACCATGTTCCGCGAGACGCCGCACGACACGGAAGTGGCGGGCCAGCAGCGGGGCGCATCCCAGGGCTATTGCCGAGCGGACCAGGGGCACCAACGGTTCGTCCCTGGATTTCCTTGCTTGCGCCACCAATGCCCGCAGCGGCTCCGAATCGGGCCCGACATAGAACTGGCGCAGGCTGCCGCCGAGGTCAGTGAACTGGAAATACCAGTATTCCCGTCCCTTTACCGTCTTCTTCGCGAATGAACCGCGCAGGCTGCCAACCGAGCGCGACAGCTCCGAGGCCAGCGTCGCGTCGAAGAGCTGCGCATAGGCAGTCTGGGCGGAAAGCGAAAGCTCCGAATATCGAGGCATCGGGTTATACGTAGATACGGACCCGCCTAGTATAACCGTCTGGATTGCTGGTTATACTAGGAATACGCAACTTCTAGTATAACTCCAGGCTACTCCGCCTGACCCCCGGGCACAATCAGGTCGCGGGAGAAGCGCGGCGTAACACGCCGCTTGAGCGCGCTCTCGATCTCTTCCTTGAATCGCGAATCCCCGATCGCGTAGCCGCCGTGCGTCGAAGTGCGGATCTCACGCAGCAGCTCAGCGTCGAGGTCGGTTGCAAACAGTCCTCGATATGCGGCAAGTCTTTTCGACTCGTCTGAACTCAAGGCAAGATACTCGCCGTGCGGCGTGAGCCATTCTATTTTCTTACCTGTGGCGTTTGCGGCGTAGCTCAACTCCTTCGCAATAAAATCCCTTTCCTCCCGAAGGCTCGTAAGCTGGCTCAACACAGGAACTGATCCGCGCCGGCCGCGCTTTGTGTCATTCGGCAGCTACTCGGGGAGCCCGGCTTTGCGCAGAGCTTCCTCGAGATGATTGCGGTCGTTCATTTCCCGATAGGGAAGCGTCCGCACGAATCGCTTGATTCCGAAATCGGGCCTGAGCCGCAGCACCGCAGCGGCCTGTTCGCGCGCCTCGGCATCCTGGACGAGCTGGGCGTGGCACGCGGCGAGGAACGCAAGATGGCTGTAGCGCGGTGCCCCGATCTGTTTGAAGGCTTCGAGCGCCTCGGCGTAGCGACGCGATCCGAACAGGGCGCGTCCCAGCAGATGCGCCCGAGTATGTGTGCCATGGGGATCGAGGCTCGAGGCCATCCTCAGCCACTCCTCGCCTTCACCCGGCTTGCCCAGCCAGGTGAGGAGCTCGCCCTTCTGCGCCACGATGCGCGGATCATTCGGGTTGAGTCTCAGCGCCCGGTCGTTATGCACCACTGCCTGGTCGAGCTGATGTCTTTCCATGCAGACTTCGCACATGAGGCGGTGGCACTCGACGTCGTTCTCGTCGAGCGCGAGCGCCTTGTTGACCGCTTCCACAGCCCGCGCCTCGAGCTCCCTGGGGTTGTCCCCGAAGCCGCGCGTCATTGCCTGCCCGATGGTGCACGCCTTCCACGCATAGGCCTGCGCGAACCGCGGATCGAGCTCGATCGCCTTGTCGAGCAGGCGCAGCGCCTCGGCATTGTCCTCCCTGGTGGCGCGATGGTGGAGGATCTTGCCGGCGATCAAATAGTCGAACGCGGCCATGTCGCGCGGCGGCTTGCGCCGCACGCGCTCCTCTTCGGCGCCGCCCAAGCGCCCGGGAAGGGTCGCGACGATCGCCCGCGTGAGCTCGTCCTGCAGCTCGAAAAGATCGACGAAATCCCGGTCGTAGCGATCAGCCCAGATATGGGCGCCCGTGCCCGCGTCGATCAGCTGCACGGTTACGCGCACGCGGTTGCCGGCCCGTCGCACGCTGCCCTCCACCACGTAGTGGACGCCCAGATCGCGGCGCACGTCCTGCACCTTCACGCTGCGCCCCTTGTAGGTGAACGTCGAATTGCGCGCGATCACGAAGAGCTCCGAGTAGCGCGAGAGCTCGGTGATGATGTCCTCGACGATGCCGTCGGCAAAGTATTCCTGCTGCGCGTCGCCGCTCATGTTGGCAAACGGCAGCACGGCGATCGAGGGCTTGTCGGGCCCTGTCGGCGCGGGCGCCGCGGCCGGCGTCTGCGCTGCGGCGGCCCCGAACGCGATACGAAATACCCTCACCGGGGCGGCGATGTTCTTCACCGTCTGTTCGCCCAGGTCGTCGAAGCTCGCCGCGACGCGGTTACGCACCGCCTCGCGCACGCTGCCCGAAACGCTGACCCCACCCGGCTCGGCCAGGGCCTGAAGGCGCGCGGCGATGTTGACGCCATCGCCGTAGACGGTGCCGTCGGCCTTCTCGATCACATCGCCCAGGTGCACGCCGATGCGAAAGCGCATGCGCCGCTCCTCGGACGTTACCTCCTGCAATGCTGCAAGCTCGTTCTGGATTTCGAGCGCCGAGGTGATCGCGCCGCTTGCCGCCTCGAACACGGCGAGCACCGAGTCTCCCGCAGTATCGATGACGCGGCCGTGGTTCGCTTCGATACGCGATCTGAAAACCGCGCGCGCGGAATCGAGCGCCGCCAGCGCGGCGCGCTCGTCGCTCGCCATCAGGCGCGAGTAGCCCGCCGCGTCCGCAGCGAGGATTGCGGCCAAGCGCTGCCGGATTCCGGTGTCCGTCAAGATAGCTCCCGAGTTCTTCCTCGCTGCACATCCTGCCACGAAAACGCCGGTCGCTCCGGCCGTGAATCGAGGCGAGCTCCGAGGTTTTCCCTAGCCCCTAGCCTCTAGCCCCTGCAGTTCGCCCCTCGTCCCTTACTTCTTCACCGCCAACACCCCATCGCCAGTCAACTCCGCGACAAATCCGGCGTGCCGCAGACGTTTCGCCACTTCATTTGGCACATCGCGTCCGCTGGTGAGTTTGTTCGGTGTGCCGGTGTAATGAAACAGCTTGCCCTTGCGCTTGAGCACCCGGGCCAGATGGTCATAAAACACTTGCGAGTAGAGTTCTCCGGCGATTCCAAACCGCGGCGGGTCGTGCAAGATCGCATCGACCGACGCGCCGGGCAGCATGGCGATCTGCTCGGTAATGTCGCCCTGGGTCAACGTCAATCCACTGCCAATCTCAGGCGACCAGGGATTGAGGCTGCGCAGCCAGATCACGTCGGGATTCTTCTCGTAAGAGAGCACCTTCGTGGCCTGGCCCAGCAAACACCACGCGGCGAAATAACCAAGGCCGCCGCAGGTGTCCAGAATCGCCTTGCCACGCGGCTGAATCAAGCCGACTTTGCGTTCGGCGTCCGCATAGGGCGAAACTTGCGCCGTGGGCAACATCTTGATGCCATCGATTTCGAATGTCGGCGGCCCCCACTCCGTCGGCACCAACTTGATCAGTGACGTCGTGAAACGCGCCACCGGCTGAAAGGTCTCGCCAACCCAGTAGTAAATGGTTCTGTCCTTGCAGGTTTCCAGCCAGGGGAATCGTTGGCCTTGCCAGATCCATCCTGCAACGCCCACCTCGACCGTCGTCGTCGAGCGATCCAGGTCCAGCGAGCACTCAACCGTGGGCGTACCGGCGCGCGCGGCAGCTTGCAAAGTTTCGTTTACTTTCCGAGTCAACAGCGGTTCCATCATTCCCTCATTCTCACCTACTGCGTTACAAAAGGCTGGATTGCCATCAGCGAGCTGGAGCCGTTAGACTGGCTTCAGCATCGGCAACAGGTCATTGACGCGGCGGCAGCGTTGCGTCTGACACACAAGAAGCATGGCATCGCGTCGCGCTGACGCGCAGAGGAGGAAGTAACAATGGCGATTTCCAGGCGTGACCTGTTGAAGGTTGGCGCCGCGGCCGCTGGCACGGCGGCACTGTCGCGGTGGAGTTGGGGACAAGCGGCGCCGATCAATCTGGTGTTCTCGCACCATGTTCCGACATCCCATCTGATCCATGGCGTGGCTGAGAAATTCGCCGAGAAGGTCAGGCAGGGCACGAATGGCGCGGTCACGATCAGCATCCGTCCCGCATCCCAGCTTTTCAATCTCCGCACCTCGGCCGAGGCGCTGCAACTCGGCACGCTCGACATGTGCTGGACCGACCTGGGCACACTGGGCAACTGGCAACCGCAGTTCGGGTTCGTCTCGCTGCCGTTCCTTTTCAACAATTATGATCATGTGAAGAAAGTCCTGTACGGGCCGATCGGCCAGCAGGTCTGCAAGGACGCGAAGGACTCCCTCGGTGTCGAGGTGCTCTCGCTCGGCGCCTCCGGCTTTCGCGTCTTCCTGTCCAGGAAGCCGATCCAGACGGCCGACGACGTTCGCGGGCTGCGCCTGCGGGTACCCGAGATTCCGACCTGGGTCGAAATGGCCAGGGCGCTGGGTGCCAATCCGACGCCGATCCCCGCGGGGGAAATCTACACGGCGCTGCAGACCGGCGTGATCGACGCGTTCGAGGCGCCGGCCGACTACATCCTCTCCAGCAGGAACTACGAGGTCGCCGGCTTCGTTACCCGCACGCACCACATCTTCACCGAGGTATCGATGATGGCGAGCGCGACGAAGATGGCGTCGCTGCCGCCCAACGTGCAGAAAGTGATTCGCGACGCGGCCGTCGAAGCCGTGCAGAAAGACATGTGGGAAGCCAACCTCAAGGCACAGGAGAGCGCCTGGAGCGAACTCGCCAAACTGATCAAGGCGAATTCGAACCCCGACATCGCAAGCTTTCGCTCGAAGATGGGGCCGGTCATCAATGGCTTCGTTGCCAAGGCCGGGGCGAAGGGTAAGGCTCTGGTCGAGGCCGTGCAGGCCGCCGGCAAGGCCTGAGTCCCCCCTCTCCCCAGCCCTCTCCCGCGAGGGGAGAGGGAGTAACGTCAGAAACAAAAACAAGGTCTGAGCCACATGTTCTGGTTTAAGGGCTCCCTCTCCCCTGGCGGGACAAGGGCACACTTGGAGCGGGGCAGAGTGCCGGTGAGAGGGGGAGAGGAAGTAACGTCAGAAACGACAACAAGGGGTTTCTTGGTTTCAGGGCTCCCTCTCCCCCTTGCGGGAGAGGGGCGGGGAGAGGGGGTATGAATATCCTTTCCGCTCGCTCGGCGGGGCCATTCCTCGGCCGTCTTCGCGCAGCGCTGACCGCGGTGTCGGTCGCGCTGCTTGCCAGCTATTTCGTGCTCGTCCTGCTGCAGGTGTTCTTCCGCTACGTGCTGAACGAGTCCCTGTTCTGGGCGGAGGAGCTCGTGCGCGGCGCCATGCTCTGGGGGATCATGCTCAGCTCCGCGCTGGTGGCGGCCTCGCGCGGCCACATACGCGTCGAGGTGCTCGAATTGATGCTGCCGCCGGCCGGGCGCCACATTGTAGTGTGGGCCGCCAACGTGCTGACGCTTGCCTTCAGCCTCACGCTGCTGTGGGCAGGCATCCAGTTCATCGACCGCACGTGGATGCAGCAGTCACCGGTGCTGGACGTGCCGAAATGGACCGTCTACCTGGCGATCCCGGTTGGCGCGGCGCTCGAGTCGCTGCTGATGATCCTGACCTGGAACCACGATATCCCCGCCGCCGACGAATTGACGGACCGGACGCTGTGAGCATCGGCTTGATGCTGGTGCTGTTTTTCGTCTTTATGGTGCTGGGTATGCCCATCGCCTATTGCATGGGCCTGGCGGCGATCCTGACGATCCTGGCCGACGGGCAACTTCCCATACTGCTTCTCGCGCAGCAGTTCTACGATTCGCTCGACAATTTCGCTCTGCTCGCGGTGCCGCTGTTCATCCTCGCCGGCGAGCTGATGAGCGTCGCCGGCATCACCGAGCGCCTGGTGGGCATGTCGCGTGCGTTGATCGGCCATCTGCGGGGCGGGCTCGCCCAGGCCAACATCCTGACCAACATGTTCATGGGGGCGGTCTCGGGCTCCGCCCTGGCCGACCTCGCCGCTATTGGCTCGATCATGATCCCGGCGATGAAACGAGAGGGTTACAAGCCGGCCTTCGCGGTTGCGGTGACCGCCTGTGCGGCGATGATGGCACCGATCATTCCCCCCAGCATCATCGCGGTGATCTACGGTTCCGTCACCGGCGTATCGATCGGCGCGTTGTTTCTCGGCGGCGTCATTCCGGGCGTGCTGGCTGGATTGTCGATGATGCTCCTCACCTGGTTCCTGGCACCCCGGGCCGGCGCCGGTCCGGCGCCGCGTGCCTCCGGCGCCGAGGCGGTATCGGCCGCGGGCCGCGCGATACCCGCGCTGGTCATGCCGGCCATCATCATCGGCGGCATCCTGTCCGGCGCTTTCACGCCCACCGAAGCCGGCGCAGTTGCTGCGCTCTATGCGCTATTGTTCGGGATCGTCGCCCGCAAACACAATCGGGCTTCGCTCTATCGCAATTTCTCCAAGGCGGCGGAGACGACGGCAGCCGCGCTGATCACGCTCGGCGGGGCGGCGCTGTTCAGTTGGGTATTGAGCCGTGCGGGCGTTGGCCAGGCCGCTCTCCAGCTCATGCTCTCGATCACCAGCGATCCCAAGCTGGCGCTGCTCGTGCTGATCGCCTTCTTCTTCCTGCTGGGAACCTTCCTCGAGCCGGTGCCCGCACTGATCATCGTCGTGCCGATCATGGGGCCGCTCATCGCCCATCTCGGCTACGACCCGGTGCATTTCGGTATCATCACCATCATGCTGCTGGTGGTCGGATCGGTGACGCCACCGGTCGGGGTGCTGGGCATGGTCGCGAGCCGCATCGCGGGGATCACCTACAATGCATCACTGGGCATGCTGGCTCCCTTCATCGCGGCGTGGATGGCAGTGATCCTCCTGGTCGCCTACGTTCCGGATCTGGTCCTGTGGCTGCCGCGATTGATGAAGTAGCCGGCGTGTTTCCCCAAGGCGCTGGGATATTCAGTGCGAAGGGGCTGAACCATGTGAGCAACCTGGTCCTGCTCCTTGCGGGAAACAAGACCAGACGCGCTGTTCAAATGGGTTTTGTGAGGCCAACTCTGACTATCTGATGATGACCGACGTTGTCAAGAAACACCGTCCTGTCGCCGGTTGCATGCGATGCGGCCGGGTCTACACCGGCTCGGTCGAAAGAACCGTAATGTGTGCAATTCCCAATGCCACCGGGATGCCCTGCGGCGGGAGAATTACTTGGCGCGTGAACCCGGAGGACTGGACCGAATGTCCGCTGTGTGGCAGCACGGGCGTGAGCGCAAATAAAGTCTGTCAGCGCTGCCACGGTGACGGTTGGCTGATGGGAAGGCACTAGCCTCCGAATCAAGAAAGTAGGCGTCGGGCCGGTTTACCCTGGCGCTGAGTCAACGACCGACGCAGTCTGTGCCTCCAAGTCGATGGCTCCCGAACCGGCGATTGCGCAATCGACCGTAAAGTCCATCTGCCTTTTTTGAGTCGGGAAAAAGCTATTACAAATCCTTGCAAGAAACAAAAAATGAGCCCGTCGCTTTCGCAGTCCTCGTCAGCAAGCAGGATTAAGCGAGTCACAAGCCTGACCCCCTCCCCTTCCTCTTCATTGAGGCTCGGCTCTGATGGCGAGCCGTCAGGGGTGAACGAGGCCGCGCCGGATGGCGTAGCGCACCAGACCGGCGGTCTGGTGGATGTCGAGCTTCTTCATGATCCGGTTGCGGTGCGACTCGGCGGTCTTGAAGCTGATGCCCAGCAGCTCAGCGATCGCCTTGGTGGTCTTGCCCTCGGCGACGAGCTGCAGTATCTGGCGTTCGCGTGCCGTCAGCGGCTTCCTAGACTCTTCGTCGTTAGCCGGGTAGGCATCCACTAGCCCCACCGCCACGCCAGGGCTGAGATACACCGCGCCGCCCAATACTTCCTGGATGGCGCGGACCAGATCTTCCGCCGCTTGCGTCTTCAGCACGTAGCCTTTGGCGCCGGCCTGCAAGGCCTGCAGCACATAAGGCCGGTCGGTGTACATCGTGAGGAGGATCGTCAGGGTGTTGGGCGATACGCGCCGGATCTCGCTGATCGCGTCCAATCCATTCAACAAAGGCATGGCGAGATCGAGCACCGCGATGTCCGGCTGGAGCTTGCGCGCCAGCTCGCATGCCTCGCGCCCGTCCGCGGCTTCGCCGACCACGGTGTGCCCGGCTTTCTCCAGCAGTGCGCGCACGCCCTGGCGCACGATTTGGTGATCGTCGGCGAGCAGCACGCGGCAAGGCATATCAGCGTCCTCTCGGGACTTCGGCGCGAAGCGCGGTGCCCCGCTTCGGTTTCGAGGCGACCTGCAGGGAGCCCCCGAGTGCATTCAGTCGTTCGCGAATTCCGGTCAACCCGAGCCCGTCGCAATGCTGCATCCGCTTTGTGGCGAAGCCGACGCCGTTGTCGCGGATGGTGCACGAGATGCGCTCCGGCCCGGCCTGAAGCTCGATGCTCGCCCTGCTCGCCCGGGCGTGCCTGATCACATTGTTCAGCGCTTCCTGGACGATCCGATACAGCGTGATCTCCACGACGGGGGGCAGGCGGCCCGGATCTTCGCCTCTTATCCTGATCGGGATTCCGGCGCGTCTCGTCACGCTCTCGGCGAGGAACTGCAGCGCGGGCAGCAGGCCCAGCCGATCGAGGACAGTTGGCCGCAATTCGTGCGAGAGGTTGCGCAGCTCGGTCTCGATCTTGTTCAGCAGCCCCCTGACTTCCTGCAGCCGGGCACGGCTTTGCGGCGGCAGATCGCCCGCGATGTCGGCAATAGCGAAATGCGCCGAGGCAAGAAGCTGCCCCGCCTCGTCGTGCAGCGCGTGCGCGATCCTCTTTGCCTCGTTTTCCAGCGCCTCGCTCAGGCGCTGCCAGGCGCGGGCACCCTCGCGCGCGCCGCGATGGCTCATCTCGAACGGGGACAGGCACTCGGTGAAGAATTCGTTGGCAGCCTTGATCTCCGCCTCTGGAATGGCGCGGCGCGCATGGGTCGAAAGCAGGCGCCGCAAGGCTCCGTAATGGGCGGCGGCGATGTCGAGCACCCCCAGGCCATCGGCCAGGCCACGCCGCCCCAGCTCGTAGGCCTGGCTGCGCTGCACCTCGCCGGGGTCCTTGAGAAATTTCTGCAGGCTCGCCCAGTAGTGCTCGGCGAACTGTTCGGTCCGTATGCCCATCAGTCCGCTCCGGCGCAGCACGCCACGAGCACCAGCGAATCGTCGCTCGTCTTGGCGTAGCCACGGTGAATCCGCTCGGCGAGCTGCTGCGGCTCCGGCACATCGAGCAGCGCCTCGGTGAAGTGGCTTCCGATGCCGTCGGTAGCCATGACCAGTACATCGCCGCGTTCGACCGGAATTCCGGAGAGCTCCAGCTCGGGCATCTGGTCCCCCACTATTCCGCTGCGCAAGAGCAGCGAATTCGGGCGAGGTTTCGGGCCAGCGCCTGCATGAACCAGGAAGCCGGTTACATTGCCAACGCCAAGCCAGTTCATCGTGGCGGTGCGATGGTCGAAAGACGCGACACTTATCGCGGCGCCGCGCGATCCTCGCAGGCGTTCGTGGCAGCGCAGCAGCAAGGCGTGGACCGGCTCTGCCGGGTGCCGTTCCAGCACGCCGGCGGCGAGCCCGGCGACCTGCGCCGCTTCGGCGCCATGTCCGATCGCGTCGATGACCGCCACCAGGACGCCGCCTGCGAACGCCTGCACCACGTGACGATCGCCGCAATCGGTCTGCCCCGGCAACGGAGCCGCGGCGACGCCCCACTCCAGCATCCCGGTCTTCATTGTCCCCACTTGCTCGCGGTGACCGTCGTGCCGCGACCGGGCTCGGTCTCGATATGAAACTCGTCCATGATGCGGCGCACGCCCGGCAGTCCGAGGCCCAGTCCGCCCGAGGTCGAGTAGCCCTCCTGCATGGCGAGCTTGACGTTGGCGATGCCGGGGCCTTCGTCGCGCGCGATGACGGTGATCCCGCGGCGGGTGCGGTCGTGGGTCCGGCTGAGGACGATCTCGCCGCGGACCGCGTAGCTGACGATATTGCGCGCGAGCTCCGAGATCGCGGTCGCTACCAGCGTCGCCTCGCTCGAGGAGAAACCCAGGCTCTCGGCGAGCCGCCGCCCCTGTTGGCGCGCGTACACCAGATCGTTTTCCGACCTTACCGGTACGCGGATCTCGTCGCCGGCCTCGGGGCTTGTCGCGTCAGCTCTCGAGCTTTTTTTCGTCGAGGTAGGCAAGGCCTTCCTCCAGATCGAGCGCCGTGGCAACGTCCTCCAGCGTGATGCCGAGTTGCACCATGGCGAATGCGACTTCCGGCTGAATCCCCACGATCACGGTCTCGGCGCCGCGCAGCCTGACCATGTATGCGATGTCGCGCAGTGTCCGGGAGGCGAAGGAATCGAGCACGTCGAGCGCAGTGACGTCCACAATGACCGCGCGCGAGCGGTATCGCCCCACTTGCTCCGTTAGCGAGTCGCGCAGGTTGAGCAGCTCGGCGTCGGACAACGCCGACTGGATCGTCGCAATCAGGTAATGCGACTGCTTGAGGATCGGGACGGCCATGCGACGAGCTCGCTCGCGCGCCGGCCTAGCTCTGCTCGGAAGGCTCTGCGATCGGAACGACCTTGTATCCCAGAATCCGCTCGGCCTCCTCGATGCCGCCCTGCAGGTCGCCCACCGTGTGCATCTTGCCGAGATTAACGCCGATCTTGACCAGCGTTTGCGCGATCTCCGGCGAAAGCCCGGTCACGATCACCGCGGCGCCCAGCAGCCGCGAGGCCTCGACGGTCAGCACCAGGTGGTTGGCAATGCCCGAGTCCATCGCCGCGACGCCGGTGATGTCTATCACCACCACCCGCGCCCGGTTCGCGCGTATTCCGTGCAGCAGCTGCTCCGTGAGCTGGCGGGCGCGCTGCGAGTCGATGACGCCGATGATCGGCAGGATCAGCAGGCGCTCGCGCACCTGCAGCACCGGCGTGGACAGCTCGCGCATCGCCTCCTGCTGCTCGCGGATGATGCGCTCGCGCTCCTGCACGAAGCCCCCCGCCACGGTGTTGGCGATACGGTTCGCCGCGGGCTCGTACGCGTCCAGGATGCGGTTGAGCAGATTGAAATCGTTCTGGTATTTCGCGAACAGCGATCGTGCCAGCACGTCGCGCAACAGCAGCACGATTCCCAACACCTCGTGGGTCTCGACACCGCGCGGGATGATGCGCTCGGAGAGACTGCGCGCGTAAGCATGCAGCGCCTCGAACGTTCCCGTCTCCAGCGCCTCGACATAGTTGTCGTATACGGAAGTGGCCTCGGCGAAAATTTCCTCCTTGGACATCGCGGTCAGCAGCGTGGCCTCAGTGATGCGGCGCGCCCACTCCTCGCGCAGCTCGGTGCGGCGCTGGCGCAGATGCGTAACCAGTTCGCGGAGTAAGGCGGTGGGTAGATCAGGTGCAGCGCCTGTGGCGCTGGATTTCTCGTCAGCCTTTTTCATGGCGAGCCCCCCCTGCTCGTAGACTGCTTAGCACGTTGAATTCAGGACATGTTCAGTACTGGAGGTTGCTCGATGATTTACCTCATGTCCGCCGAATGGATCATGCACCTGTCGATCATCCAAACATCCAGCAATGAATCAGGCACATAGTCGAGTTTGCCCTGGCATATTGGCTCATTACGCATCCGTGATTGACCGGATGCCGCAGTGCGGGGGCGCAAAAAACGGGGCTCTTAGCCAACTTGGCGGATTCGCGGGGTGCGAGGCTGCCAAGTGATTGATTAATCAAAGAGGAACCTTAAAAGCTCTGCACTACATGAGCGTTGCTGCCGCGGTGGGAGTGGCCGGTGATTTTTGGCGGGGCTTGCGCGGCATGCGGAGTCTTATGCTACCGAACAACAACCTCTTTCAATGAGGTCTGTCCCTCATGAGGTTCTGAGTGCAATGAATCAACATCAGACGCACTTGGTCGCAGTTCGGGCTTCAGTTCACGAGCTATAAGGTATAGGCCTGACCCTCTCGTCCCTCTCACTGGCTTTTACCAGTCGCCGGTCACTCGTCACCCCTCACTGTACTTCCGTCCCTCGTCCCTGCTTTTCTTCATCCTTCATCCTTCCGCCTTCATCCTTGGCGTCCCTCGCCCCTAGTCCCTGTTCAAGGCAGCGTCCAGGCGCGCGCGAACCTGGCGTTCGACCTGCGCATAACCCTGCGGGTCGGCGATCTGCCAGGCCCCCGCCGAGATCCCTGCAACGCCGCACGTCAGCACCACCACCGCGAGGATGACGCGCGGCACGCGCAGCAGGAGCGTCTGCCAGCGATTGCGGTTCGCGTCCGTATCGGTGAACAGCAACACCGAAAACCCGGCCAGCAACATACCCGCAGCGATATACACGATGCCTGGATTCTGCTTCAGAAGGCGCGCCGCTCGCGGCCAGAAGCCGACGTCGAGCAGGTACGCGTAGCCGATGAGCGCCCCGCCTGCGAGCAGCAGCATCGTTCCCCACACGAGCGCCGGAAACCCATCGTAGCCCTGCGCGGCTTCCTCGGAAAAACGCAGGCTCATCCGCCGCGAATACAGCGACTCGATTCCGCCCGCCGCGATTCCCACCCCGATCAGCAGAATGCCGAGATGCACGCCTTTCGCCAAGGCGAAGTGCCGGCCGGCGAGGATTCCGATTGCGCCGACCACGATCGCCGCGTACTCGAGAAAAGTGAGGAGACGCATGCAATTCAGTGTAGACGATTCCTCGTCGCCGCTGCGGGTCAGGGGATGGGTTCAGGCCAACTTTCCTGCATGGATTTGTCTGACCACGATCCGACTGCCGTCGAGTACTGGAGTGCAGGCCTGTGGTTTGCCCGATCTCCTTAGTTCTTATGCTCAATGCTCACAGCCTGCGAATAAATTCCGCGGGCGTCTGTATCGCATGTCGATCACTTAACGCGAGCAAATCGCCGTCTCCCGTAACCAGAACATCCGCTTTTGCGGCAATGAGCGTGGCCAGGATGGGTATGTCGTCCGGATCGCCCGGCACTTCCACTGAGGTCCCGGCGAGATCCACGATCTCGGCTCTGACATAAAGCTGCCGGCTGAACTGCTCGATGCGCCGATCATCCCAGCCGAGTATGCGCTGGATCTTCGGATAGGCCAGCGCCCTGCCGATCTCCGCCAGCTGGGGTACTGAAATAACGAGCTCGAATCGCGCCTGACGCCAGGCGGCCACGACACGCCCCGGCGCGCCATCCGGAAACATCAGGCCGGACAGCAGCACATTGGTATCGAGGACGACCTTCACTTCCTGGAGGGCTTGCGGCGTACGGCCTTCACCGCCTCATCCACCATGGCATTGACCGCCTTCTCGCCTTTTCCCGCAAACGCCTTCGCGAAATCCGCTGTCATCTGGTCGAATTCCTCGTCCAGCTTCCGGATCCGCTCGAAGAGGGCGATGTCCACCAGCGCCGCTACCGGCTTACCGGCCTTGGTGATCAGGACTTTGCCGTTTCGATACTGGACTTCATTGAGCAGTTCGCCCAGGTTCTGCCGGACTGTCATGGCGGGGGCTTCGCGGATCATGATTTTTCCTTCAATTGATATGGTTGATACAATTATATCAATTGATGTGATTGAATGCCCGAGGTCCGCACTTCATGGTGCCGGCCGCCCCGGTCTCCTCCAGGTCGCGCGCCGGTTCGTCTCGACATAGCGATAACACCTGAGCGCAGGCGGGGCGCTTTGTCCCAAGACTGGACAGTCGTTAGTCACGCCGGGCTCGTTGCAGATTATCTCGAAACTAATATAATTCCAGGATGAAGGCACGCACAGTACTTAAGAAAGGCAGCGGCAACGTCTTCGCCGATCTGGGTTTTGCCGAGAACGAAGCACAAAACCTCGCCCTGCGCTCCGATCTGATGATCCGCATTGAAAAGCTGGTGCGGGACAGCGGCATGACGCAGCAGCAGGCAGCCAAAACGCTTGGCGTTACCCAGCCCAGGCTCAACGCCCTGCTCAAGGGAAAAATTGCGGATTTCAGCCTTGATGCTCTGGTCAACATGCTGGCCCGTGCCGGCATGCAGGTGAAGATGACTGTCAAAAAAGCCGCTTAGCTGATCGAGCGGGACGGCGTCTCCAGGACAGTTCGCATCAGTCCCGGATTTCAATTCCTTAATCCCGGTCAGTTCCCTCTTCACCGCCCCTCGTCCCTCGTCCGTGTTTTTCTTCATCCTTCATCCTTCCGCCTTCATCCTTGATCCTTCACCCTTCACTCATTCACACCTTCACGACTTTCGAATCTCGCTTACGATACACCCCCTCGCTTGAGGGGCAGACCATGACGGATACCTTCCTGCAGCGCTTCACCAACGTCCGCCGCGAGGAAGCCGGGCCGGCCTTCGTCGCCGGTTTGTTCTTTTTCCGATCCATCGTGACGCCGTATCGGAACGCCGCCCGCCGGTCCGTGGTCACACCCGGGGCGCACAGATCCCGCAGATCCCGGCCATCGAATTCAAGGGAGAGAGAGATGACACCTTTTCTGCACCTCGTATCACGTCGAGGCATGCTTTGCGTCTGCGCGGCGGTGTGCTCTGCGATCCTGACGGCTGCCGCCCCCGCCCTGGCGGTCGGGCCGGAGCCCGGCACCGCCGAACTGATCGAGCGCCTGTCGCTTCAGGAAGCCGCCCAGCCCCTACGCAATCTTCCCCTGTGGCGCAAGCCTGAGCGCATCGGCGTGCAGGTTCCCGGCTGGATCGCGGCCCACGTGCCGGATACGATGCAGCGCTTCCGTCGCGCCGCAGGCGATGTTGAAATCATCGAAGTGACAGGGCCGTCGGATCCTCGTGTCGCGCAACTCGATGCGATCGTGGGCTTCTGCAGCCCGGCCATGCTGAAAGCAGCGAGCAGCCTGCGTTGGCTGCATAACTACCCCGTGGGCGTGGAGGGCTGCACCTTGTTCTCGGACATCGGCAAGTACGAGTTCATACTGACCAACTCGCAACGGACATCCGGGCCGACCATCGCGGAACATGTCATCGCCCTGATGATGGCGCTCACCCGCGGCCTGCAGCATCACCACCGCAACCAGCTGGAGGGGAACTGGGACCGCAGCATTCCCGAGGACGCGGCGATGTTCGACGTCGAAGGCAAGACCATGCTGGTTGCAGGGCTGGGCGGCATCGGCTCGGAAGTCGCGCAGCGGGCGGCAGGGCTGGGCATGCGGGTGATCGCCACGCGCAGATCGGGGGGCGACGGCCCCAGTTTCGTCGAGTATGTCGGGCGGTCCGACGAACTGTTTAAACTCGCCGGGCGGGCCGACATCGTGGTCAACGCGCTGCCGCTGACGCGCGAGACGCGTCACCTGTTCGACCGAAAGTTTTTCGACGCGGTCAAGCCCGGCGCGTACTTCGTCAGCGTCGGCCGTGGCGAATCCACCGTCACGTCGGAACTCGTCGCCGCACTCAAGGACGGGCGGCTGCGCGGCGCGGGCCTTGACGTCATCGATCCAGAACCGCTGCCGCGGGATCACGAACTCTGGCGCCTGCCCAACGTGATCATCACCCCGCACATCTCCAGCCAGACGGTGGAAGCGCGCAAGCGCATGGCGACAGTGGCGATCGAGAACGTGCGGCGCTACGTCGCCGGCGAGAAGCTGCTCAACGAGGTGGACCTGAAGGCCGGTTACTAGCCGCACAGTGGCGGCCGAAGCGCTGCGTTCGGCGGCCCGTCGGCGCGTCGCACCCGGTCGCAATCGGGTTGGGTCGGGGCCGGATCTCGCTTACGATACACTCCATTGATCCAGGGGGAGGTCATGAGGTATTCGTTCCTGCAGCGCTTCACCAACATCCGCCGCGACGAAGTCGGGCCGGCCCTCGTCGCGGGTTTGTTCTTTTTCTGTGTGCTCACCGCGCTGATGGTGATACGCCCGGCGCGCGAGGCGCTGGGCATGCAGCGCGGCATCGACGCGCTGCGCTGGCTGTTCATGGGCACCGTGCTGGTGACGCTTCTGGTGAACCCGGTGTTCGGCTGGCTCGTGAGCCGGTTCCGGCGCCTCGTCTTCGTCAACGCGACCTACCTCTTCTTCGCCTTCGGCCTGGTGGCGTTCTATTTGCTGCTGGTGCTTACGCCCGAAAGCGTCGGACAGCGAACCGGCCAGGTGTTCTACGTGTGGTTCAGCGTATTCAACCTGTTCACCACGATGTTGTTCTGGGCGCTGATGGCGGACCGCTTCACGCTCGAGCAGAGCAAACGCTTGTTCGGGGCCATTGCCGTGGGCGGAACCCTGGGGGCGATCTTCGGGCCGTGGCTCGCGGGCCAGCTCGCCGAACCGCTCGGCACGCCGGCGCTGCTGCTCGTCGCGGCGGGGTTCCTCGTGCTCGCGCTCGGCGCTGCCTGGTGGGTCACGCGGCTGCGCCCCGACGTTTCCCGGTCCGGCGCTGCGCGCGAGGAGCATGCGCTGATCGGCGGCAGCGCGTGGGAGGGGCTGCAGTCGGTGGCCCGCTCGCCCTACCTCCTGGCCATCTGTGGCTACGTGCTGATCCTCGCGGTGATGGCAACTTTTCTGTATTTCACGCGTCTGCAGATGGTGGCCGCCCTGGGAACAGACGTCGACATGCGCACGACGATCTTCGCGCGCATCGACCTCATCACGCAGGTGACGACGCTCGTGCTGCAGGCGATCGTCACCGGGCATCTGATGAAGCGGCTCGGGGTGTCGGTAACGCTGGCGCTGCTGCCGATCACCGCCGCACTGGGGTTCCTGGGTCTGGCGATCGTGGGGTCGCTCGCGGCGCTGATCGCGTTCGAGGCGGCGTTCCGCGCCGTGCAGCGCGGCATCATGCGGCCGTCGCGCGAGACGCTCTTCACCGTGGTGCCGCGCGCCGACCGCTACAAGGCGAAGGCGTTCATCGACACGTTCGTGTATCGCACGGGCGATGTGGTCGGCGCGCAAACCGAGGGGCTGCTCGGGCGGCTGGGCATGGGGTTGACCGCGCTCGCCACCGTCGCGTTGCCCCTCGCCGCGGCGTGGATGGCGCTCGGCATCTGGCTGGGCTACGCCCAGCGCGCGCGGGCGAATGGCACTGAAGTGCAACCGGAAGGAGCCCTTGCATGATTTCTCGACAACATGGGCGGCGCCGTGGGCCGGCTGCCGGATGCGGCCATGAGAAAGCGAATGATTCAACCAGTGGAGGAATTGCCATGAAACAAAGTCGTCGTGAGTTTCTCGTCATTGCCGGGGCGGCCGTCGCCGCCGGCGTCCTGCCCATGCCTGTCCTCGCGGCTGGAAAAATGAAGATCGGCATCGTCGGCTCGGGCAACGTCGGCAGCGCGATCGGCGCCACCTGGGTACGGGCGGGCCACGAGGTCATGTTCTCCTCGCGTCACATCGAACACGACAAGTCGCTCGCCGCGCGGCTCGGCGGCGGTGCGCGTGCCGGGACGCCGCGCGAGGCGGCGGCCTTCGGCGAGGTGGTCATGATCTCGGTTCCGTATCACGCGTTGCCTTCCGTCGGTAAAGATCTGGCGGACGTGCTCAAGGGCAAGATCGTCATCGACACCAACAATCCCTTCGTCCACCGCGACGGCGAGATCGCGAAGTGGGCGCGGGAGAAGGGCGCCGGATTGGCGTCCGCGGAGCTTCTCCCCGGCGCGCGTCTGGTGCGCGCCTTCAATGCGATCGCTGCAGCGCGGATGGGTTCGGCTTATCAGGAGCCGGGGCGCGTCGGCATGCCGATCGCGAGCGACGATGCCAAGGCCGTCGAGGTGGCTTCACGCCTGATACGGGATGTCGGCTATGAACCGGTACTGATCGGCGGGTTGGAGATGGGGAAACACTTGATGCCGGGGACGGATCTTGCGGGGGAGCGCAGCGCGGAGGAGATACGCAAGATTGCAGCGGGGCTGAACTAGGGGCGCAGGCCCCCCCCGTAAGCTTCCCCATTACCCGGACACCTTGTGTTTGCAATGGGGTCTGTCCTGGTCTGTCCCCATTCATTCGCTCGAATCAACTTCCGAGGAGTTCCACGCCGTAGACTTTCCGCAGAATGTCGCGCACCGGCCCGGAGCGCAGCCAGCCCAGGCCCGACAAACCGACGGCGGTGCGCATGTACTCCGGACCGAAACAGTTAAGCAGCCGCCGCTCGTCATCCCGCGAGAAGTGACCGGTGAGCACGGCAGCACGCATGGCATCGATGCCCGGCTGCAAGTCGAACACGTTGCCCACCACCACGCCCTCCGGCGTACCGGCTGGAGGCTGTGCAAACCCGCAGTGTGCCTGCATGTGGATCATCACACTCTGCACGACGAGCGCGTAGGCAAGGTACTCGATTGAGCCCGCGCTGCCCGGCCCGCCCCAGTCGCTCGTGGTGACGACCGACACCGGGCCTCGATTGAGCCAGAACCACGCGCGTGTGCCGCCCCCGCCGAGCGGTTCGGCGGTGATTAGCACGAAGGGCGGATGCGCTCCCTGGGCCTTTATCATCGACGTGTGAAAGGCCTCGGCGATGCACAACGGCGGCGTGTCGTCCTCAGCGCAACGGTCTTCGTCCGCCCTGCTTACGAGGTCACTCCGGAATGGAGGCGTTTCAAACTCCAACTGCCAGGCGCGCTGGCGGTGGTTGATCTCGAACAGCAGATACTGCGTGATCGCGCGGAGACGTTGGTAGTCCGCCGTTGCCTTCTCCCGACCGCGGTCCTGATCCGTGTGCGGAGCGGCGGCGGCAAAGGTACCGAACGCGGCGAAACGCACCCGGATCGGGCTCACCTTGAACTCCGGTGTCCACACCTGCAAAAGGTAGAGCGCCATGGCGCCGATCAGCAACGCCAAACCGATGCGCCCGGCCCAGTCCGATTCGAGACGTCGCCCACGGCCGAGCGGTGGCGTACCCTGGACAGCAGACGTAGCGCCCGGGGCCGGAGGCTGGGCGCGCGCCCTGACGACGCGTCCGGCGGTGAGCGCGGTGTAAACGCCAACCACTGCGGCGAAGCCGACGGACACCTGCCTCAGCAGATAGCTCTGCAGGAACAGCGGCAGGTCAAGTGTGACCTGATAGCGCCACTGCAGGTATTGATACGACACGATGCACACGCCGATGTACAAGAACCCAACCAACAGCAGGGGCTCGAGCACCGGCCAGTACGGCGTGCGCTTCAGGTAATCGAGGAGTGCCCTCCAGAGCTCACCGATCATGCGTCGTCAAGGGGCGCGGGCTCAGCCGCTAGTGCCGCCGGGAAGCGCTGCGGCCTTCTTCTTCCGCTCTGGCTGCAGCAGCAGGGGCGCGGGCAGCGACTTGATCGTGTATTCGAAGCCTTCAATCTGCCCCTTCATGTCCCCCAAGGGCACGAAGGCGTACACCATCATCGCGCTGTCGGGGCTCAGCTGCTCCGGATAGGTGAGTCGCTTCTTCGTGTCCGGCGACAGCGAATCCCAGAGCGTGCGGTCGAGCGCCGAGAGTTGGAAGCTCGCAGCAATCGTCTTGCCGCCGCACCTTACGACGAGGCGGTCTTGCTCGAGGGCCAAGGCGAGGGGAGCCGGGCGCGCACCGGCACGCAGCAAAACCGGAATGAGTCTGTATTTGCCGCCCACAGAGTTCAGCTCGTAGCTGACGAAATGCACCGTGACGCTGGCGATGACGCCCTCGTTCGTCACCCCATTCCAGCCATTGGTGTAGGTCTCCTGGGGGTCGTTGAGCGTTCCGCCGCCCGCGGCCAGCGCAACCGTCGCGACTACCCCGATCGCAATCCCCGCTGAAATCCGCATGATGGTCTCTCTGCTCTGCATGTGAGAACCTCCCTGTGTTTGGCGTCTTCAACGACAGATAGGAAATCCAACCGTATCACGGCGCGCGGGAGCACTCAAGGCAGCTGCGGGGCTGGTCTGTCGGAGCCGAAGCCCTTTCAATAGGGTCTGGCGCAATTCATTTTCTTATTTATGCAACATACCAAGCCTGACCCGTTTCTTGTGACCCGTTTCTTCGCAATGCGATCAGCGCAGCGCGGATGGGCTCGGCTTATCAGGAGCCCGGGCGCGTCGGCATGCCGATCGCGAGTGACGATGCTAAGGCCGTCGAGGTGGCTTCACGCCTGATACGGGATGTCGGCTATGAACCGGTACTGATCGGCGGGCTGGAGATGGGGAAACACTTGATGCCGGGGACGGCGCTTGCGGGGGAGCGCAGCGCGGAGGAGATACGCAAGATTGCAGCGGGGCTCAAATAGCGGCGCTGCTCGTAGAACTATGGGCGTCCTTCCATTTCTTGACGCGCGCTATGCAGCCCTCCATGTCGTCCCGCACTTCATATACCCAGAAACGGAGCACGTCCCAACCCAGTTCGAACATACGCTGATTCCGAATCTGGTCGCGCCGGCACAATTCGCCTGTCCAATTGCGGTGATAGCGCTCGCCGTCCACCTCAATATCGAGGCGGCGATCACCTTCCACGAGAGCCAGGTCCAGCTGATACTTCTCCACTGCATACTGGGGAAGTGTTTGAATTCCAGATTGATAAAGATGTGTGTATAGCAGCCTTTCCCAGTCTGAGACCCGCTCAGGGTTGGCCACCACCGGGTATACGGGGCCGTGCGATCCAATGACTTCTTCGTCTTTCCCTTCGCGGGTGTCGTCGAGTCCCTGAACGTACTTAGAAAATGCCGCAAGGTATTCAACATCCGATTGAGCTGCAGCGTCGCGATCCCCGACAACAATCAGCATGGCTCTTGCTCGGGTTATGGCAACGTTAAATAGATTTCCATTCTTCTTGAGAAAGATAATCGCTCCCGGGGGCACATTTCTGGAAACGACTGGTGAAAAGATCATTACATCCCGTTCGTCGCCTTGAAATTTGTGAACCGTATCGGCCAAGAAATCGGCTCGCTGCAACTTCGCAGCCAGGGACGAATCCTTGAACGCTAGCTCCCTTATCAGGTTAGCTTGCTCTCTGAACGGACTTACCACCCCAACATTGCCAACGTAGTCTCTCCCAACAAGAAGCCGTTTCAGCTCTTCGATTACCATCTGCGCCTCTCGAGCATTGACCGCGCCCCCAGTCTGTGGGCGCCGTACCTCGCCCGCCACCTGTACCCAGCGCACGCCTGGTGCTTTCGGATCCGGTCGCTTCAGGTGGTCATAAGACGTCGCGACCCGAAGTGCTCCTTCATAAAACCAATCATTGGAAAACTGAATGATGTCAGCGTGAGAACGATGATGGTCCCGAAGCGCCACGATTCCCTCGGCCGACACAAATCCACACGAAAGGTCGAAGAGTGATCTGTACGAATAAGCCCAATGAGGAAACTCTTCCAACAATCCAAACTTGCTGAGAAGTTGCTGGTCCTGCCCCTTCTGCAATCCGCTAATATGAGAAAGCTGTTTCGGGTCACCAATAACTACGGCGCTCTTTGCTCGATACAGGAGGGGAAGCGCCGACGCGATATCACATTGGCTAGCCTCATCGAATACAACCAGGTCGAAGAACCCAGGTTCAAAAGGTATACGTCCCCTTGCGGACAGCGAAGTCACGGCCCAGCAGGGCAGTAAGTGCCTAAGCTTTGGAAACAGCTCGTAATACTGCCTCCGTACTTGATCGTTCAGTTTGCCATCTGGGCCTGCATCAATAACCATGCTCAGTACGGCGTTGTATTTCGTCAAAAGTTGTCTGTCCGCCGGCGATAGTCTTGTCGGTTGCAACTTTAGCCATGCGTTCCACAACCCTTCGGCATTCTTGGCCAATGCCTGCACATGATCAGCCCGCTCATGTGCAATCGCCTCAAGGGAGCGCGCACTTTGAAGCGAAGCAATAGCACTAAAATATTCGTGGACTTTCTTGGCTCGAACCAATCGATCCAAAAGCTGCTCAGCAAAGCGCGTCCATTGGTCTATCGTTTCGTCGTCCGGAATGGCGGCAGGCACTCGCATCCCCAATGCACCCCAGAGCCATCGTATCTCGGTGCCCAGTACAGATAGTCGGTCATACCTGGCACTCTTCAGCAACGGCCAGAACAGCCGAGGCAGAAATGCCTGCTCTTCCCGAACTGCCGCGGCGTGAACTTCAGCAAATCGCAAGGCCGTGCCTTCGGCTTGCACAGAGTCAAGCTCACGGAGCGCCGCGAATACGATCAGCCCGAACGTGGCTCTGGATTCCTCGGCTTCCTGCTCTAGCCGATCCGTTCGGTTTCGCAACTCGATCACCACAGCCTCTTCCTTACCCAGATCAACGAGCCGTTGTTCCATTGACCGATGCCGCTTCAGCGCATCGTCGAAATCGCTTTGATCATCTGGTCCTGCTTTGGCTGCGAGCAGCCCAATCAGATACTCCGCCAACTTGGCTTGATACTGATTTGCCCCAATCCTGAGCACGATCGGTCGTGGTCCAAGATTGTTCAATCGCTCTTCAACTACATCAACTGCCTTATTGTTCTTACTGGCGAACAAAACCCTCTTTCCATGCCAGGCGGCATTGATCAACAGGTCTGCTACCACCTGGGACTTGCCCGTTCCAGGAGGACCAGTAATTATCGTAAGTGGGTTCGCGAACGCATGATCAATGGCCTGTCGCTGTTCCTGGTTGAGCGGCAGAACCTCGATCAAGGTCTGGTCAGGAACCGCCGTAGGTTTCGGGAGGACACCAGCAACCCAATGCCCCAAAGCGGTTCCTGCATATTTATCAGCCGAGGTTTGCGCCAACAATTTGAGTTCTGTTTCCAAGCCTTGCGTGAAAGGCGAACGCGGGGCAACCACCAAGATAGCTCGATTGAGAATTCCTTCCGCATTAACCTGGCTCATCGGTGGTTCGGACGTTAAAGCGCCAGGATCAGGCTGCTCGATCCATGGCCATTCCGACCGGATAACCGCCAACCGCCGACACAGCTCGTCCACTTCTGGTAGCTCGGTCTCGCCTGACAACCCTAGCTCGTCCTCGAGTTGGGCCAACTCATCCATCACTGCGTCGCGTTGAGCATTGGTAAACCGCTTGAGAACGGACAAGTTAATGAGGGGAAACGTCGAAGCAATTCGAGGGTTCACGCCGTTCTCGAATTCAACGGGGTAGAGAACGATGGGCTCGACCATGAACCCTTCCCAGTTTGAACTCTTGGACTTCTGCTTCCGAAGTGCGACCGGATAACCCAGATACATCGTTAGACGGCTGCGATCTTTTCGCATCTTGCCGATAAGTCGCTGCGCCCCTTCAGATCTAAAGATATCGGAATTGGTGTTTCCGAGAAAGGATCGCAATTCTACGTAGTCGCTATCGTTAAAGCTATTCGATGCGAACACGCTGACCCCTCCTTCGTCGTCGTAACCGACGCAGGCCAGGTAGTAACGACAAAGACGGGAAAGCGGAGTATCTGCGAAATGAGGAGTATCAGCTGCCGGGATTGTTGGTCTATCTGCGGCTAGGTGCCAACGGTACTTCGAATCCTGAATACAGAGACCGCTCAGTGTCCCGTAGAGAAGGGAATTGATCTCACTTCGATCGACGGAGAGCGCGGTCGCCAATTCCAAGGCTTTTTGGCCTGGCTTTGCCTTCAACGCCGCAAGAATGCGATCTGCTAACGATCCGGTCTCGGGCAGTTGGTTCATACGCTAGCTTTTCTTTTTCGCCAGGGGTTCACTAGGACCGTTGCGGGTAAGCAGGCCGGCTGTCTGCAAGCGGTGGCTCCGAGGATAGTGCAATTATGCTATTGCAATCCCGAATCTTTCAATCGACCCTGTCCCCATTTAGTCTGCTACCTACCAAGAGCCCGGCCGCGTGGGCATGCCGATCGCGAGTGATGATGCTCAGGCCGTCGAGGTGGCTTCGCGCCCGATACGGGATGTCGGCTATGAACCGGTACTGATCGGCGGCCTGGAGATAGGAAAACACCTGATGCCGAGAACGGCGCTTGCGGGGGAGCGCAGCGCGGAGCAGATACGGAAGATTGCAGCGGGGCTGACCTAGGGGCGGGAAGGAGAGGCAATGCGCCGGCATATTCAACGCGCGGCGGGGGCTATGGGAGGCGCCTAGGTCTAAACCCTTGCAAGAAACAAGACCTGACCTGCCCCGTGGTTATGCTTTCCCTCTTCCTGGCTGGAATCCCTACAGCAAATCGTCAATATCTTCCGACTCGTCCTTATCTTGATACTCGGAATTGGGCTCATCGAACTCTAGGTACTCGGTAACATCCTCATCCGAATCGAACAATGCCGATTCATTCTCCAAGTTGAGGTCAGCCAAAATTCCTGGCTTCAGCATGAAGATTGGACTTAGCGTTGCACTATCACTGTAAAAATGAATTTCCCTCTTATAGAGTTCTTTGAAATGCGGGTCGCCGGCGATATGCGAATCATCTGACACAATCCACTTTCTTATGCCGGCTTCGTAAGCGAATAGCCACATATCACTACGAAGTGCTTCTGCGGTCATGAATGACTTCAAAATGCTTTTACTAATTCGTTTTGAGGTGAGGCCTTTTCTTTCCATATCAAGAGCCAACAGGAGACACACCGAGCTCCGAACACCCACCAACGATCCCACAGCTTTCTTATCTAGCTTGAGTTTTAGATCCAGGCAGATCCAAAGAGCCCAGGCTACCTCGCTGTGGTGATTCAGTGGTGCGGCATTCCGAATGACCAAGCTAGACATCCTCGAAAGACGTTCCTTGTCTAGCAAGTAACCATACCTCCCATAGGTTGATAGAAATGACGCTACCAATTGCAACGTATTTGGATGTGCGAAGACTATTCGACATAGATGCGATTCAAACAAATCCCAATTTTCCTTTCTAACAAGAACTGAAGATATGCGTCGTAATGCATAGTTCATTATGCTATCGTCTTCATGGTGTCGAGCCAGATCTAAGGTGAAATCGAAGTAATGATTTATATCTGAGCGTTGCTTACCCGTTTCATTAGACACATCTAAGTTTCTAATTTGTTGCGTCCAATAGTCGTCTGCTATCTGATTGACAGGCACTACCCGAGTTTTATCGAAATTGAGTTGCAGCTCATACTCTTGCAGGGCTCGCGATAGATCAGCCAGCGCGCGTTCTGCCTCCCCTTGTTCTTCGAAGAATAGATAGTAATCATCTACATATCTAAAACCAGCAGGCCATCTGCCAAATTTCTCCTTAAAGAGAACATCGACAGACGTCGCCAACGCTTCCGCCACTATGTGGGATGTGTCAGGACCAATTGGAATACCAATTGTTTGACCGTCCTGCCCGGCCCTTAGGTATTTGTCTATTACGTTTCCATAGAAGGCAGGCGTTATCTTCCTCATGTTCTTCTTAGCCACGAACTTTCCGTGCACTGCCCACGGAACTGAATGAGTGTAGATCGTTGGAAAGAATCGTGAAATATCCGCCCGAAGCATAAATCTATATCCACCTGACTCGAGAATCTTCTTGTCGTATAGCTCTTGCATTGACGTTATCTTCATTGCCCTCCCTGCTCCTTCGCTCACAACGGGACGGCTCGCGCTCATTCGGGTCGTGCGGAAATGCCTGGCCAGCTTAGGCCAATACTGCGCGATGCTTGTTGCCAAGTACAATTGCGATATTGGATTGGGAATGCTGGTAACGCGACGACGGTGGCCAGACCTAGCAACACTAAAAGTCTCCGGTTTGCACCAAGGGACATCTCCGGGCACCTTCTCCCATGCTTTCCAAATACGCGTGGCCGCCGTAGCGAATTGCTTTGTCGTAAACGGCGGGGGTAGTTGACTCGGCAAATAACCAGCTCTTAAGAGCATTCGTCGTTTCTTCATTTTGCTTCTCTACGGAGGTTCCCATTAGAGCGCCACTTGATATATCAGAAGTTATTTGTACGTTCCTAGTTTTGAAATCTGTCCTAAAGAGATATACCGAGCTTAGAACCCTTCGACTTCCTAGCATGCATCAAGCTCTGTTCAAAATTGTTTGTCCCTATTAATTTTTTGGGATTTCCTACTGATTACTTACCTGATCGATTGATCCCACTTAGGAAAGTACGTCTTCAAGCGCTCCACCGTATGTCGCCACTTGGGCGTCGTTGGCTGACAGACCGTATTCTGGTTGCCGAAAAGTCCCACCTCGTTGACAGCCTTCGACTCCAGAACTGTATCGAGCCACGCAACCCGCACGAAATACTCAGTCTTCTCAGGATCACCGGCATTTTGCTTGTAGCGGTCAGCATTCTTGAGTACGTCCAGCGCCGGACGTTCACCCGACGGTGTCTGCACCATAAACTCCATGACTGGACGCACTGCCTCCGTGACTCGACCGACACCAACATAGCCTGTCTTCGGGATCTTGACCCACACCCGATCGCCGGGTGACAGTAGTTTCAGCGTCTGGCTGTACCAGCTTCCGCCTCCGGCGCTGATGAAGCCATACTGCCGGGCGTCTTCCCAGCTTCGTGAGGTACCACCGTACGACACGTAGTACTCTCCATTCCAGGGTTCCTTCTCGCCCTTGCTCTTAGTAGTGCTGGCGACATTAGCTTGAGTCTCGCCCGGATCGATCAGCCAAACGCGACTCAGCAGCTGCTCGTCGCCATGTTGGAACACCTGGAAGAAGACGGCGTTGATCGCGATGTCGCGCTCGTTGAGATAGCCTATGATGCGCTCGGTTGCAGCATCAAGTTCGGCCGCCACGATAATGATTTGGTGTGACTGATTGAGTGCTTCCTCATCAAGCTCCGTACCAAAACGCTGCTGAAATGCGTCATCCAAATTACCGCCGTTGGAAAACCGCTGGTAGATTTGCGCAATCCTATCTGGCGTCAACTGCTGGACCCACGAAGCGTAGTCCAACGACTGAGCGATAATTTCCCGTGGCGTCCGATCCCGCTTCAATTCGATCAGTACTAGCGAACCATCGGGCGCAATCGATAAAAGGTCGATTCGACCGCCGTGACTCGTCGCCTCCTGTCGCCCAATAAGCATCCATTCACTGGAGAGGATGCGGGGATCGCGAATGATCATCTCCTCCAGCTTCTGCTCGCTTGGCAAGCGACTCGTAGATAGTGAGACGGGCGTCTCTCCAACTGTCCAGATGGCGTGCTGAATCGGCATAGCCTCCTGAATCCTCAGTCGAGAAGTAGCTGAAGAACCTCTTCGACGCGACCATGCTCACCGTCGGGATACCAAATGGGCGTGATGTGCGCGTGCGCGAGGCGGTCTTCCATGATTTGGCGCTTGCCCGGATCCAGAGGGCACGAGAGAAGCGCGTAGTGGTGAGGCACATTTCCCGCGCCCTCCTGATTCGCGACTCTCATAAATGTTTGAATGGTCCGGTCTGCTGCTAAACTACAGCCAACGAACAGCAAACTGTAACTCATATAGAGTCGGCGCAGCAGCTTCGGCAATGGTGATTCAAAATGGATATTGCCGCCCTCTCCATAGCCCAGGTCGTACTCGGATTTTCTCAGAATCCGCTCGCCAGGTGAATCCAGATTCCCGTGAAGTTTGAGCAGATAGCGATCACCGCTAGCTACCGCGCGGAAAAACGCTCCCGAGTTTCCCCGCCCAAATAATTTTTCACGAAATGGGATATTTGCCTTTGACCACGCTTCCTCCGCCACACGGTCGAAATTTGTGGTTATAGCGCAGTTACCAAATAGTTTCGGCAGCATTGAAACCGCGCCTTGTGTTATATCAATCTTGTTGAAATCCCGTTCAAAATCGCGCTCAAATCTGGGCTGGCCCAACGCATCAATAATCTCCTCCATTACACTTTCGTAATCACTTTGTTCGTCGAGCCGAGCGGCAATGGTTGATTCGTCCAAACGGGCCTCGCGGCACAAGTTGATCAAATACTGTCGCCAGCTCGGACATCCGGCACTTACTGACATGCCGGCGCCTACGAAAGGAATAACGATTCCGTGCCGACATCCTCGCTGGAGGTCTCCAAAGTATTGATCGTTCCGAGGGAACTCCTGGAGACTAAGTATGGCTGTCAACTCGCTTTGCCTGAATAAGCTTGACTCTTGGTCGTACACCGCCCTATCCCCGAAATACACAGCGCGACTAGGCTTTGCCAACGAGATCTCTTTCTCACCTCGTTTATAGATGACTTCAATTTCGTAATCGTCTTCATCGTCCAATTTCTCATCAAAGCGTCGATTCTTTCCAACACCAGTAAGCTCTTCCGGTGAGACTTGTTGTTTGTTAGGGCTGATATCTGGCATTGTTTATTCCTGATTGGTCAGTTCAACGACCATGGCTTCCACAAGCCTTTCGCCGATGGCGCGGGAGGCAGCGATTTGCATTTCCAACTTGTCGAACAAGGCCATCAGTTGATTCACTTTGGCCACGACCCGACGTTGCTCAGGGAGGGGTGGGAGTGGCACTGGACAGCCTCGCACTTGCCGCATGTTGATGGATGCGAGATTGGTGGTTTGTTTCGAAGCTGACTCGAAGTATTGGCGGCCAATCGGGGAGTTGAAGTAACGCTCGAACCAAGCCGGCGTCAATTCAGCGGAGCGCATTCGTGCACGGAACACATGGTTCTGGTGAAGACAGATCGGGATTTCGGCTCTCCAGATCGCAGCCCGTCCTACCTTGTCCCAATCTCCCCCCTCCGTCATCAGAAGATCGTTCTCGCGGAGCGCATATCGTTCGATCTCGTCCTCGGGTATCGACACCTCTTTGATGACGCTTATATCGATCTCACCACGTTTGACGTTGGCGACTCGGAGATACGGCAATGTCACAGTCTTCCGTTCACCGAGCTTGCGACCAAGAGTGACGCCACCAGCGACGATGGCGATGTCCTCAAACCGAACTCGCGTCCATGACGGCGGAAGCGCGTCATTTTCAGGAACGAAACCATTCATAGAGGTATCCGTACTTTTCAAGCCAAGGCGTGAGAGACAATCTTCCGCCGGTTCATCGTTGGGGTCTTGGGGAACGAGTTTGCCTTGGACGGCGAGGGTGAGGATGGATTTACGGAGGTCGGCAGGGGGGATGGTGTAGGACGGGTGGAAGAGGTAGTGAAGGTTGGCCGGGGTGGGTGCGTCGGCAAAGCGCGCCAGCGACGCGCGAGCGAGCGCGGCGTGCCGCGTCTCCCGCTCCAACTGCTGCGCCTCCAGCCGATCACACAGCGCCATTAACTCATCCACTTTCGCCACGATCCGCTTCTGCTCGGCGAGGGGAGGTAGGGGCACTGGGATTTGATTTACTATCTTCCCGGAAACTTCGCGAAAGGTTGTCCCTGAAGCTTCACGGTCAATACGCGCGGCTGCGCTCATTAAGTAGTAATACAGAAACTCGTTCGTTTCGCATATGAACGGAACGCACGACTTGAATCCTTGGTTGGTCGCCAACTCGGTTCCTGCAATAGCGACGTAACCTATCGGCGCACGGCTGGAGAAGAGAACGGACCCGGCCGGCAAAAGCCGGGCTGAACTGTCTGCAAGACCGGCTCTCGTTATGCACCTACGGCCTCGATGGATTCTTTTCGCTTTGAATCCGTTGAGATCTGCTGGCGTGAGCCAAGGTATTCCTTCATCGGCAAAGTAGGCTGGGTTGTCGGATCGTGGCGTCCCCCCGCCAACGATGTCACCAACCGTTCTGAGCCGAACCCATCGCCACGAAGCCGGCACTTGGTGCCAACCTTCTACGTCCGCCAGTTCTTCCACTTCTGTTTCCTCATTGGACTTGCCGCGACCATCCTTTTTGCGAGCGACCGCAATTGCTTTGAGCAGCGAGTCTGCATCCCCCTCAGTGGGCTGTTGCTCAACCAGCTTTCCCTGCACCGCAAGTTGCAGCACCAACGCCCTCATTTTCACCACCGCATTTGGGGCCTCGGCGAGCTGGTCGAACTTCTCGAAGAAAGTCTCCAGTCTCATTCAGTATCCTCTCCGCCCGAGGTAAGAGCGCGGTGGAGTTCCTGTTTCAGCGCGGCGCGGGTTGCTGCGATCTGGGCGAGGAGCCTTTCGTATTCCGGCAGGAGGTGGTTCACGTCGCCGGGGCCGGCGTCGGGGTTGTGCGGGTTCTTGAGGTCGAGGTTGAAGTTGCCGGCCTTGATTTGGTCTAGGAACACGCGCCATGCCTGCTCGTTTTCTACGCGGGCGGCGAATCCGTCTTTTTCCGAACCCCACCACGCGCGCTCGCCCTCGAACTCCTCGATGCGGATCGGTTTGCCTTTGTTGTAGCTCTTGGCGCCGGAAGGATATGGATGCTCGTAGTACCAGACATCCGTCGTCGGCTGGCCTTTGGTGAAAAACAGGAGGTTGGTGCGGATGCCGGTGTAGGGATTGAAGACGCCATTGGGCAGGCGGACGATAGTGTGCAGGTTGCACTCCGTGAGCAGGGCCTCCTTGATCCGCGTCTTAACGCCTTCCCCGAACGAGGTCCCGTCAGGCAGCACGAGGCCGGCGCGACCGCCGGGCTTGAGTATCTTCATAAGGAGCACGAGGAAGAGGTCGGCAGTCTCCCGCGTACGAAACTCGGCGGGAAAGTTTGCTTCGATGCCGTCTTCTTCCATGCCACCGAATGGCGGGTTGGTCACGATAATGTCCACGCGTTCCTTAGGGCCCCAGTCGCGCAGTGGTCGAGCGAGCGTGTTGTCATGCCGAACGTTGGAAGGCACGTCAATGCCGTGTAACAACAGATTGGTCATGCACAAAACGTGTGGCAGATGCTTCTTCTCGATGCCAGAGAAGCACTCCTGAATAGCGCGTTCGTCGTCCTCGGTCTTCGCCTGCTTGCGGAGATGCTCGATTGCACAGACAAGGAATCCGCCGGTGCCGCAGGCGGGGTCGAGGATGGTCTCGCCCAAGCGCGGATTGACTTGCTCGACGATGAACTGTGTGACGGCACGTGGAGTATAGAACTCGCCGGCGTTTCCCGCGGACTGAAGGTCCTTGAGGATCTTTTCGTAGATGTCGCCGAACATGTGGCGGTCATCGGAGGCGTTGAAGTCGATACCATTAATCTTGTTGATGACCTGTCGCATGAGCGTGCCGTTTTTCATGTAGTTATTGGCATCCTCGAAGGTCATGCGGACCAGACCCGCGATCTTGTCAGCACCGCCCGTCAGCGCCTTCAGCCTGGGGAGCAGTGTGTTGTTGACGAACTCAAGCAAAGGATCGCCCGTAATGCCTTCGTCGTCTGCGGCCCATTCGGACCAACGCAGGTGCCTTGGCAGCGGCGACTTATAGTTGTCGCGGATGAGTCCGAGTTCCTTCTCGCGATCGTCGAAGATCTTGAGGAAGAACATCCAGCCGAGCTGCTCGAGCCGTTGCGCATCGCCATAGGTGCCGGCGTCCTTACGCATAATGTCCTGGATGGTTTTAACGATATTTGAAACGTTCGACATAGGTCAGGCTGCTTCCTGGTAAAGCTGGGTTTCGAGTTCATGAATGGCCGCAAGGTACTCTTGCTTGCCACCGAACAAATTGATGATTTCGACCGGCGTTCCAAAGTTTGTGAGCGGGTCGACTTTGAGGATTTCGAGCGATTCAACGCTCTTGAGGCCCGCATCGGCGTATTTTTCAAGCAAAGCGTCGAGCACGACACGGGCCCTTTCGCCATACTTGGCAAACACATTGCGCTTGCGCACCTTCTCCGCTCGGTCGCGGCGCGTGCGCGGCGGCTGATCAAAAGCTACATGGCAGAGGAGGTCGAAGGCATCGTAATCACGACCTATTTGTTCGGCCAACTCCTCGAGAAAAACACCGCGACCGGCAAGCTCTTCGATAATGGCCTGCTTGCGGTCGGCGGCTTTCCATGCGGAGAGGAAGGTATTGAGCGTTGCGTAGGACTTGCGCACGGTTTTACGGGTGTAGTCTGTCAGCGATTCGGTGATGAGCTTGCCATCGGCATCCAAGTATTGAACGCGCTCCGTGGCGACGGTGACTTCGACATCATCCACGTAGTACTTCGCAAGTCGTTGTGCCGCTTCCAGGGGGTCCAAGCCACCATATAGATCATAGGTCAGCGGATCCAAGATTTCGCCCTCACGGCCAGCAAATGGCTCATCAGGTGGGACCGGCGAATCCTTGAAACTTGGTTCGTATATCTGCACCGGATCGCCATCGAAATCTGGGTCGGCGAATAGTGTCGTGGCTCGCTTGAAGTCCATGATGGTGAAGAAGAACTTGTTGTAGTCTTCGTTGATACGCGTGCCACGGCCGATAATCTGCTTGAACTCGGTCATCGAGTTGATGCGCTTGTCGAGCACGATCAAGTGGCAGGTTTGCGCATCGACGCCAGTCGACATGAGTTGCGAAGTCGTCGCAATAACCGGAAAAGTGGACTCGGGGTCAATGAAGTTGTCGAGTTGCGCCTTGCCTTCCTCATTGTCGCCGGTGATACGCATGATGTATTTGCTGTTCGCGGCGGCGAGGTCAGGATTGGCGTTAACCAGCGCCTGGCGCATGCGCTCGGCGTGGTCGACGTTTTCGCAGAAAACGATGGTTTTGGCGAAGCGGTCGGTAGCCTTGAGAAACTCGGTTATCTTTGCTGCAACAAGCTCCGTACGCTTTTCAAGCATCAGGTTGCGGTCGAAGTCCGTTTCGTTGTACTCGCGGTCCTCAATGAGCTGACCGTACCTGTCCGTCTTCCCTATTTCTGGGCGCCAACCTTCCAGGTCTTTGTCGATGCCGATGCGGACCACTTTGTACGGGGCTAGGAAACCATCGGTAATGCCCTGCTTGAGCGAGTAGGTGTAAATTGGGTCGCCGAAGTACTCGATGTTCGAGACATCCTTGGTTTCTTAGGGTGTTGCGGTCATGCCGACTTGAGTCGCGGAGGAAAAGTACTCCAGCACCTTGCGCCATGCCGCATCATCCGCCGCACTTCCACGATGGCACTCGTCGATAACGATAAGGTCGAAAAAATCGGACGAAAATTGCTTATAGATATTCTGCTCTTCCTCGTTCCCGGTAACGGCTTGGTAAAGAGAGAGATAAATTTCGAAGGCTTTGTCGGCCGTCCGATTAGTTATCTTGGTCATCGCCTGACCGAATGGCTTGAAGTCGTTGGTCTTTGTTTGGTCGGCGAGAATGTTGCGATCGACAAGGAAAAGGATTCTCTTCTTGTCACCTGACTTCCACAACCGCCAAATAATCTGGAACGCTGTGTAGGTCTTACCTGTCCCGGTCGCCATGACGAGCAGGATGCGGTTCTCGCCGCGAGCAATGGCATCGAGTGTGCGGTTAATGGCGACGAGCTGGTAATAGCGCGGCTCCTTGCCGGAGCCGTCGTCGTAGTAGTCCTGCGTTGTGACCGCTGCCTGTGTATCCGTATAGCCCTTGGCAGTTCGATAACGCGCCCATAACTCCCCAGGGGTCGGGAACTGTTCCATGGGGATTTCTCGTTCCACCGTGCCTCCCGTGCCCGTTCTGTCGTGTTCAAGGAAGGCATCGCCGTTGGAACTGTAGGCAAAGGGAACGTCGAGGATCTCGGCGTATTCAAGCGCCTGCTGCATGCCAGCGCCTACGGCGTAATTGTTGTCTTTCGCCTCGATGACAGCGATCGGGATGCCCGGTTTGTAGTAGAGAAGGTAATCGGCTTTCTTGGCTTCACCACGCTTGACTGTCTTGCCGCGAACGATTACCCGGCCCTTCGTGAAATAGATTTCCTCCCGCACCTGGGTCATCACATTCCATGTGCCGCCTGCGCCGACCAGTGCGGGTGTGATGAACTTGGTGCGGATGTCCGCTTCAGTGAGTTCTTTTTTGTTCATGAAGCGGATCTCATATCAAGAGCCTGCAGTGTTCCTTCCCCGTCAAACCAAGTCCCGCCAGTCAAGCCTTCGCCGGCCGCTGCGCGTCCACCCCGCTCTTGGTCCGCTCCAGAACCGTCATCGCGCTTGCGACGAAGCTCGCCGCATCGGACAGATTAGAAGGAATGATCAGCGTGTTGCCAGCTTTCGCCAGTTCCCTGAACGCGCCGACGTAGGCCTCCGCCACTTTCAGGTTCGCGGCACGCAGACCTCCTTCGCTACCGATTGCCTCACCGACCACGCGCACCGCTTCGGCCTGCGCTTCGGCAATCATCTTGATGGCGCCGGCTTCGCCCTGCGCCTTGTTGATGGCGGCGGTCTTGTCGCCTTCGGAGGATAGGATCTTGGCCTGCTTCTCGCCGTCGGCGAGGTTGATCTCTTCCTGCCGCTGGCCTTCGGATTTGGCGATCAGCGCGCGCTTCTCCCGCTCCGCGGTGATCTGTGCCTGCATCGAACGCAGGATCGCTTCCGGCGGCGTC
>DASYUW010000163.1:0-6145 GCA_036000845.1 Burkholderiales bacterium
CACCACCTCGCCGAAGCCGGCTTTCTTCAGCGCCGAAGTGGCGGCATGCGAGCGGCCGCCGGTCTGGCAGGTCACGACCACCGGCCTGCTCTTGAACTTTTCGATTTCACCAAGGCGCTTGTCGAGCTGGCTGAGCGGAACGTTTTTCGCGTTCGGTGCATGTCCGGAGTTGAATTCGCCCGGCTCGCGCACGTCCAGCATCACTGCATCCTTGCGATTGATCAGTTGCACCGCTTCCAGGGGACCGACTTCGGGAGCCCCGCTCAGACGCCGGCTGATCCATGGCCAGACCAGAACCCCGCCGCTCGCCAGTGCGATCAGCACCAGCCAGATATTGTCCTGAATGAACTTCACTTCGATTCCTTTGCGCTTCCTGCCGTTGTGTATTGGATCATATCCACCACGCCCTTCTCACCGCCCGCCGCCATGGATTTCATGACCCGGATCACATCGCCACGGTCTGACGGATAATTCGCCTCCGCGAGATCCCACTGGGCTCGCGCAGCCTCCTGTTCGCCCTTCAACGCAAGCAGAATGGCCTGCCGGTAAACCACATCCGCCGACGGCGAAAAGCGCATGACCAGTCCGTTGAAGGCCAGTTTGTCGTCGATTTGCTCACGGTTAAGCACCATCAGACGCGACAGCGCCAGTTCCACGAAGGGAGCGAACAGAGAGTGCTGTTGCAACTCCAGCAGAACGGCCACCGTGCTCTCGCCGCTCTGAGCCGCGGCGCCGGATGGATGCGGATGTATCCGGTGCAACGACTGGAGGGTGCGGTAGTCCTGAAAAACGTTGGCTGCCGCCATTCCTCCAAGAAGCAACATCGGCACCAGCAGCAACCGGCCACGATTGCGATCGCCGACCTGGAGCGCGGCAGTCTCGGACACACCGAGCGCAACCGCCGCAATGCCCAGGAAATAGGCGTACCAGAGCGGGTACTCTAGCATACTGTGGATGCCCAGAATCGCGAGCACTGCGCACAGCCACCACAGATGCGCGGTCGGTTCCTGACGACACATTGCGAGTAGGAGAGACGCCAGTCCGGCGCACAGGACCGCGATCCCCGCGATGCCGAATTCGGCCATCGTCTGGAACACCAGATTGTGTGCATGGTCGGTGATCGCACTCTCCGTTCGAGGTGACGGTAACTGTGCGTTGAGCAGGAAATGCTGCCAGGCAAACTGTCTGAATCCCACGCCGAAAGATTGGCGCGTCGAGAAACATGCGCCAGGCCTCGTACCACAGGCGCATCCGGTTTGGCGACTGCATGCCCTCGGTGCCCAGACGCGCCCCGATGGTTTCAACCGGAAATACCGTTGCAGACAGGAGGAATTCGGCGAGCCACTGCGTTGCCAGGAAGCCCCCAACGCAGGCGATGCCGAAGCCGAGGATCCGGAAGACGTAGGCTGCGGTCGCCGCGCCGCGACGACGCTTGCCACGACCGGCGCGACATGCACGTAAGCCGATAATACAATTCTATCTTCGAAGCGCAGGCTTCCGTGCGCGGATATTTCGAGTTCAACTGTACCCGATGAAAAAAATCGTTCTGCTCCGCCACGGCGAAAGCGTGTGGAACAAGGAAAACCGCTTTACCGGCTGGACCGATGTGGACCTGTCAGACCAAGGCCTGGTCGAGGCGCGTGAGGCCGGCCGGCTGCTCAAGGAAGCCGGGTTCGGTTTCGACCTCGCACTGTGCTCCGTGCTCAAGCGCGCCATTCGCACCATGTGGATTGTCCTCGACGAGCTGGACCTGATGTGGATTCCGCAGCAGCTCTCCTGGCGGCTCAATGAGCGCCACTACGGCGCGCTGCAGGGGCTGAACAAGGCCGAGATGGCCGCGCAGTACGGTGACGAGCAGATCCTGGTTTGGCGCCGCAGTTACGATGTCGCGCCTCCGCCCCTTGCGCGCAACGATCCGCGTTACCCGGGCAACGATCCGCGCTATCGCGACATGAAGGAAAGCGATACACCGCTCAGCGAATGCCTCAAGGACACGGTGGCGCGTTTTCTGCCGTACTGGAACGATGTGATCGCCCCGCGGGTCCAAGCCGGCAAGCGCGTGATCGTGGTTGCGCACGGCAACACCATCCGCGCCCTGGTGAAGTATCTCGACAACGTGTCGGAGAAAGACATCGTGGCGCTGAACATTCCCACCGGCATTCCGCTGGTGTACGAGCTAGACGACCATCTCAAACCGCTCTCGAGTTACTACCTCGGCGACCAGGAGAAGGCGAAGCAGGCGGCCGCCGCCGTGGCCGCCCAGGCGCGTGCCGGAACCTGAGCCCGGAGCGCGTGCGACGATCCGCGACAATCGCCTCTCTTGCTGCTGACACCGGCGCGGCGCTGATGTTCGCGCTTGCTGCCTTTGCCGCTCCGGCACAGGCCGCTCCCAAGGATGACCTCGAGGAACTGCGAAGTCGCATCGGTGCGCTGCAGAAACAACTCGCCGAGTCCGAAGAGTCGAAGGCCGAAGCAGGCGATGCACTCAGGGAATCCGAGCGGGCGATCAGCGAAACCAACCGCAAGCTCTATCAACTCACGGACCAGCGGCGCGACATCAACGCCGCGCTGACAAAGTTGCGGGCGCGGGCGCGCACGGTCGAAAGCGATATCGCCGCGGAGCAGGCCACGTTGAGCAACCTTCTCTACCGGCAGTACGTGACCGGCCAGTCGGACGCGATCAAGCTGGTGCTTAATCGCGAGGATCCCAACGAAATCGCGCGCCAACTGCACTATCTCGGCTACGTATCCCGCGCCCGCGCCGAACTGCTGGCGAGCCTCAGATACAACCTCGCGAATCTCGAAAAGCTCGCCGACGAAACCCGCGCCAAGAGCGCCGAATTGCGGGCGCTGCAGAACGAGGAGGCAAGCCAGAAACGCCGGCTCGAGAGGGAGAACGCCGAACGCCAGCGCATCTACACCCAGGTTTCCAGCCAGATCGCCCAAAGCCGCAAGCAACTGTCAACGCTCAAGCGTGATGAGGAGCGCCTGACGCGCCTGATCGAGCGCCTGGCCAAGGAAGTCGTGCGCAAGAAACCAGGCAAGCGCATCACCAATCAGGCGCTGCCGAGCGCGGATTCGGGGTCCGGGCCGTTCCGCAAGCTCAAGGGCAAGTTGAGGCTGCCGGTGCTCGGAGAACTCATGAACCGTTTCGGCAGCCAAAGGCAGGACAGTGGGTTATCGTGGAAGGGTTTATTCATCTCTGCCAAACCGGGCCGGGAGGTCAAGGCCGTAGCCGGCGGCCGGGTGGTCTATGCCGACTGGCTGCGGGGTTTCGGCAATCTCATGATCCTGGATCACGGCGACGGCTACATGAGCCTGTACGGCAATAACGAGGCGTTGCTTAGACAGGTGGGCGACGAGACCAGGGCCGGCGACGCCATTGCGGCCACCGGCAACAGCGGTGGCAACCCCGAATCGGGTTTATACTTCGAACTCAGATATCAGGGAAAACCCTTCGACCCGCTGCCCTGGGTCACTTTGAAGTAAGTTCTTGAATATGGGCCACTCCCTGCGCACAAAGGAGTAAGCAAAGATGCATAGCAGATTTCGGCAGGTCGGCCTGATCATTCTCGGCGCGATCCTCGGTGTGCTGATCAGCCTCAACTTCTCCGCCGTGGCGCAGAAGGGCGCGGGTCCACTGCCGATCGAGGACTTGCGCGCGTTCACCGAAGTCTTCGGCCGGATCAAGAACGACTACGTCGAACCGGTGGACGACAAACGGCTCATTTCCGAGGCGATCAACGGCATGCTCTCCGGCCTCGACCCGCACTCGGCCTATCTGGATGCCGAGGCATTCCGCGAACTGCAGGTGGGCACGCAGGGCGAGTTCGGAGGTCTCGGCATCGAAGTCGGCATGGAAGACGGCTTCGTGAAAGTGGTCGCTCCAATCGAGGACACCCCGGCATGGCGCGCAGGGCTTAAGTCCGGCGACCTGATCATCAAGCTCGACGACACCAACGTGAAGGGCATGACGCTGAACGATGCGGTGAAGCGCATGCGCGGCAAGCCGGACACCCAAATCACGATTACCTTCGTTCGCAAGGGCGACACCAAGCCGCGCGTGGTGACGCTGACTCGCGCGATCATCCAGATCCAGAGCGTGAAATCGAAGCTCCTCGAGCCCGGCTACGCCTATTTCCGCGTCACCCAGTTCCAGGAGCACAGCGCAGAGACGCTGGCCAAGGCGATCGACAAGCATTTCAAGGAAAACCAGGGGCCGATGAAGGGCATGATCCTGGATTTGCGCAATGACCCAGGCGGCTTACTCAACGGCGCGGTTGCGGTTTCCGCTGCATTTCTGCCCAACGATGCGCTGGTGGTGTACACCGAAGGTCGCACCGAAGACGCCAAGATGAAGCTGTACGCGCGGCCTGAGTATTACCTGCGCGGTAGCAAGGACGATTATCTGAAGAAGTTGCCCAAGGAAGTGAAAACGCTGCCGATGGTGGTGCTGGTCAACAGCGGCTCGGCTTCCGCTTCGGAGATCGTGGCGGGGGCATTGCAGGACCACAAGCGCGCGGTGGTGATGGGTACGCAGACCTTCGGCAAGGGTTCGGTCCAAACCATTCTGCCGCTCGGCAACGGCACCGCGATCAAGCTCACCACGGCGCGTTACTTCACGCCGAACGGCCGCTCGATCCAGGCCAAGGGCATCACGCCCGACATCCTGGTGGAAGAGGCGACCGTGACCGAGGGTGACGCCGCCATCAAAGTGCGCGAATCCGATCTGCAGCGCCACCTGACCAACCCGGACGGCAGCGCCATCGAGAACAAGCAACCGGCGCCGCAGCCGCAGTCGGCTGCGCCGGCGCCGGCACCCAAGGCCTCAGAGAAGGCCACCGACGAGAGCCCACCGGATATCGTGTCGAAGAGCGACTACCAGCTCAATCAGGCGCTCAACCTGCTGAAGGGGCTGCAGATCCTCAGCAAGAAATAAGCTTCCGTCCGAGCAAACGATCGAATGGCAAGGCCCGCGCTCGGCCAACAAAAAACTTAACCACCAAGACACCAAGGCACCAAGGAGAGCCAAAGGAAAACCCGGTCAGCTTCTTGCTTTTCTTGGTGTCTTCGTGCCTTGGTGGTGAGAAGTCGACTTCCTTAAGCTTCCACGCGGCCGCGATGGACGACAACCAGTTACTGCGTTACAGCCGCCACATTCTCCTGCCCGAGATCGGCATCGACGGGCAGGAGAAGCTGCTCGGCGCGCACGCGCTGCTGATTGGTGCCGGCGGGCTGGGTGCACCGGTGTCGCTTTACCTGGCCGCCAGCGGCGTGGGCCGCATCACCATCTGCGACCACGACGCGGTCGACCTCACCAACCTGCAGCGGCAGATCGTGCATTTCACCGAATCGATCGGCAGGAAAAAAGTCGATTCCGCACGGGCCACACTGGCCCGCATCAATCCCGAAGTCTCGATCGAGGCGCTCGCCGAACGCGTCGCCGGTCCGCGGCTCGAGCAACTGGTGCAGTCCGCAGACGTGGTGATCGACGCGACCGACAACTTTGCCACCCGCCACGCGGTCAATCGCGCCTGTGTGAAGTTCGCAAAGCCGCTGGTATCCGGTGCCGGCGTGCGTTTCGACGGACAGATCGCAGTGTTCGATTTGCGCCGCCGGGACAGCCCCTGTTATCACTGTCTGTTCCCGGAAAACGGCGACGTCGAGGAAATGCGTTGCGCGGTAATGGGCGTGTTCGCACCGCTGGTGGGTGTAATTGGTTCCATGCAGGCGGCGGAAGCGCTGAAACTGCTGATGGGAATCGGCCGCGATCTGACCGGGCGGCTGCTGCTGCTCGACGCGCTGGCGATGGAATGGCGCAGCGTCAGGCTGAAGAAGGATTCGCAGTGCGCGGTTTGCGGTGGTGGCGACACCTCACAGCGCGACTCGGCGGCCGCCTGCGCGAGCGATCGTTAGTGATTAGGTGATTAAGTGATTAAGTGATTAGGTGACTCAATCACTCAATCACTGAATCACTCAATCACTCTTTCGATACTCGACCCGTGTCCGCCCGTTGGCGGCGGAGACGTAGATCATCTCCTTGCCGGTGACTTCCTTGAGCTTCCACGCGGCCGCGAAACCGACCGGCATCAGGCTGGTCAGCGTGGAAGATTCGATCCTGGTGTGCAGGTAGCCATCGCGCACC
>DASYUW010000164.1:0-19694 GCA_036000845.1 Burkholderiales bacterium
CGGAAGTATTCGACGGTGCGGGCGAGCGCGAAGGAATTCGGCGGGATGATGCAGACGTCGCCCTTGAAATCGACGAACGACTTCTCGTCGAAGTTCTTCGGATCCACCATCGTCGAATTGATGTTGGTGAAAATCTTGAAATTGTTCGAGCAGCGGATGTCGTAACCGTAGCTCGACGTTCCGTAGGACACGATCTTGTGGCCGTTGAGTGCGCGGACTTGGCCCTGCTCGAACGGATCGATCATGGCGTGCTCCCGCGCCATGCGACGAATCCACTTGTCCGACTTTATGCTCATGGCTTCGCCTGGGGGCGAGGGGAGAGGGGAGAGGGACGAGTGGAAAACGGGGGCACCGAGCCCGAACTGGAGTCTTGCTTTTCACCCCTCGTCCCTCGTCCCTCGTCCCTCGTCCCAGCAGTCATTCCTTTCGCCTCACGTATTCTGGATAACGATCTTGGGAAACGCCGCACTGTGGTCTTTCGACAGCTCCGAGATCCGGGCCGCCACCTTGCGGGCGATCTCCTTATAGATCTGCGCTGAGCGGCTGTCCGGTTCGGCGACCACTGTCGGCTTGCCCGAGTCCGCCTGTTCGCGAATCTTGATGTCGAGCGGCAGCGAGCCCAGTACTTCCACGCCGTAGTCCCTGCTCATGGCCGCCGCCCCGCCCTCGCCGAAAATGTGCTCCTCGTGTCCGCACTTGGAGCAGACGTGGACGCTCATGTTCTCCACCAGTCCCAGGATCGGCACGCCCACCTTCTCGAACATCTTGAGGCCTTTGCGGGCATCGATCAGCGCGATGTCCTGAGGCGTGGTCACGATCACCGCGCCGGTCACCGGGACCTTTTGCGACAGCGTGAGCTGGATGTCGCCGGTCCCGGGAGGCAGGTCCACCACCATATAGTCCAGGTCTTTCCACTGGGTGTCGCGTAGCAGTTGCTCCAGCGCCTGGGTCACCATCGGGCCGCGCCAGACCATCGGCGTGTCCACGTCGATCAGCAATCCGATCGACATCGCCTGCACGCCGTATCTCACCTTCGGCTCGATGGTCTTTCCGTCGGCGGACTCCGGCCGACCGGACAGTCCCATCATCATCTGCTGGGAGGGACCATAGATGTCTGCGTCGAGCAACCCGACCTGGGCGCCTTCGGCGGCGAGCGCCAGCGCCAGGTTTACCGCAGTGGTGGATTTGCCCACCCCCCCTTTGCCGGACGCCACCGCGATCACGTTCTTGACCCCGGGCATCAGTTTCACGCCGGGCCGCACAGCGTGGGCGATGATCTTGACCTGGACGTTGGCGCTGACATTCCCCACGCCGGGGATGTTCTTTAGCTTGGCAATGACATCTCGACGGACGACGTCGATCACGCTTTTGGCCGGGTAGCCGAGCAGGATGTCGAGCGAGACGTCGTTGCCCTCGACCTTGATGTTGCGGGCTTCCTTGCCTGAGACGTAGTCCTTCCCGGTCACCGGGTCGGTGAGCTCCTGCAAGGCTGATCTGACCTGCTCTTCGGTGATTGCCACGCCTGCTGCCCAGGATTTTAAGGGGCGAATTTTAAGCTTAATTCCCGGCCCGTAAAGGGCTTTATCGGGGTCCATTTGATAGAATCCGGGCTTTTCCGCGTCTCCCCGAAATGTCGCGCAGGATTCTCGTCACCTCGGCGCTGCCGTACGCCAACGGCAGCATTCACCTCGGCCACCTCGTGGAATACATCCAGACCGACATCTGGGTGCGCTTCCAGAAGATGCAGGGCCATGAGGTGCACTACGTCTGCGCCGACGACACTCACGGCACGCCGATCATGCTGCGCGCCGACAAGGAAGGCATCACCCCGAAGCAATTGATCGCTCGGGTGTACAAGGAGCATACCCACGACTTCGCTGGATTCCATGTGGCATTCGACAACTACTACACCACGAATTCCCCGGAGAACCAGGCTTTCTGCGAGGACATCTACCTCCAGCTGGACAAGAAGGACCTGATCGCACGGCGCTCGGTCGAGCAGTTCTACGACCCGGTCAAGCAGATGTTCCTGCCCGACCGTTACATCAAGGGCGAGTGCCCGAACTGCCACTCGAAGGACCAGTACGGCGACTCCTGCGAGGTCTGCGGCACGACGTACTCGCCGACCGACCTCATCAATCCGTACTCGGCGGTTTCAGGCGCCAAACCGGAACGCAAAGCCTCCGAGCACCACTTCTTCAGGCTTTCCGACAAGCGCTGCGAGGATTTCCTGCGGCGCTTCACCCAGACCGGCGATCGCCTGCAGCCGGAAGCAGCGAACAAGATGAAAGAGTGGCTGGGCGAACCTGGCGATAACAAGCTGGCCGACTGGGACATTTCCCGCGACGCGCCCTACTTCGGCTTTCCGATCCCGGGCACCAGCAACCAGAAGTTCTTTTATGTCTGGCTGGATGCGCCGGTGGGATACTTCGGCAGCTTCGGCAATTACGTCGCCAAACAGAAAGCGGCGGGCAAGATCATCGACAGGGACGCCTTCCTGCGCCCGGGCAGCAATACCGAGATGGTCCACTTCATCGGCAAGGACATCCTCTATTTCCATGCCCTGTTCTGGCCGGCGATGCTGGAGTTCGCCGGCTACCGTACGCCGACAAAAGTGTTCGCCCACGGTTTTCTCACGGTGGACGGGCAGAAGATGTCCAAGTCCCGCGGCACCTTCATCACCGCGGAGAGCTATCTCAAGCAGGGGCTGAATCCCGAGTGGCTGCGCTACTACTACGCGGCCAAGCTGAACAGCACGATGGAGGACATCGATCTCAACCTCGAGGATTTCGTCGCTCGGGTGAACAGCGATCTGATCGGCAAGTTCGTCAATATCGCTAGCCGTTGTGCGCCGTTTATTGAAAAACATTTCAACAATAGACTTGCCTCGAGCTTCGAAGGTATTCGTGAGTACGAATATCTTTCGACAACGAATCCTTCATTCAAAGCTGATCGGCAAACCGGTAGTCTCTCGGAAGAGGAAATGAGAAGTTCGATCCTGCGTGATCTTAAAAACATGAAATCACGCACAGGATTTTTAGTATCGAACCTCCGTATCGCCAGCTCTCAAATTGCAAATGCCTACGACAACAGAGAGTACGGAAAAGCCTTGCGCGACATCATGTTCGTGACCGATCTTGCAAATCAATACATTGATTCCGAGAAGCCATGGCTGCTTGCAAAACAAGATGGCGCCGAGAGCAAGCTACATGAAGTATGTACGGTAGGTCTGAACCTTTTTCGCCTTCTGACACTTTATCTCAAGCCGGTCCTTCCAAAACTAGCTAGCCAAGTAGAACTGTTTCTTCAGATTCCCGAACTAAAATGGAAAGACGCAGACGCGCTTCTCTTGGATCATGAGATTAGGCCATACAAGCATCTCATGACCCGCGTCGACCCGAAACAGATCACTGCGCTTGTCGAAGCCAATAAGGAAAGCCTGCAACCAACCAGCCCCCCTCTACCTCCGGGAGAGGGGCGGGGGGGTGAGGGAACGGGGGGAAAGAGATCCGGGCCCAAAGCACCCCTCCCATCGGATCTCCTCAACTTCGCTCGCAAGCTGCGGAGCGAACAAACGGATGCCGAGCAACTCGTCTGGTCGCTGCTCCGCGACCGAAGACTCGCCGGCGCGAAGTTCCGGCGCCAGCACCCCGTCGCGGCGGCGGGCAAGAATTACGTCCTCGATTTCTATTGCGATGAACTGAAACTGGCTATCGAATTGGATGGTGGGCAACACCAGGAAAACCGGGCGAAGGATGAAGAACGAACCAGGCTGTTGTCTCAGCTTGGCATCAAGGTACTGCGGTACTGGAACAATGACGTACTTTCACAAACCGACTCGGTTCTCGAGTCGATATGGAACACGGTAAATCAAATGACATCTTCCACTGCTACCCCTCCCTCACCCCAAACCCCTCTCCCGAAGGGCGGCGCTTCGTCCGCTCCCTCACCCCAAACCCCTCTCCCGAAGGGCGAGGGGCTTATCACCATCGACGACTTCAACAAGGTCGAGCTGCGCGTCGCCCGCATCGTCAGCGCCGAGCACGTGGAAGGCGCCGACAAGCTGCTCAGACTGCAACTCGATATCGGCAACGAAACCCGTCAGGTGTTCGCCGGCATCAAGTCGGCTTACGACCCGGCGAAGCTGGTCGGGCGGCTTACGGTGATGGTCGCCAACTTGCAGCCGCGCAAGATGCGTTTCGGCGAATCCCAGGGAATGGTACTTGCCGCCAGCGGCGACGGGCCGGGCATTTTCCTGCTCTCGCCGGACGATGGCGCGCAGCCGGGCATGCGCGTAAAGTAAACAGCTCCCATGAAAATCACCCGACGACTTCGCATCCGTGGCCAGGTCCAGGGCGTGAACCTGCGTGAAGCCATGCGTCAGCGCGCCGACCAGTTGAAGATCACAGGGTGGGTGCAGAACCGTCTGGATGGTTCAGTAGAGGCGATCGTGCAGGGCGAGGCTTTCGCAATTGACGCGATCGTCGAATGGGCACATCAAGGCCCGCCCGGTGCTCGGGTCGATAGCCTGGATGTCGAAACGGCCGACGACGAAGGCAACTACGACTCCTTCGACAAGAAATCGACCGCCTGAAACCGGATCCACCACCGATCACATTAGAGCGGCAAGGCTTGCCGGCGCGGGAACGCGCAGCAGAATGTTGCGCAGCTCCCATGCCGTTTCCGGTTCAAGATTTTCGAAGTACTGCACTTCCCCCGCCACCAGCGCAGCGATCGCGACACCATCGCGGTACAGAATACGGTTGCTGTAAACCGCCGGCACGCGCGAACCGGGTAACAACACCCCCGCCAGGTTGAGCGGATCGACGCCGCTGACCGCGACCGGACGACCGGTCTTCTCCTGATTGCGCACCCCGCGCAGCACACCGACCGCCTCCGGCAGCGCGAACTGCTCCCCTGAAAACCCTGCCACGAAGCGCCCGCCGCGGATCTCGCCGCGCGTCTCCAGCCGACGATACGCCTTCAGCAACTCACGCCATGGCGGCAGCCAGTCTGCCTCGCGGGCAATCAAGCGCCAAAACACAACGCCATAGCGTCTCAGCAGCGTGCGCGCGATCTGCTCCGCGGTTTCGCGGGCAAGCGTCGAAGATATTTCGGCGTTTGCGGCCTTGCGCCGGATCAGCGCCCAGCGCCCGGCGTCCTCGACGCCGAACACCGCGGTACGGCGCCGGCGCGCACCCGATACCGGCTTGCGCCGATCGGCGGGCAGCAGCAGTGCGCGCAACCCGCTGAAGCCATCCGAATTCACCAGTCCCGCTGCGGTCAACTCACGCAGGGCATCTTCAATAAAGGTGCGCGGCAGATCGATGCCGCCGGCGATGTCGTCGAAGAAGGAAGCACCGTGCTGCGCGAGATAGTCAGCCACCGCCTGGGCGCGCGTACTCAAGTGCAGTGTTTCGTTCGATCCCTTGGCGAGTGCCATCCACACCGGAAGATTCTTGCGGGTCAGCAGGGTGATCGGGGTGCTCCGCACCGGACTCGGTCCGTGGCCGCGCTGCGGATCGAGCCGCGGCGCATCGAGCCGGGTCCATACCACTCGCCCCGCGCGACACAAATCGTCGAGCCAGTCCGGCTCGTAGCCGGCGACGCGCGCGGGGAGCAGTTCGGTTTCCCACGAAGCGGCCGCGGCCTCAAAACCTTCGAGTTGCGACACTACCGCAGCCACCGCATCCGGCCCTTCCATGCGTTCCGAGACGCGCTGCCAGTCGAGCAGGAAGCGCATGAAGTCGGCGGCGGAGACCGGTTCGATCTCCTGCCGCAGGCGCTTCACCGTGTAGCGGGTGATGCGCGCCAGCAATCTGCGCTCGCACCATTGCGCGATGCCGATTGCCGTGAAGCTGCCGCGCATGACGAAGCCCTCGGCTTCGAGCGCGAGCAGCGCGCGATCGATGTCGGCCACCGGCACCGCGATCGACCCGGCCAGCTCGGCCGCTGTAGTCGGTCCCAATCCCTCCAGTCGTCCGCGCACGATTTCAACGAGTGCATCATCACGCGACCAGGTCTTCGTGTACCCGGCGGGGGCTTCGACAAAAGGTGTCGATACGGCTCCGGGATGCACGGCACTGAACTCAGGCAGCCGCTCCGCCGTTACGAAGAAACCCGCCGAGTCCGGCCGCTCCAGGGGCAAGAAACGCGTGACCCGCTTGTCGCCGCCGAGCCGGTTCAGCAGTGCTCGCCACGCCGGCTGCGCATCGACTTCCGCCTCGGTCAGCAAGCCGAGCCAGGTCAGTGCGTCGTGCAATTCGTCTGCGGTGTCCGCCTGCGGCCAGGCTTCCTCCTTCACGCGGGCGATCGCTTCGGCATCGAGCTTGCCGATGTCCGCCGCGCTCTCGGGATCGAGCCAGCGCCGGCTGACCACCGCCTGCGTGCGCCGCTCCTCGAGTGGCGCATCGTCGAGATACGCGTATGGCCGAGCGGACAGGATCTCGAGCGCGAGCGGCGAAGGTTCGACCAGGTCACGTGCGAAAACTTCCAATTCGCCGCGCTCAAGCGCACGCAGCAGCCGCTCGAAGCCTTCGATATCCATGGCCTGGTGCAGGCAGTCGTCAATCGTCTGCCTGACCAACGGATGATCCGGGATCTCGCGATCGCCAACGACGTTCTCCTGACAGGCGAGCTGGTCCGGGAATACCGCCGCAACCAGGTCCTCGGCCTGCATGCGCTGCAACTGCGGCGGCACCTTGGCGCCACCGCGAAAGCGCGGCAGCGCCAGCGCGATCGAGGCATCCCAGCGCCAGCGCGTCATGAACATCGGTGCGTCGAGTAACGCCTGCACCAGCACCTGGCGCGCGCTGTTCGAGTGCAGATAGCGGATCACTTCCTCGAGTTCGAAGCTGTGCGTGGACGTCAACGACAGGATGATTGCATCTTCGGTTGCTGCCGCCTGCAGCTCGAAATTGAATTTGCGGCAGAAGCGCTTGCGCAGCGCCAGTCCCCAGGCGCGGTTGATGCGATTGCCGTAGGGCGAGTGGATGACGAGCTGGGTACCGCCGCTTTCGTCAAAGAAGCGCTCCAGCACCAACCGGTGCTGCGTCGGCAGCATTCCCAGCACCGCTCTCGCTGTGGTGAAGTAGTCGACGATCTGCTCGGCGGCTTCGGCCGCTACCCCAACCTTCTCGACCAGATAGGACAGCGCTGCCGGCCGATCGTCGAGCCGCGCTTCGATGTCCGCGCGCAGCCGTGATACCGCGGCCGAGACTTCGTCGCTGCGCGCCGGCGCCTCGCCGAGCCAGAACGGAATCGACGGCGGCATGCCCGCGGCATCTTCCACGCGCACGCGGCCGGCTTCGATGCGCAGGATGCGGTACGACGTGTTGCCGAGCTGGAACACGTCTCCGGCCAGGCTCTCCACCGCAAAGTCCTCGTTGACGGTGCCGATCACGACGTCCTGCGGCGAGAGCACCACCGTGTAATCGGCGGTGTCCGGGATCGTTCCACCGGAAGTGATGGCAGTCAGCTTCAGCCCCTGCCGCGGCCGCAGCTTGCGATTTACCGCGTCGCGATGCACCAGCGCCCGGTTGCGGCCGCGGCGCATCGAGAAGCCTTCGGCCAGCATCTGCACGATCTCGCCATATTCCTCGCGTGTCAGGTCCCGGTAGGGCCATGCGCGCCGCACCAGTTCATAGAGGGCGTCCTCGTCCCATTCGCCGCCCGCCACCTCGGCAGCGATCTGCTGCGCCAGCACGTCGAGCGGCTGCTTTGGAATGCGCAGCCGATCCAGCTCGCCGCGGCGCACGCTGTCGAGCAGCGCGGCGCATTCCACCAGGTCGTCGCGCGACAGCGGAAAGATGCGCCCTTTGGGCAGCCCGCCGACCGCGTGGCCCGAGCGGCCGACCCGCTGCAGCAGCGCGGAGATCGAGCGCGGCGTGGAGATCTGGCAGACCAGGTCGACGTGGCCGATGTCTATTCCGAGCTCGAGCGATGCGGTGGCGACCAGCGCCTTGAGCTCGCCGCGCTTCAGTCTCTGCTCGGCATTCAGGCGCTGTTCGCGCGCGAGACTGCCGTGGTGCGATGTGACCTGGTCTTCGCCCAGACGCTCCGACAGCGCCCGTGCGACGCGCTCGGCCAGCCTGCGGGTATTGACGAATACCAGCGTCGAGCGGTGCTCGCGGATCATTTCGGCAAGGCGGTCGTAGACCTGGGTCCACACCTCCGCCGACATGACCGCTTCGAGCGGCGATTCCGGAACCTCGATGGCGAGATCCCGCCGTCGCACGTGGCCGCTGTCGATGATTGTGCATGCGCCCGCACCAAGCAGCTGCCCGGAATGTCCGCCGCCGACGAGAAAACGCGCGACGTCTTCGATCGGCTTCTGCGTCGCCGACAGGCCGACGCGGGTCAGCCGCCCGCCCGTCAGGTGCTGCAGGCGCTCGAGCGACAGCGCAAGATGCACGCCGCGCTTGTTCGGTGCCAGCGCGTGGATTTCGTCTACGATCGCGATGCGTGCAGTCGAAAGCATGCGTCTGCCCGAATCGCTGGTCAGCAGGATATACAGCGACTCCGGCGTGGTCACCAGGATGTGCGGCGGTTTACGCCGCATACGCTCCCGGTCGGCCTGCGGAGTGTCCCCGGTGCGCACCAATGTGCGGATCTCCAGGTCAGGTAGACCGGCGGCGGCGAGTTCCTGCCGGATGCCGGCGAGCGGCTCCTCGAGATTCTTCTGGATGTCGTTCGACAGCGCCTTGAGCGGCGAGACGTAGACCACGTGGGTCTCGTCGCGCAATTCGCCGCGCACACCGAGCCGCACCAGCGCGTCGATCGCGGCGAGGAAGGCCGCCAGCGTCTTGCCCGAGCCGGTCGGCGCCGCAATCAGGACGTGGTTGCCGGACTGGATCGCCGGCCACGCCTGCGCCTGCGGCTCGGTCGGTGTGGCAAATGCGCGGCCAAACCAGCGCGCAACCGCAGGATGGAAGGTTTCGAGGGCGCTCACAGATTCATTGTTCCGGTAGACTTGCTGCAATCGCTAATCCGCCAGCTGGAAGTCAAACAGTCCCCGCAATTTCTCCAGATAGGCAAGCGCCCCCAGGTCGCCTTCCGCCGGCGCCCAGGACGCGAATTCGGCCATCGAGATCGGCATGTAAGGCCCCGCCTTTGCCTCGAAGAACACCGAGGCCGAATCCAACGCGACAAGGGTGTGATAAATGCCGTGTGGAATGTTCACACCCATCGTCTCGCCGCCGGCGCGAATGATCAGGGACTTGGTCACCGCGCCGCGTTCGTCGAAGAACACCACCCCAAAACTGCCGCGCACGGCAATGATGGTTTCGTCCTTCACCGGATCCATGTGCCGGTGAGGGCGGACATAGGATTCGGGCTCAACGGCGTTGAGCAGCCGGTTCACCGGATCCGATTCCCGCTGGTGGAAGTTGAAGTTCTTTCGCTTGCGCGGGTTCTCGCGGGCCTGTCGCCATATCTGATCGAGCAACGCCGGGCCGATGACGGTCGGTTCGTTCATGGGTAAACGATCTGGACGTTCTTCGGCTCGATCCAGTTGCCGAGCGAGGTGATCAGCCCGTCATCGAGTTTCACCCGCCACGCGTCGCCCAGTTCGATTTCGGCGACCGCATCGTTATTGCTGTACAGCACCGAGACCGGGCAGCCACCATCCCCGCCGTTGCGATAAGGCGCCAGCAGTTCCTTGAGTTTGCTGCCGCTCGACTGGCCGTTGCAGTACAGCCGCACCTTGCGCGCGAAGCGGCTGCGTGCCGCAGCGAGGTCGTAGAGTCGGTCCGCGGTCAGCCGCAGGCCCTGGGTGAAATTGTCGAAGCTTGCCTTGCCCTCGACGATCAGCAACTGATCTTCCTTGAGCCAGTTGCGATGGCTCTCGAACAGCTCGTTGAATACCGTGAGCTCCACGCGCGCCGTGCCGTCGTCGAGCACGACCACCGCCATGCGCCCGCGCCGGGTCTGCTGCTGCCGGATGCTGTAAATCACTCCGGCAACAATCACCGTCTGACCTTGCGGCTGGATGTTGGCGAGCCGCGTCTTGACGAAGGCCTCCACTTCCGCGGCGTAACTTTGGAAAGGATGCCCGCTGAAGTAATAGCCGAGAGCGAGTTTCTCGTTCTGCAGTTGCTCCCTCGCCGCCCAGCGCGCCGCCTCGATCAGCTTCGGCCCTTCGGCCGTTGCCGAAGCATCGCCGAACAGACTGTTCTGCGAGGAAGCCCGATTTTCCTGCTCGGCCGCCTCCATGGCGATGCCGACAGAGGCCATCAGGCTGGCGCGATGATCGTTGATGGAGTCGAATGCGCCGGCACGCACCAGCGATTCGATCACCCGTCTATTGACGATGCGCTTGTCCACCCTACGGCAGAAATCGAACAGGTCCTTGAACGGTCCGCCGCTCTCACGCACCTCGATGATGTGGGCGATCGCCGATTCTCCGGTTCCTTTCACCGCTCCGAGCCCGTAGCGGATGCGCTTCGCATCCACCGGCACGAAGCGGTACTCGGCTGCGTGAATATCCGGTGATAGCACTTCCAGGCCGTTGGCGATCGTATCCTCGCAGAACTGCTGTACCTTGTCGGTATCGTCCATGACTGCAGACATGTTGGCGGCCATGAACGCGGCTGCGTAATGCGCCTTGAAGTACGCCGTCTGGTAGGCGACCAGCGCGTAAGCGGCGGCATGCGACTTGTTGAATCCATAGCCGGCGAACTTCTCCATCAGGTCGAACAACTGCTCTGCGCGGTGCCCGGACACACCGTTCTTCATCGCGCCGGCCTTGAAGATGTCGCGGTGCAGCGCCATTTCCTCAGGCTTCTTCTTACCCATCGCGCGGCGCAGCAGGTCGGCGGCACCAAGGCTGTAACCGCCGATTACCTGGGCGATCTGCATCACCTGTTCCTGGTACACCATGATCCCATAGGTCGGCGACAGGATCGGCTCCAGCCTCTTGTCGAGATACTCGACGCGCTCCTGGCCCTGCTTGCGCTTGACGAAATCGGGGATGAGTTCCATCGGACCGGGGCGGAACAGGGCGACCAGCGCGATGATGTCTTCGAAGCGGTCGGGCCTGGCCTGTTTCAGCAGCTCACGCATGCCGCGCGATTCAAACTGGAACACCGCCGTCGTATCGGCGCCGGCAAACACCCTGAACGCAGCCGGATCGTCGAGCGGAAGCTGCTCGAGCCTGATCTGCGAATCGGGATCGAGGCGCTTGATGAAGCGTAGTGTCCAGTCGAGGATGGTAAGCGTGGTTAGCCCCAGGAAGTCGAACTTCACCAGTCCGATCGCTTCCACGTCGTCCTTGTCGAGCTGCGACACCGCGCTGTCCGAACCGGAAGCCGTGTACAACGGGCAGAAGTCGGTGAGCTTGCCGGGCGCGATCAGCACGCCGCCGGCATGCATGCCGACGTTGCGGGTCAAGCCCTCCAACTGTTCGGCGAGCGCCAGCAGCTCGCGCGTTTCCTCTTCGGATTCCTCACGCTCCTTGAGCCGCGGCTCCATCTCGCGTGCGTCCTTGAGCGTGACGAGCTTGCCCGGCTGGAACGGGATCAGCTTGGCGAGCTCGTCGGTGCGGCTGTAGTTCCACTCCATGACGCGGCCCACGTCGCGCACCACCGCCTTCGCCGCCATGGTGCCGAAGGTCACGATCTGCGATACCGATTCCTCGCCGTACTTGTGGCGGACGTACTCGATCACACGGTCGCGGCCGTCCTGGCAGAAATCCACGTCGAAGTCCGGCATGGACACCCGCTCGGGGTTGAGGAATCGCTCGAACAGCAGGTCGTAGCGCAGTGGGTCGAGGTCGGTGATTCCCAGAGAATACGCGACCAGCGAGCCCGCGCCGGAACCCCGTCCCGGCCCGACCGGCACGCCGTTCGCCTTGGCCCAGTTGATGAAATCGGCGACGATGAGAAAGTAGCCCGGGAAGCCCATCTGCACGATGGTCTTGATCTCGAACTCGAGGCGCTCGCGGTAACGCGGCATGTGCTCGGCACGCGCCGCGGGCTCGGGATAGAGCGCCTGCATGCGCAGTTCCAGACCGGCGACCGAGCGCTCGTGCAGATACTGCTCGAGACTGACCCCCTCGGGAGTGGGAAACATCGGCAGCCGCGATTTGCCGAGATCGAGTGGGAAATTGCAGCGGCGGGCAATCTCCACCGAGTTATCCAGCGCCTGCGGCAAATCGGCGAAGAGTTCCGCCATTTCGGCCTGGGTCTTGAAGTACTGCTCTTCGCTGAAGTGGTGCGGGCGGCGCTGGTCGGAAAGAACATAACCCTCGGCAATGCACACCCGCGCCTCGTGGGCGACGAAATCCTCGCGCTTGAGAAACTGCACCGGATGCGTCGCCACCACCGGCAGTTTCAGGCCGGAAGCAAGCCGAACCGCGCGCTTGACGTAGTGCTCGGCATGGGTATGGCCGGCGCGCTGTAACTCGACATAGAAGCGCTGCGGGAAAAGCAGCGCCCATTCCCTTGCCAGCTTCTGCGCCTGCTGCGGGTTATCGGCAAGCAACGCATGGCCGATATCGCCGAGATGCGCGCCCGACAACGCAATCAATCCATCGGTGCTGGTTTCGCCGAGCCACTTCTTGTGGATTTCCGCGCGGCCGCGGTGCTGATTGTTGCGGTAGGCGCGCGTCAGACAGTGGCACAGCCGCAGGTAACCCGCGGAAGAAGCGCACAGCAGCAACACCCTGAATGGCTTGTCGCGGTCGGCTTCGTTGCTGATCCAGACGTCGCAGCCGATGATCGGCTTGATTCCCTGGCTGCGCGCGGCCTGGTAGAACTTCACCATTCCGAAGACGTTGGAGAGGTCGGTCAACGCCAGCGCCGGCATAGAATCCGCCTGTGCTGCCGCCACTGCGCCGTCGAGCCGGGCGATGCCGTCGACGATCGAATATTCGCTGTGCAGGCGCAGGTGGATGAACTTCGGTTGCATGAGCGGCATTTTACGCGCTCGTTGAAAGACTGGCGCAGGACTCGCCACAAAGCCTTAACCACGGAGGACACAGAGGACACGGAGGAAAAACCAAGGACAACAATCGGGAGTCAGAACAAGGGAAATCAAGGACGCCATCCGGAGGTATGGGTGTTTGAGCCGACAATCCGATCCTTGAAATCGCGTAAGTTTTTATTCTGTTTTTGCTTTTCCTCCGTGTCCTCTGTGTCCTCCGTGGTGAGGGATTTTTTTGGTTTGCGCCCCAGCTTGCTAAAATACGCGCCTTTCCACCGCCCTCCCTGCCATGCGCTTCGTCAATCTCGCCGGCTACAAGTTCGTCGCGCTTGAACACCTGCCCGAGCTCAAGTCGCGTTTCAAGGAGTGCTCCGGGACGCTCGGCCTCAAGGGCACGATCCTGCTAAGCCCCGAAGGCATCAACGTTTCTGTCTCCGGCTCCGGGCCGGCCGTGAACCGCTTCAAGGCTTTCATGCACGCCGATTCCCGCCTGAGCGGGCTGCGTTTCAAGGAAAGCGTTTCCTCCTACCTGCCCTTCAAACGCATGCTGGTCAAGATCAAGAAAGAAATCATCACCCTGCGTGTGCCCGGCCTCGACCTTGCGGCGCAGCGCGCGCCGGCCGTAACGCCGGCCGAGCTCAAGCGCTGGCTGGACGAGGGGCGCGAAGTGGTCCTGCTGGACACCCGCAACGCGTTCGAAGTGAAGACCGGCACGTTTCGTGATGCCATTCACCTGAATCTGAAGTCCTTCGCGGAGTTTCCGCGGGCAGCAGACAAGCTCGACGAATCGCTCAAGGGCAAGACCATCGTTGCCTTCTGCACCGGCGGCATCCGCTGCGAGAAGGCCGCGCCGGTGCTAGTCCAAAAAGGATTCCGCAGCGTCTTCCAGCTTGAAGGCGGCATCCTGCAGTACTTCGAGAACTGCGGCAACGCGCACTTCAAAGGCCGCTGCTTTGTCTTCGATCAGCGTAGCGCGTTGGACGGAAATCTGAATCCGGAACTCGCGGACGCCTAATGACCGGCGCACGCGAAACCCGCAGGGCGGTGATCGCTATGATCCTGCTGGTGATCCTGTGGGGTTATAGCTGGATCACCTCCAAGCTCGGCCTGTATTACGCCAGTCCGCTGGACTTCGCCGCGATTCGCGTCGAGCTCGGCGTACTGACGCTGTTTATCGGCCTGCTGTGGACGCGATCCTCGCTCAGGCCACAGCACTGGCCGGCGCTCATCCTCATCGGACTGATCCAGACTTTCGCCTTCATCATCCTCAACACCTGGGCGCTGTCCGAAGGCGGCCCCGGAAAGACTTCGGTGCTGGTTTTCACCATGCCGTTCTGGGTGCTGGTGTTCGCCTGGCCGGTGCTGCACGAGCGCATCCGCGGCTTGCAGTGGGTATCGGTAGTATTTGCGGCGATCGGGCTCGTGTTCGTGCTCGAACCCTGGGAAATGCACACTTCGATGTTCAGCAAGACCCTGGCAGTATTGGCCGGCATGTGCTGGGCCATCGGCGTGGTGTATGCGAAGCGTCTGCATAACCGCGCCCCGGTGGATGCGCTGTCGTTCACCTTCTGGCAGATGCTGGTGGGGTTGGTTCCGATCCTGATCGCTCAACTGGTCTTCGACCGCGAGCCGGTCAACTGGACCGGCACGTTCATTTTTGCCGCCGTGTTCAACGGCGTGCTCGCGACCGGCATCGGCTGGCTGACGTGGCTGTACGTGCTGCACCGGCTGCCGGCGGGCACCACCAGCCTGTCTTCGCTGGGGATTCCGCTGATCGCAATCGTCGCCTCCTGGCTGCAACTCGGCGAAGAGCCGGGCAGGTCGGAACTCATCGGCATGCTGCTGATCGGCATCGCGCTGGCGATCCTGTCCTACCTCAGCATCCGCAGGCACGAGGAAACGGAACCGATGACGGGGCAGGAGTAGGCCATGAGGACGCTAGACTGGTACTACGATTTCATTTCGCCCTACTCTTACCTGCAGTGCGCGACTTTTCCGGCGTTGCCGGTCGGCGTACAGGTGCGCCTGAAACCGGTGTTGTTCGGCGCGCTGCTCGACCACGCCGGCGCACTCGGGCCGGCCGAGATTCGCGGCAAGCGCGAGCACACTTACCGCCAGACGCTCTGGCTCGCGCGGCGTCATGGCGTGCCAATGCGCCTTCCGCCACGACATCCTTTCAATCCGCTTTCGGTGCTCAGGCTGGCCGTCGCTGTCGACGCGCCTCTTGCAACCGTGCGCAGAATTTTCGACTTCATCTGGGCGGAAGGCCGCGATCCATCGGACCCGGAAGAGTTCACCGCGCTCGCCGATTGCCTCGGCGTCGCCGACGCCGGCGCCCGCATCGCCGACCCGTCGGTCAAGGCACGGCTCAAAGCGAACACCGACGAAGCCATCGCAGCTGGCGTCTGGGGTGTGCCGACTTTCGCGATCGACGGTTTCTGTTTCTGGGGATTCGATTCGAGCCAGATGATGCTCGACTATCTGGGTGACCCTTCCGCGTTCACTACCGGCGAGCACGCTCGCATCGCCGGCCTGCCGTCCGGCATCCGCAGGAAAACCTGAGCCGTGAAAGCCAGTCGCTCGGAATTCCTCGACATCCGCGGCCTGCGCTACCACGTGCGCACCTGGGGCAGCGAGTCCGCGCCGAAACTTTTCCTGTTGCACGGCTGGATGGACGTGTCGGCATCGTTCCAGTTTGTCGTCGACGAATTGCGGCGCGACTGGCATGTCATCGCGCCGGACTGGCGCGGGTTCGGATTGTCGGAGTGGACCAACGACAGCTACTGGTTCCCGGACTACATCGCCGACCTCGACGCGCTGCTGCACCATTTCCAGCCGGACGGGCCGGCGAACCTGATCGGACACAGCATGGGCGGCAACGTGGCCAACCTTTACGCCGGCATCCGCCCGGAACGCGTCGCCAAGCTGGTGTTGGCGGAGGGCTTCGGCCTGCCACCGACCAAGTCGGAAAAAGCGCCGGAACGCTACGCCCAGTGGCTGGACGAACGCCGCGAGTCGCCGACGTTGCGCCCCTACTCGACGTTCTCAGAAGTCGTTCAGCGGCTCAAGACCAACAATCCGCGCATCACCGACGAGCGCGCCGCGTTCCTCGCCATGCACTGGGCCGAGCAGATGCCCGACGGCAGCATCCGTCTGCGCGCCGATCCGTGCCACAAAATGGTGAATCCAGTGCTCTACCGTATCGAGGAGGCGATGGCCTGCTGGCGGCGCATTGCCGCGCCGGCGCTCTGGCTGTGGGGCGACGACCAATGGATGATGAAGTGGATGAGGGGCGACAAGGCCTTGCTGGACAGCTACCGGTCCTGTTATCGCTCGCTAAGCGAGCAAACCATAGCCGATGCCGGCCATATGATGCATCACGACCAACCCATGCGATTCGCACATGCGGTTGAATCCTTTCTGCTCGCCTGAATTTTCTGCCACGCCATTTACCCTTAGGGTCTAGAATTCTCCGCGAGGCCGGGTGTCGGGCCGATTACAACTTCAATCGGGAGGAATCGGATATGAACCACGCGACGTGGTACAGGCTGTTCGCGGGTCTCTTGCTCGCCGGATCGGGTCTGCTTGCGGGACCGGCGCTCGCCGGGCCGGTGGAGGAGATCCACAAAGTCGAGGATCTTCGCTACGACGCGATGATCCGCGGCGATGCCGATGCATTGGCGAATACGCTGGCCGAGGAGTTTTTCTACCATCAACCCAACGGCAAGACCAATGACAAACCGGGCTACGTCAAACAGATGCAGACCGGCACCGTGAAAATCTTCAGCGCCGAGCGCTATGACGTCAAGGTGGACGTCTATGGCGACGTCGCCACCGCGATAGGCGGCACCCGGCTCGATCTCGAGATCGGAGGCGAACGCCGCAAGGCCGACCTGCGATACCTGAACTTCTGGGTCAAGCGCGACGGACGCTGGCAACTGGCCAAGCGCCAGTCTGCCTTCAAGCAGTAGGCTTCAGGAACAGCACGCCCCGCCACAGCGTCAGTGAACCGACGGCGACGAATGCAGCCGCATAGCTGTCCGAAAGCGTAACGATCACCCAGAACAGCATCGGCAGAACCACGACGCCGGCGTAAGTCATCGCCAGCGACGCCCCGGTTGCGGCGCCGACCTTGCCGGGCGGTGCGATGCGGGCGACTTCCGAGAGATACACCCCGTTCCATCCGATCGCGGTCGCGCCGTAAGTGAAACTCACTGCAAATACCGCGGCGAGCGGCCACGTGCCGGTGAACGCCGCTGTGAGAAAAGCTCCCACTGACATCGTCACGCCGAGAATTCCAAGCAGCGCCCGTGGTTTCACCCCCTTGTCCGCCACGACGCCCCACAAAATGCGACCGATGATCCCTGCCGTCATCGCGGTCGCCAGCGCCGCTCCGGCAACCGGCACGGAAAATCCGATTCGCTGGGCCAGATAAACGACCAGGAAGGTGCTGAGGCAGGCCTGCATTCCGGAATAAGTGCAGGAGGCGAAAGCCATCTCGCGCAGGCGCGGATGCGCAAGCACCAGGCGCAGCGGCTCGAGCAGGCTTGCCGGCTTTTTCGGACGATCGAAATGCTGCGCGAGATCCACCACGGCCCGGTACGGCTGGATCGCTGCGGCCAGCGCGACACACGCCAGACCTACCGACAGTGCGGATGTCCTCCAGCCGAAAGCGATAATCAGGGCGGGCACGATCGCCCCGGCGAGCGCCCCGCCGATCGGCACGCCGGTCTGCTTCAAGGAGAAGATGAAGCTGCGGATACGCTCGGGTGCACGGTCCGCGAGGATCGCCGAACTGGACGGCGTCACCGGCCCATACCCTAGGCCCATCACCAGCGCCCCGAGCGCGACCAGCCAGGCGTTGGAACTCGCGATCAACGCGATGCCGCTGCCGCACAGCAGCAGCGAGAACTGGCTCATGCGCAGCGCACCAACCCGGGCGATGACTCCTCCGGAAAAGAGCGCCCCGAAAGTGGCTGCGGCGAAGGTCAGGGCAGTGACGATCCCGACCCAGCTCGCGGGGAAGCCGATGTCATCGTGTGCAGCAGGAGCGAAAACCGGCGGCGCGAACACCGTCATCGACACCAGCGCCTGGATGGCCATGGTTACGATCAGCGGCCACACCACGCCCTTCATTTTTCAGTCAAAGCGCTTACCGCAATGGACGCAAAGAGCTTCAAGACGAACCACCAAGACACCAAGGCACCAAGAAAAAAATCGATTGTCTACGGACTTCAAGGGGTTCAGTGAGTCGGGAGAGATGGTCGGCCCGCCTGCGCCTGCGGAATCGGTCAAGTCGAACAGCGATCCTTGCGCTTCACATCGTGGTTCGTGGTCTTGTTCTTCTTGGTGTCTTGGTGTCTTGGTGGTTCGCCTTACGCTTTCGATTGCGCGAGAGCCTGGTCGATGTCCCAGAGAATGTCGTCGACGTCCTCGATGCCGATCGACAGCCGGATCATGTCGGGCCCGACCCCAGCCTTGACCTGTTCTTCTTCCGACAGTTGACGATGAGTGGTGGAGGCGGGGTGAATTACCAGTGTCTTGGCGTCACCCACGTTGGCAAGGTGCGAGCAGAACTGCAGCGCCTCGATGAACTTCACGCCCGCTCCCATGCCGCCTTTGATGCCGAAAGTCATGATCGAGCCGGTGCCTTTTGGCAGGTACTTCTGCGCCAGCGCGTGATACTTGCTGCTGGGAAGCCCCGGGTAATTCACCCAGGAGACCCGCGCATGGCTCTCGAGGAAATTCGCCACCGCCACGGCGTTGGCAACGTGACGCTCCATGCGCACATGCAATGTCTCCAGCCCCTGCAGCAGCAACCAGGCGTTGAACGGCGACAACGCCGGACCAAGCGTACGCATGGTTTCCATGCGGCACTTCATGGTGTAACCGAAGTCGCCGAAGGTCTCGTGAAAGATCACGCCGTGATAGCCGCGCGAGGGCTCGGTCATCATCGGGAACTTGCCGTTGCCCCATGGGAACTTTCCGGACTCGACGACCACGCCGCCCATGGTGGTACCGTGGCCGCCGATGAACTTGGTTGCCGAATGGGTAACGACGTCGGCGCCGAACTTGATGGGCTGGCACAGGTACGGCGAGGCAAAGGTATTGTCGACAATCAGGGGCACGCCTGCTTCTTTTGCGATCTTCGCCACCGCCTCGATGTCGAGCACGTTGATCTGCGGGTTGCCCATGGTTTCCGCGTAAAGGACGCGCGTCCTCGGGGTAAGCGCCTTGCGGAAATTCTCCGGGTCGTCCGGATTCACGAACACGGTGTTGATGCCGAACTGACGGAAGGTCACGTCGAACTGCGAATAAGTGCCGCCGTAGAGCGTGCTCGCCGAGACGATTTCGTCGCCTTCGCGCAGGATGGTGAGCAGAGCGCACATCTGCGCCGCTTGGCCGGACGAAGCGGCCAGCGCCGCACGGCCGTCTTCCAGTGCCGCCATGCGCTCCTCGAACACCGCCACCGTCGGATTCGAGATCCGCGAATACACGTTGCCAAAGGTCTGAAGGTTGAACAGGCTCGCCGCGTGATCGGCCGAGTCGAACACGTAGGAAGTAGTCTGGTAGATCGGAACCGCCCGCGAACCGGTGGCCGCGTCCGGGATCTGTCCCGCATGCAGACACAGGGTGCCGAATCCGAATTCTCTGTCAGCCATGATGATTCAGTGAATAGTGAATGGTGATAAGTGAATGGTGAAAGGCGATTTAGTGCGCGGGTGATTGTTTTTGCTTTTACCGTTTACCGTTCACCATTTACCGTTCACCGC
>DASYUW010000165.1:0-7121 GCA_036000845.1 Burkholderiales bacterium
ACCTGTGTCAACGTCGGCTGCGTGCCCAAGAAGATCATGTGGAACGGCGCCAGCCTCGCGCACGCGATCGAGGATGCCGCGGACTATGGATTTTCGGTGGGGTCCGAGAAGTTCGACTGGGCGCATCTGAAGCGCAATCGCGACCGGTACGTGGCGGAAATGAACGGCCATTACGAACGCACGCTGACCAGGAACGGCGTGGAGATCGTGCGCGGCTTCGCCCGATTCGCCGGGCCCAAGGCCGTCGAGGTGAACGGCGAGACACTCACCGCGGAACACATCGTCATCGCGGTTGGCGGCCGGCCGATCATGCCGGACATCCCTGGGTCGGAACTTGGCATCACCTCGGACGGATTCTTCGAGCTCGAGGCCAGGCCGAATAAAGTTGCGATCGTCGGCGCCGGCTACGTCTCGGTGGAATTCGCCGGGGTATTGCGGGCGCTGGGTGCCGACGTGACCATGATTCTGCGCCGCGATCACTTTCTGCACAGTTTCGATGCGATGTTGCGCGACAGCCTGATGACGCAGATGAAAGCCGATGGGGTACGAATGGTCACGCGGGCGCGCGTAAGCCGGGCCGGGAAAGCCTCCGGCGTGATGCGTGTCGACTGCGACAACGGTCAGGTTGTGGAAGGCCTGGACACGCTGATCTGGGCGGTGGGCCGCCGCTCCAATGCCGACAAACTCGATCTGGACAAGACCGGAGTGAAAGTCAACGACTCCGGCGACATCAGCGCCGATGCGTATCAGAACACCAATGTCGCGGGCATCTATGCGATAGGCGACATCACCGGTCAGTTCGAGCTGACACCGGTTGCCATCGCAGCCGGCAGAAGGCTGGCGGACCGCGTGTTCGGCGGAATGACAGAGCGCAGGCTCGTTTACGAGAATATTCCCACGGTGCTGTTCACCCATCCACCGATCGGCACCGTCGGGCTTACCGAGGAAGCCGCGACGCAGAAGTTCGGGGCCGCGGCGGTCAAGGTTTACGAGGCGGGCTTCACCCCGATGTATCACGCCTTCACCCATCGCAATGGGAAGTGCGCGCTGAAACTGGTGGTCGCCGGTCCAGAAGAAAAGGTCGTCGGCCTGCATATCTTCGGGTCCGGGGCCGACGAAATGCTGCAGGGCTTCGCGGTGGCGGTGCGGATGGGGGCGACCAAGCGCGATCTGGACGATACCGTCGCGATTCATCCCACGGTGGCCGAAGAACTGGTGACGTTGCGCGGTTCGCGTCCCGCGACCGCTTAGCTGCGAGGTCCAAGGTACGAGGGGCGAGGGGCAAGAGAAAAAAAAGGGTCAATGCTCTTTCGTTCTTCCCTCTTCCCTCGTCCCTCGCCCCTCGTCCCTCGCTCCTCACGCCTCTCGCCTCACGCCTTACCCCTGTGTTACCTTACGCCCGGCTGGTCCCGCACTACCGGGGCGCCCGTCCCGATGCGCATAGCGTCCACAGAGACGCGACAAGAAACCCTAGATAACGGAGGAGAAAAACATGACCACGGCGTCCACACCGATAGACAAGGCTGTCGAGAAGGGCCTTTTCGATCCCTACGCACTGAATCCCAAAGACGTACTCGAACCCCCCACGACTCTGGGCAAGATATTGAGAAAAATCGGCCCGGGGATCGTGCTTTCAGCGTCGATCGTCGGCTCTGGTGAGTTGATTGCAACCACCACGCTCGGCGCCAAAGTCGGCTATACGGTGATGTGGCTGATTATCCTGAGCTGCCTGATCAAGGCCGTAGTCCAATCCTTCCTCGGGCGTTACACCATTGCGGTCGGCGAAACCGGTCTGGAAGCATTCAACCGCATTCCCGGGAAAATAGGGAAAGTGAACTGGGTGATCTGGGCATGGATCGCGATGGTGTTCACGACCCTGTTCCAGATCAGCGCGATGTTCATCGGCGTGTCGCAGGTGATGAAGATTTTCACCGACATCGAGGTGATGTGGTGGGTGCTCGCCTTCTTCGTGCTCACGCTGATCCTGCTGCTCGGCGGCGCCTACCAGCGCATCGAGCGGCTGGCGATGATCAAGGTCGGCCTGTTCACGCTGATCACCCTGCTCGCGGCGGTGGTCCTGACCCGCATGCCGGAGTACTTCTCGTGGGCGGACGTGGCGCAGGGCTTCACCTTTGAACTGCCGGCCGCGGGAGTCGCCATAGCGCTTGCCACGTTCGGCATCACCGGTGTCGGCGCCACCGAACTGTACATGTACACCTACTGGTGCGTGGAAAAGGGCTACGCGCGCTACACCGGCCCGCACGAGAATTCGGAAGCGTGGCGCCGCCGCGCCAGGGGCTGGGTACACGTGATGAATGTGGATGTCATTTTCTCGATGATCATCTACACCGTCGCCACGATCGCTTTCTATCTGCTCGGCGCGGGGATCCTGCACGGCATGGGTCTGGTGCCTGCTACCAGCGACATGATCCCGATCCTGTCCAATATCTATACCCAGACCCTCGGCGCCTGGGCCAAATACGTGTTTTACGTGGGTGCGATCATCATCCTCTACGGCACGATTTTCGCCGCCACCGCGGGGCACTCGCGCATGCTTTCCGATTTCATGCGTCTGCAGGGCGTCTTCGAGCACGACGATTACAAGGCACGCACGCGTTGGCGCGATATCTTCATCGTGGTGTTGACCGTCGTCCCGGTGGTGATGTTTTTCATCTTCGGTGAGCAACCGGTAGCGATGGTGACCTGGGGCGGCCTGTCGCAAGCGTGGACGCTTCCCATCATTTCCTTCGGCACGGTTTACCTGATTCAACGTTATCTGCCAAAGGAGCTGAACGCACCGGCGTGGATGACCGCCTTGCTCTGGCTCGGCGCCACGGTGATCACGGCATTCGTGCTGATCAGCGAGTTCCGTAGATGGTTCATGTGACGACACAACCTTACCGATGAGGAGCGAACCATAATGGCCATCCAACGCCTTCACGTCGGCCCGCGGCTTTCGCAGGCCGCCATCCATGGGGACACGGTTTACACCGCCGGCATCGTCGCCGACGACGGCAACGCGGACGTGGCCGGCCAGACCGGCCAGATTCTCGACAAGATAGACCGGGACCTGAAGGAAGCCGGCACCGACAAGACCAGGATCCTGACCGCGACCATCTGGCTGGCGGACATCAAGGATTTTGCCGAGATGAATTCCGTGTGGGACATGTGGGTGCCAAAAGGCAATACCCCCTGCCGCGCCTGCGTGGAATCGAAGCTCGCGAACCCTCAGTACAAGGTCGAGATCCGCGTAATTGCAGCGAAGTAACCTTATGTGTGCGTAGAGGTAAAGGCCGTAGCGGACCGCTGCGGCCTTTCTCTTTTGTGCACCGGAACATAGAATCAGGCTACTCCTTCCTTCCGGGCCACGATCATGGGGTTGCTCAGCGAAGCCGCGATCTTTCTCGCTGCGGCAGTCGTCACCGTCCCGCTGTTCCGCAGATTCAGGCTGGGAGCGGTGCTGGGCTATCTCGCGGCCGGCGTCATCATCGGTCCCTGGTGCCTGAAATTCGTCACCGAGGTCGAGAACATCCTGCACTTCGCCGAACTCGGCGTGGTGCTGCTGCTGTTCGTCATCGGCCTGGAGCTGCAGCCTTCCAGGCTGTGGGTGCTGCGCCGCTCGGTATTCGGGCTGGGTTCCGCCCAGGTACTGATTACCGGTGCAGTGCTGGGAGCGATCGCGCTTGCGTTCGGGATGACGGTCCAAAGCGCGATCGTAGTCGGTCTGGGCCTGGCGATGTCGTCCACCGCATTCGTGCTGCAAATCCTCGCCGAGAAGGGCCAGCTCACCGCGCGGCACGGACGCTCGTCGTTTGCCATCCTGCTGTTCCAGGATCTTGCGGTCATTCCCCTGCTGGCATTGATTCCCCTGCTTGGCGCGGGCGACATGGATCTCAGCGGCCGCAGCACATGGCTGGCCGCACTGATCGCGATCGGCGTGATCGTCGCGGTCGTCGTCGGCGGGCGTTACCTGCTGCGGCCGGTTCTGCACGCGATTGCGGTCAGCGGCATCCGCGAGATCTTCACCGCGGCCGCGCTGCTGGTGGTGATCGGCACCTCGCTGCTCATGACTTCGGTAGGACTGTCGATGTCGCTGGGCGCCTTTCTTGCCGGCGTGCTGCTCGCCGACTCGGAGTACCGCCACGAGCTGGAAGCCGACATCGAGCCGTTCAAGGGGTTGCTGCTCGGGCTGTTTTTCATATCGGTGGGCATGTCCGCGGATCTCGGGCTGATCGTTGCCCATCCGATCGCCATCGTTGGCGCCACGGCCGCGCTGATGGCGGTCAAGGCGGCCATCCTGCTCGGCATCGGCCGCCTCTCAGGGCACAGCTGGGCGTCCTCGCGCGGACTCGCCGTGGCCTTGTGCCAGGGCGGCGAGTTCGCCTTCGTGCTGTTCGGCCTGGCCGCGGACAGCGGCATCATGGGCCGCACGCTGACCGACTCGCTGGTGATCGTGGTAACCCTGTCGATGACGCTGACGCCGCTGGCTTTCGTCCTGAACGATGCCGTAATTGCAAGATGGCTGAGAAAACCGGCCGAGGAAAAGTTCGACGAAATCGACGCCGACGAAAACAAGGTCATCATCGCCGGCTTCGGGCGCGTCGGCCAGATCGTCGGGCGGCTGCTGCGGGCAAAGAGGATTCCCTTTACCGCGCTGGACAAGAGCGCGGAGCAGGTCGAAACGGTGCGCCGCTTCGGTAGTCGCGCCTACTACGGCGATGCCTCGCGGCTCGAAATGCTGCTTTCCGCCAAGGCGGACAAGGCGGAGATTCTGGTGCTGGCGATCGACGATGTGGAGTCCTCGCTGCGTACCGCGGAAACGGCGAAAAAGCATTTCCCGAACCTGCGCATCTACGCCCGCGCACGCAACCGTTTCCATGCCTACCGTCTAATGGACATCGGTGTGGACTACCTCATACGCGAAACCTACGCGTCGTCCCTCGAGCTCACGCAAGAGATCTTGCGCGCCATGGGCTTGACGGAATGGGAGGCAAAGGATGCGGTCGCCACTTTCCGTCACCATGATGGGCAATTCCTGGCGCGGCAGCACGCCGTTTACCATGACGAGACCCAGCTCATTCAAAGCAGCAAGGAAGCGGTGCAGGAACTCGAAAGCCTGCTTCAGTCCGACGCCGACAGCGATGACGGCAATTCCCCGCGCAGGGGTGCAACGGTGTTCAGTCCGAGCGATATTCGATAATTAAGGCGCGAGGCACGAGGCGCTAGGCACGAGGGGCGAGGGAAAGATCTCTAAGTTGTAGGAGTCGCAACTTGATCTGACAACCAGTATCCGGATTTGGCTAGCGCCACCGGTGGCTTTTTAGAAACGCGACCGTCTCTTCGCGACTGCGGATTCAATCGGTGGATGCAACACACTAGATGCTGCGTAAGCAGAAGGAGTGTTGCAGATGAAGCAAAGACCGCGGATTTATTATACGGAAAGCCAGAAAGCGCTGATGTGGGAACGCTGGCAGAAAGGTGAATCTCTCCAGCAGATCGCCCAGTTGTTTGATCGGAACCACTCATCGATACAACGCATTCTGGCAGAGACGGGCGGGATACGTCCGGTGCAACGATCTCGTTCCAGATTGGCGCTGACTTTGGCCGAACGCGAAGAGATATCGCGTGCTGTGGTTGCGGGTCACTCTATGCGTTGGATTGCAACATCACTCGGGCGCGCACCCTCCAGCATCAGCCGTGAGATCGAGCGCAACGGTGGTCAAGGATGCTATCGGGCGAGTCAGGCCGAGCAGGCCGCCTGGGATAGGGCACGTCGCCCCAAGACTTGTAAACTGGCTGAGAACAGAACGTTGGCGCACATCGTGGCAAACAAGCTCCAAGTGCAGTGGTCGCCGGAGCAGATTGCCGGGTGGCTGCAGCGTACTTACCCGGCGACGCGAACTACCAGGTGTCACACGAGACCATCTATCGCAGCCTCTTCATTCAGGCCCGTGGCGCCCTGAAGAAGGAACTGCTGGAGCATTTGCGGCGCACGCGAGTTATGCGCCGCTCGCGTCATCACACGCAGAAAACAGGCAATCACGGCAGAATCACGGACACGGTATCGATCAGCGAGCGTCCGGCCACGGTTGAAGACCGGGCGGTACCCGGTCACTGGGAAGGTGATTTACTGTTCGGCAGCAAGAACAGCCAGATTGCGACCCTCGTCGAGCGTCATACACGCTATGTGATGTTGGTAAAGGTCGCCAGCAAAGATACCGAGACAGTGATCAACGCGCTGATCAAAAACGCTCGCCAGTTACCGCAGGAGCTCTACCAATCGTTGACTTGGGACAGGGGCAAAGAGATGGCCGACCACAAGCGCTTCACATTGGCGACGGACATAAAGGTCTACTTCTGTGACCCTCAGAACCCTTGGCAGCGCGGGACCAATGAAAATACGAACGGGCTGTTGAGGCAGTACTTCCCCAAGGGAACAAATATCTCGGCCTACTCGCAAGCCAAGCTCAATGCGGTGGCGAGAAAATTAAATGAACGCCCAAGGAAAACTCTAAACTACGAAACACCCGCCGAACGATATCGACAATCTGTTGCGTCGATCGGTTGAATCCACAACCTAAAGCGGACACATCCTCACAGCGAGGCCTCGGCTTCGATTGAAGCAAGGCGATTTTTCTATCTCACCTTGACGACGATCTTGCCTTTTGCACGTCCTTTTTCGACATAGGCCAGAGCCTCGTTGGTCGATTCGAATGGAAAGACTCGATCCACAACTGGGCGTATGACCCCAGATTCCATGAGAGAAGTGATCTCGCGTAACTGGTCTCCGTTTGCTTTCATGAAAAGAAATGAATAGCTCACGCGATGACGTTTTGCTTTCTTCCTGATTCGATAACTCAACAGGCGTATGACCTGTCTCAAGATCCAGGACGCTCCAATGCCCTTCGCAAAACCGGAATCAGGTGGACCGGAGATCGAGATGAGCTTTCCACCAGGTTTCAGCACTTGGAGTGATTTTTCGAGCACCTCTCCCCCGAGACTATTCAAAACTACATCGTAGTCCCGCAGGATTGTTGCGAAATCGTTCTTGCTGTAATCGATGACGATATCCGCACCGAGGGCTTTTACCCAATCGAGATTCGCCGTACTCGTTGTCGTCG
>DASYUW010000166.1:0-9925 GCA_036000845.1 Burkholderiales bacterium
CCTCTCGCCTCTCGCCTCTCGCCTCTCGCCTCTCGCCTCTCGCCTCTCGCCTCTCGCCTCTCGCCTCTCGCCTCTCGCCTCTCGCCTCTCGCCTCCAAATATGATCCGCTTACTCGTTGCTGTGCTCGTCATGTTCTCGTCAACGGCCACCACCGCCGATCCCCTTGGTCCCGGCGGCATCGGCAAGGAGAGCGGCGAGCAGTTGCTTGCCCGCTGCGAACCGGCGCTGCGGATGATCGAAGCGGGCGACGACGCCGGCCTGAGCGCCGCGGAACGCATCGAGGCGGCATCGTGCATCGGCTTCGTGGATGGATTCATCTGGGGCCATGCCTGGTCGGCGTGGCGCGAACGCACCGACATGTTCTTCTGCCCGCCGGAATTATTCAGCGCCAAGGAAGGCGTGCCGGCGCTTGTGAACTACCTGAGGGCGCATCCTGATCGCCTCATCCAGCGCGCCCATCTGCTGCTCTTCGCTGCCTTCAACAGCACATATCCGTGCCAGCATTGATCCCGGATGCGCGCGCCCGATTCCGGGGTCGCATCCCCGTGAACGGGGCCCCTGCTCAACCCTCCACGGGCGATCCTTCCAGCCTTATCCAGCGCGCCCACCTGCTGCTCTTCGCGGCGTTCAACAGTACATATCCGTGCAAGCCGTGACGCGCCTATGCTGGTGTCTGGTACATTGCGGCAGTCCGCTACACAACCTTGAATTGGAGCATGAATGAAATCCATTGGGAGAATCTTCCTGACCGGGATCCTTACGATCCTGCCCATCCTGGCAACCATTTATCTGGCGGTCTGGCTGTTCGCGGCGGTGGAGCGCTTCCTCGGCAAGCAGCTGCTGCTCCTGATGCCGGACGAGTATTACCGCGCCGGTATGGGGCTGCTTGCCGCACTGGTCCTCATATTCCTGATCGGCCTGCTGATGCGGGCCTGGCTATTCCGGCAGTTGGTCAAGCTCGGCGAGAGCCTTCTGCTGAAGATCCCGCTGATCAAGGTGGTGTACCGGTCGCTGAAGGACCTGTTCGGCCTGTTTTCGGATGAAAAGAACAGCGAAGCGCTTCAGGTGGTTTCGGTGCAGCTTCCGGGCACCGACATGCGCCTGCTCGGGTTCCTCACCCGTAGCGACTTCTCCGACCTGCCCAAAGGCGTCGGCAACGAGGACGAGGTGGCGGTCTATCTGCCGATGAGCTACCAGGTGGGCGGCTACACGGTTATGATCCCGCGCAACCGGGTCACTCCGGTTCCGATGTCGCGCGAAGAGGCCATGCGGTTCGTGCTGACCGCGGGACTGAAGACCGAAGCCAAACAGATTGAACTGGTAAAGCCGTAAAAGTACAAGGATGAAGGCGGAAGGATGAAGGAACGGCAAGAGGCAGATTCAGCGTGTTGCTAAGAAACCAGCCGGCCGGAGGCCAACACTAAGAGCGTGCAACGCAGCGTGCACAAAGGTACGCAAAGGCAAACAGAAAGATCAACATTGGAAAATCAGTCATTATGCGCCGCCGCACTGGCGATTTTCTTCATCCTTCATCCTTCCGCCTTCATCCTTGCTCTTCTTTGCGATCTTTGCGTCGAACGATCCTATAGCCGGCCCGCGGCCGGCTGCTCGCTACGCAGAACTCAGCACACAGCACTCAGCACTCGCACCTACCCATCAAAGCGGGTCTCGGGCAGTCCGCGCACGCCCACATCCATTGCCAGCAAGGAGCCTGCCAGCGGCTGCTTCACAAGCTCCTCGGGGCTGAGTTTCTGCGTGGCGCTGGTAACGAAAAGCGTGCCCAGGTCCGGGCCGCCGAACATGCAACTGGTCGGGCGCTGCAACGGCAATGCGATCGAGCGCATTCGACTGCCGTCTGGCGCGAATCGGGTGATGCGCCAACCGTCGTACTCGGCGCACCAGAGGCAGCCGTCGGCGTCGATCGTTGCACCGTCCGGAATAGCCGGCGCTACGGTGGTGGCGAACGGGCGCTTGTTCGCGGCCTGCCCTGATGCCGGATCGAAATCGTAAGCGCAGATCGTTCGTGTCCACGAATCGGAGAAGTACATCGTCCGCCCATCGGGGCTCCAGCACAGGCTGTTCGGGATGGTGATGCCCGACTCGAGGCCAACGCATCCCGTTCGGTCGAACCGGTACAGCGTGCCGTCGGCTTGGCGGACCGTGTCATTCATGGTACCCGCCCAGAAGCGCCCCTGGCGGTCGCATTTGCCGTCGTTGAAGCGCTGGCTCGGCCGATCGGCCTCGGGCGACGCGACACGCCGAATGATGCCGGATCGCGGATCGAAGAATGCCAGGGCCGACTTGAGCGCAAGCAGCAGCCCGCCCTGCTTCCGCACCGCCAAAGAGCCCACCATTTCCGGCATGACCCAGTCGGTCACTTTCCGGTTCCCGGCGTCATAACGCCGTACCGTGGGTTTGCGGATGTCCACCCAGTACAACGCCTGTTCCTGGACATCCCAGACCGGCCCCTCACCCAGCACGTCGGTTTGCTCCCCCACTCGTTGCATGTCGATCATGGTTGCGTCCTGGTCCGCTTATCAGTATGGTGCCGGGAAACCGTGACACGTGATTCGCGGTACGCGGCGCGGTTCGATTTTACCGACAATGATCCACGAATTACGAACCGCGAAGCACGGAAATCTCCATGGACCGCTTTCTCATCACCGTCGATTTCTATCTGGTCCCCGGAGCGCTCGATCCATTCCTTGCCCTGATCAAGGAGAACGCGCGCAAGTCACAGGCCGAGGAGCCCGGATGCCACCGCTTCGATGTGCTGGTGCAAAAGGGCGTGCCGGACCATATCCTGCTCTATGAAATCTACAAAAACCGTGCGGCCTTCGACGTACATCTGAAGTCCCGGCATTTCGCGGAGTTCAATTCGGCGTCGGCGCCGTACGTAAGGAACAAGAAGGTTGTCGAGTACGAATACGTGAACGACGAAGGGGAATGAGACGGGAGACTTTTTTATGCGAGCGATAAGGTTGCGACGCGCGATGATTCATGGATTTACCAATCGCGTACAATCGCGCTTGCTGACATGCCGCGGGAAACGCGGTTGCTAAAGAGAGGTGTCAGATGACTTGGCTCGACGCGTGGATGGTGGGCGGCTTGATCTTATTGGTCGTCCTGGTCGTGTTACGCAAGAAAGGGCGCTGAGGCACCCGTGCCCGGGCGCCCGTATCCGCGATCATCGGCGGCCTTGCGAAGCGAAACCGGATAGCAATCGGCGCACCGCATCCGGTGTGGGCAACGGCGCGACCGCTCCGAAACCGGTAGTCGCCAGGGCCGCGGCCGCATTGGCGTAGCGCAGCCCTTCCCAGAAGTCGTCACCCGCCGCCATTCGCGCCAGCAGCGCGCCAGCAAAGCAATCACCTGCCCCCGTGGCATCGACGCAGTTGACCGCGTAACCGGCAATCATTTCGCGCCGCCTCGAATCGCTCCCCACCACCCCCGCCGCGCCCAGTTTCAGTGCGACGACTTTTGCGCCGGCCTCGTGGCACCATTCGAGTATCGCGTCCACATCTTTTCTGCCGCAAAGCGCCTCGGCATCCTCCATGCTGAGCAGGAAATAGTCGGCAAGAGCAATGGTGGCACGGATCACCGCGCGGGCACGGGCCAGCGGCCACAGCCGCAGCCGCAGGTTGGAATCGTAGGCGATCCTGACGCCGGCGCTTCGCGCCGCTTCCACGGCGGCAAACACCGTATCGCAGGCACTGTCGCTGATCGCCTGGCTGATCCCGGACGTATGAAAGAACTTCGCCTCCCTGATCAGCTCGAGTGGCAGGTCCGCGGGCCGCATGCGGCTCGCCGCCGAACCCTTGCGCAGGTAGCTGAACACGTGCCCATCTGCGCCGTGCGTAATGAAGTAAACCGCCGTGTGCGCTTGCGGGTCGATGCCCACGCCGGAGATGTCGAGTCCCTCGGCCCGCCATAGCTGGAGAAACTGCCGGCCGAATTCGTCGTCGCCGAGTCGCGTGATGTAACCCGCTTGCGCGCCCTGCCGCGCCGCGGCGATCGCGCAGTTCATGGTGTCGCCCCCGAAACCCTGCAGATATCGGCCGTTCTCTCCCGGTATCTGGCTGAACTCGTACAACGGCTCGCCCAGGGACACGACATCCATGCGCGCCATTGTCACTCCCCAGTGCGTTTCGCAAGTTCGAGGAAACCGCGCGCGTGACCGATCACCCGCGCGCGATCGCCGTCCGCCAGTGCTTTCTGGTCGATCACGTTGTTGCCGATGCCGACCACGGCCGCACCGGCCCTGAAGTAATCCAGCAGGTTGGCAGCGGAGACACCGCCGGTCGGGCACAGGGGAATCTGAGGATAAATCGCATGCAGCGCGGCGAGGTGCGCTGGCCCGCCGGTCGTCGCAGGAAAGACCTTGACGACGGCGGCGCCTTCGCGCCACGCCGCCAGCACTTCCGTCGGGGTAAAGCCGCCGAGCAGCACTACCCTGCCGGCATCGTTGGCAGCCTTGCCCATGCCCGCCACCACGCAGGGGGAAACCAGGTAGTCCGCCCCGGCCTCCAGGCAGGCCTTCGCGGTGTCGAGGTCGAGCACGGTTCCGGCGCCAACCAGAAAATCCGCGCCGGTACGGCGGCGCAGTGATGCGATGAGCTCGATTGCACCCGGTGTGGTCAGCGTCAGTTCGACGGTCTTGAATCCCGCCTCGACAAGACAGTCGATGGCGGATTCCGCGCCCGCGCGCGTGGCCAGCCGCAATACAGGGATTACTCGCTGTGAAATCAGCTTTTCGGTTGTCGGATTCATGTTCTTCCGGTCGCAGAAACCGCTTCCCCGATCGCCGGTGGGGCGATCCTGGATCGGTACATCGCGCAACCCGACTGCGGCTGCACGGGCGATTGTATGAGCAAAGCCAGCCGCCGAGTTGCCCGCACCGCGGTCTTCATCCACATTATGGCGCCTGATTCCGGTCGCCCATTGCATCGCCTTCTGATTTAGACTTCAACGTTCGAACTGCATGCCCCTTGCGTGCTTGTAAATCCGAGAGAGCCCGGAACCTTGCCTTGCCTGCCATGTGGGCGAGGTTTTGTCGTGGAGCCACCTCCGCAAGCGGCGCACTCCGGCCAGCCCCGCCGTCGCGACCGGCGCAATCCTTTCGAGAATCGAAGCAACCAGAGCCCTGCATGCTGATCGACGAATTCTCTCCCCAGGGCGACTCGCCCGAGGCGCACCTCTCGCTTCTGCAGACCATGGGCCGGGTCCTCGCGGATACGTCCTCGCTGGAGGACGCGCTGGAACGGATCATCCGCGCTTTTTGCGCGACTCTGCGCTGGGACTACGGCGCGCGATGGCAGGAAGACGAACAGACGCATCAGGTCGCCTGCACCCGGATGTGGCATGCGCCCTTCCTGGACAACACTACGTTCGTGGAGTTGGTTCGTGGCACGTCCTTCATGCCGGGTCCCGGCGGGTTGGTCCGCACGGTGCTCGAGACCCGGCAACCGTTTCTGATCGAAGATACGTCCGCCGCGCCTGGATTGCGCCGCGCGCAGGCTGCCGTCGAAGCCGGGCTGCGCTCCGCCTTCGCGTTTCCGCTGCTCGCGGGCGGCCAGACGCTGGGTGCGCTGGAGTTCTTCAGCCGGCAGCCGCGACGGCAGGACGAGCGCCTGTTCATGACCGGCGCCACCACAGGCACGCTGGTCGGCGAGTTCGTTGCGCGCAAGCAGTCCGAGGAGCGCTATCGGGAGCTGGTCGAGCTGTCGCCGGATGCCATCCTGGTTCACTGCGACGGATACTATGTCTTCGCAAACCGGGCCGCAGTTCAGATGCTGGGTGCCGGTGACGTGTCTCAGTTGCTGGGCCGCGACGCGTATTCCATCCTGCATCCCGATTACGAGCGCATCTCGCGCGCCCGGGTACGACAGGTCTACGAAGGACGCACCGAAGTCCCGCGCGTCGAACTCAAGTACGTGAGGCTCGACGGCGCGGCGATCGACGTCGAAGTCTCTTCGCGTTATTTCATGTACGCCGGCAAGCCGGCGATACAGACCATTTTTCGCGACATTACCGCGCGCAAACGCGACGAGCTGAAGAATGCCCGCCTCACCAATCTGTACGCGACGCTGAGCCAGGCCAACACGGCGATTGCGCAGATATCCGATCCGCAGGAACTGTTCCGTGAGGCCTGCCGCGTCGCGGTCGATCATGGCAAGTTCCAGCTCGCCGGCGTGATGGAATTCGCCGCCGGGGAAAAAGTCGGAACCTTCGTCGCTTCCCATGGCACTCACCAGGAACAACTCGCCGGCATCAGGCTCGAACTGGACCGCGACGGACCGCAGGCGACCGGGCTGGTCGCTACTGCCATCCGCGAGGGTACACATTGCATCTGCAACGACTTTGTCAACGATCCGCGCACCGTGCTCTGGCGCGATCTGGTGCGCGACGCGCGGTTCCGTTCCGGCGGGGCATTCCCGCTGCGCCGGGCGGGCAATATCGTGGCCGCCTTAGTGGTCTACTCCGCCGAACCGGAGATCTTCGACGCAGAAATGATCGCGCTGCTCGACGAGATAGCCGCCAATCTTTCTTTTGCGCTGGACTCGATCGAACACGACCTGCAGCGCCAGGCCGCCGAGTCGGCATTGCGGGAACAGGAGCGGACCATGTCCACGCTGCTGCGCAACCTCCCCGGCATGGCCTACCGTTGCCGGCTCGACGACCATTGGACCCTCGAGTTCGTCAGCGACGGCGCCATGCACCTGACCGGCTATCCGGCCGGCGACCTGGTGCAAAACCGTAAAATTTCCTTCATTCAACTGGTGCATCCCGACGATCGCGGCTGGGTGGCGGACGAGATCCGCGACAAGCTCGAGGGTGGCGACCGCTTCGTGATCGAATACCAGATCGTCTGCGCGGACGGCGCGGTGAAGTGGGTGTCGGAAAAGGCGCAGGCGGTCCGCGACGCCTCCGGCGCGATCGTCGCGCTGGAAGGCATCATCGACGATGTCACCGAACGCAAGCGCTTCGAGGAGCGCCTTGCCGTTCTCGCCCAGTATGACGTGCTGACCGGTCTGCCCAACCGCTCGCTGTTCTACGATCGGCTGCGCCAGGCCATCGTGCGCGCCCGCCGAGAGCAGACCATGGTGGGGCTGCTGTTTCTCGATCTCGACCGCTTCAAGCAGATCAACGACAGCCTCGGACACGCCGCCGGCGATCGCGTCCTGAAGACCATCGCCGAGCGGCTCAAGGGTTTCCTGCGCGAGATAGACACCATCGCCCGTCTCGGCGGCGACGAATTCACCGTCATCATCGAGGGCGTGAACGATCCCACGCAGGTGTCTTCAGTTGCCGAAAAGATCAGGGCCGCGCTGTCAGATCCGATCGTGCTCGACGGGCGCGACATGTTGGTCTCCGCGAGCGTGGGCATTACGCTCTACCCGCGCGACGCCGAAGACATCGAGCACCTGGTGAGGAACGCCGATATCGCCATGTATCACGCCAAGAAGCGCGGGGGCCGGCAGCAATTCCAGTTCTACGACAAAGGCATGGCGCCTTTCGCTGCGGAGCGCCTCGAGATGGAGGCGAAACTGAAGCGCGCGCTGGAAAACGGGGAATTCCTGCTCCAGTACCAGCCGACGGTGGACCTGAAGACCGAGCACATCATCGGCATGGAAGTGCTGGTGCGCTGGAAGGGCCCGGAGGGACTGGTGCCCCCGGGAAAGTTCATCCCCGTGGCCGAGGAATCCGGCCTCATTCTGGACATCGGCAGGTGGGTGCTGAAAGCGGCATGCGCGCAGCTGCGTGCGTGGCAGAAGGAAGGTTTGGCGCCGTTGCGTCTGGCCGCGAATTTGTCGCCGCTGCAGTTCAAGCAGGGCAACCTGCTGGAGATGATCAGCGAGATCCTGCGCGAAACCGGCCTGAGCGCAGATCACCTGGAACTGGAAATCACCGAGAGCGCGATCATGGACCGCTCCGGCGACACCATTGCCACGCTCCTGCGTCTCGAGGAACTGGGAGTACATCTGTCCGTTGACGACTTCGGCACCGGCTATTCAAGCCTGGCCTATCTCAAGCAATTTCCGGTACACCGCCTGAAGATCGACAAGTCCTTCATCGCCGACATCACAGCGGACAGCGACGATGCGGCGATCGTCAGTGCCATGATCGCGATGGCCAAAAACCTCGGCCTGGGAGTGACCGCGGAAGGCGTGGAAACCAAGGACCAGCTGGAGTTTCTGCGGGCGACGGGTTGCGATACCTACCAAGGCTACTACTTCAGCGTGCCACTGCCGGCGAACGCTTTTGCTGAACTTGTCAGGCGACAAATTCAGCAAAAGCAGTGACTGGTGATTGGTGACGAGTGACGAGTAAAAGCAGGACTCGGGACTCAGGACTCAGTGAACTGCGAGAACCGGTGCTGGAATCCTCGAGAAATGCGTGGGGTGCCAACTCAAAAACAAGAAGGGCCGCGATGCGGCCCTTTCTTTTTTTCTAGTCACTGGTCACAAGTCACCAGTCACCGCCTTTCTAGCGTCTGCGGCCGCGGGTGGGGAATTCGTGCGCTTCGTTGACGCGCAGCGGCTGCCCCTTGAATTCCTTGCCGTTCAGTCCGGCAATTGCGGCGAGCGAGTGATTGCGTCCGGGCATCTCGACGAAACCGAAACCTTTTCCGACACCGGAAAACAGCTCGCGCTTCACTTCCGTCGTTTTCACCTCGCCGAAAGGCTTGAACAGTTCGACGAGATCGGTTTCGGTGACTTCCGGTGCAAGGTTGCCGACGAAGATGTTCATGTCATTCTCCTCTTTGGTTTCAAAAAAACAGAAGCGCCGCGTCGAAGGCGGCGCCCCGGTTCAACGCCGAATTGGGCCGATCAGCGATTGCCGCCGAGCAGAGTCGCCCCCGGCCGGCCGCGGCCGCCATCGTTGCGGTGATGCTGCGTTTCGGAACGCCGGGAAGGCTGCCCGCCGTGCGGCCTGTCGCCGTTGCGACCGTTACCACCGCGCGCGCCGTTGGCAGGACGCTGCCCATTGCGTTGCGGGCGCCGCTGCTGCGATCGCGCATTCCCGGCCGCAGGCGGCGCTGAATCGAACCTCGCCATGCCGGAGCTGGGCTCGAATCCCTCGATCACCACGCGTTCGACGCGACGCTGCATCAGCCGCTCGATATCGCGCAGGAAGCCGGTCTCCTCGCTGCACACCAGGGACACCGCGCAACCATCGGCTCCGGCCCGGCCGGTGCGGCCGATGCGGTGCACGTAGTCCTCCGAAACGTTGGGCAGTTCGTAATTCACCACGTGCGGCAGCAGCTCGATGTCGAGTCCGCGGGCGGCAATGTCGGTCGCCACCAACACACGCAACTTGCCGGCCTTGAACTGGCTGAGCACCCGGGTGCGCTGGCTCTGGTTCTTGTTGCCGTGAATGGCGTCGGCCGTGACGCCGTCGCGATCCAGTTGCTCCGCGAGGCGGCTTGCACCGTGCTTGGTGCGGGCAAACACCAGTACCTGGCGCCAGTCGCCGCTGGTGATCAGATGCATGAGCAGCGCGCGCTTGCGGTCCTTGTCCACCGGATGCACGACCTGTGAAATAAGGTTCGACGTGGCATCAATTCTCTCCACTGCAACCTCCACCGGCGTATGGAGAAAGGAATCGGCAAGTCCGCGGATCTCCTTCGAGAACGTGGCTGAGAAGAACAGATTCTGTCTTTTCGCTGGCAGCGAGGTGAGGATGCGGCGGATGTCGCGGATGAAACCCATGTCGAGCATGCGATCGGCTTCGTCGAGCACCAGGAATTCGACGTTGGACAGATTCGCAGTTCTCTGTTGCAGGTGGTCCAACAGCCGCCCCGGCGTGGCGACCAGGATATCCACGCCCTGGCGCAACGCGCGGATCTGCTGGTTCATGCTGGTGCCGCCGTAAACGGTCGCGGAGCGCAGGCGCAGATGGCTGCCGTAAGTGCGCACGGCT
>DASYUW010000167.1:0-12489 GCA_036000845.1 Burkholderiales bacterium
AAAACCTGTACAAGGCGCTCAGTGAGAACGGAAATCCCGGCTTTGCTACGGTGCTGAAGGTTGTTCGTGCGCTAGTGTTGTGCGGACCGGAAACTCGAGCCCCGGACAGCACGCGAGAAGGAATGAAGGCGAATCCGTGGCTCTGACGGATTCTTTTGCGGAACCTGATTTCAGGAACGGGAGACACCGATGTTCGAATGGATTGCGAGCCCGGAGGCGTGGATCGCGCTGGGTACCCTGGCTGCACTGGAGATCGTGCTGGGGATCGACAACATTATTTTCATTTCCATCCTGGTGGGTCGCCTGCCGCAGAAGCAGCGCGCCTTCGCGCGTCGGATGGGACTCAGCCTGGCGATGATCGCTCGCCTGGCGCTGCTGTTCTCCATATCCTGGGTCATGGGCCTGACAGAGCCGTGGTTCACCGTGGTTGGACAAGAGGTCTCCGGGCGCGACGTCATCCTGATCGGGGGCGGCCTGTTCCTGCTGGCCAAGGCGACGCACGAGATCCACAACAGCCTTGAGGGCGTCGAGGATGCCGGCAGCGCGGTGGTCGTCGCCAGCCTGGGAATGACGCTGGTCCAGATCGCGGTGCTGGACATCGTGTTCTCGTTGGATTCGGTGATTACAGCGGTCGGCTTGGTCGATCACGTTTCCATTATGGCAATCGCCATCGTCCTGGCGGTGGCGGTCATGATGATGGCCGCGGAGCCGATCGGCAATTTTGTCGATCGACATCCCACCATCAAGATCCTGGCGCTGTCTTTCCTGATCCTGGTGGGCGTGACATTGATGGCCGAGGGCTTCGACGTGCATGTGCCGAAGGGTTACGTCTATTTCGCCATGGCGTTCTCGGTGGCGGTGGAGATGCTCAACATCCGCATGCGGCGAAAGAAAGCCAAGCCCGTCAGGCTGCACAAGCCGTTGCGCGAAACGGAATAGTGCGCAGGATCCCAGGCCGCGGCGTGGCCCCGCGGTGCAATGGAGGTCTTTCGAGCCGGATACGCGCGATTGATGTCGCGAGTGATTGGTAACTGGTAATCGGTGACTGGTAACTGTTATCTGCTCTAAAACTAACCCGAAGCAGGGCATTCTCCATTCACTAATCACCATTTGCCATTCACCGCTTCAAGCGACAGGTTTTACGCGCCACGCGAGTGCTGTCGCAAGCAGCGTCGCGCCCACGGCGATGAATCCCACCAACCAGTAACGGGTCAGCGTGCTGGCGGCGCCGTGGCCGATGATCGATCCCGCGAGCAGCGAAGCTGCGCCGAGGCCAAGCTGCTGGATCGCTGAGTTGATGCTCATGAAGCCGCCGCGCAGGCGCGGTTCCACGCTGGATATGACCAGGGCCATCGCGGGAACGAAGCGTCCGGAGACGAACACCATGAAAATCACCGAGGCGCCGATCGCGACCGGCACCGGGACCGGCGGCAGGTTGGTGGTGATGAGCAGCGGTGCGATCGAGATCAGGCCGATGACGGTGAACATCTGCCGCTTGCCATGCCGGTCCGCCAGCTTGCCGATGTAGCGGGACGTGAACACGGTGGCGAGCCCGCCGAAGAAGTACAGATAAGGTAAGTCCGTTTCCTTCAGGCCGACGTTGGCCACCATGTACGGGCTGATGAACGGAATCACCGAAAACCCCGCGAACATCAGCGCGAACATGAATGCGAAGGCGCGCAAGTGATTGGCGGTCCCGAACACCGCTTTCATCTGATCCAGAGGGCGGTGGGACTCGCCTTCTACGATGTGGCTGCGCATGGGGGGAAGAATTTTCCAGGTGAGAATCAGAACCAGCGTCGAGGCGACGACGAGGAACAGGAATGGGGCGCGCCAGGAGAAATGGGCAGCAAGAAACAGTCCGATCGGCACGCCGATGATGGACGACAGCGCGAATGCGGACATGATCATGCCGGTCGCGGCGCCGCGGCGTTGTTCGGGAACCGCGTCGCCGATGATGGAGTGCACGGTCGCACCCGCAACGCCACCGAAGGCGCCGGCGACTGCGCGCGCAGCCAGCAGCGCACCGTAACCCGGCGCGATGCCGCACAGCAGCGTCGATATCACGAAGCCCGCATAGAGAAACAGCAGCGTTTTCCGGCGATCGAAGCGGTCGGTGTAGAAGGCGACGGCCAGCGCTGCGGCCGCCGCAGTAAGGGTGTAGGCCGAGACCAGGAGCCCGAACTGCTGCGGTGAGACCAGCATTACCCGCATCAGTTGCGGGCCGAGCGGCATCACGATCATGAAATCCATGATATGGGTGAACTGGATGGCGGCCAGGACTAATACGAGCATGCGCTCGCTGATGTTGGTGTGCTGCACAGCGGCGTTCACTTCATGGTGCCAGTGACGGCAAGCGGACGGCGCAGTGCGGCGAGCCAGAGGATGGCTAAGGCGGTGAGGAGCAACAAGGGTAGCGCGCTGTAGTTGAGCGTACTCCAGCCGTGCTTGTAGAGAATGGCGCCGGAACTCAGCGAGGTCGTGCCCATGGTGACGTAGATCAACAGGTCGTTGACGCCCTGGGTCTTGGCTTTCTCGGCCGGCGCGTAGCACTCGGTCAGCAGCGTGCTGCCGCCGACGAACAGGAAACACCACGCGACACCCACCAGCACCATCGACGTCCAGAAGGCGGCAACCGAGATGCTCGACACCGCCACCGTGACCGCGCCGAGCATCAGCACCACGCCGAGGAACATGATCGGCAGCACGCCGAAACGCGCGATCAGCCAGCCGGTCACGAAGGCCGGCGCGAACATCGCGATGATGTGCCATTCGATCACCAGCAGGGCGGCGTTGTAGGGATGCGCGCACATCTGCATCGCCAGCGGCGCCGCGGCCATCAGCAGGTTCATCACGCCATAGGCGGTAATGCTGCCGAGCACCGCGACGATGAATGCCGGCTGGCGCATGATCGATGCAAGGGGACGCGCCGAACCATGCCGCTCCTCGTGCGATGGCATCGGCAGATCCAGGCGCAGCAGGATCAGGATCGCCAGAAAGGCCAGCACGACCAGCGACAGGAACGAACCGAGAAAAGTGACGTCCAGCAGGTCCTTGGTAAGCTTGCTGCTCTCGGGACCGAATACGCCGCCGACGATGCCCCCGGCGAGCACCAGCGAAATCGCCTTGCTGCGGAAATCCGCGCTCGCGGTATCGGCCGCGGCGAAGCGGTAGAAACCGCCGGAGCCGGTATACACGCCGGCGATCAGCGACGCCAGGCACAACAGTCCGAAACTGTGCAGCGCCATGGCCGCAGTGGCCAGCACTCCGCCCACCATGCCGAATACGCAGCCGAGGATAAACCCGACGCGGCGGCCGTAACGCTTCATCAGCAGTGAAACCGGCAGCGTGGCCAATCCGCCGCCGATGATGTATGCGGTGGCGGGCACCGTGACGAACAGCTTGTTCCGCGCAAGCGTATCCGCTGCCAGCGTGCCGATGGAGATCATCATCACGTTGTTGGTGACCAGCAGCGCCTGGCACGCCGCCAGCGCGAACACGTTTTTCCGGCTTGTGTCCATTCGGGTTGCGCCGCTACTTGATGCGGATGTCCACCCCATGGAACACGTTGGCTCCGACGTTGGTGAGTTTCACGCTCTGCTGCAGCTTGCGCCATTTGAATGCGGCGCGTTCCATCGCGACTTTCTCCTTGCCGTCAGGGGTGTCGAACACGACGTCGGCGCCGGATACCGAAACCAGCATGCCGCAGGGGGCGTAGAGCTCGGTGGATTCGCCGGGATGCAAGATCACGCGCGTGACGAACACGCGTTCGTTGTCGACGACCAGCGTCTGATTCGGACCTTCGCGCGCTGTATCCATCGGACCGCAAGTGCTCATGATCTCGGTATCGGTGACGCGATATATGCCCGGCCCGGGATTCGTGACGCGGTGTGCCTTCGGCTTGGCCGCGTAACCGATGAAATAGGCCTCGCCTATGGCGCGGTCCCCGCGCGTCGCCGGCTCGGCGCCCCAGTCCTGTGAGATGGTCGGCGAGGAAGCGATGTTCACGAACACGCCGTCGTTGTGGTGCCAGTGATAGAGCGACTGGTAACCCGGTTCGAGCTGCACGTCGAAAAAGCGCACGTGCGCGTTCTCGAACTTCAGGCGGTGGCGCGGCTCCTGCTCGATAAGCACCGGCTCATCGGCGGCGCGGGCGATGGGGATGAGCGCGGCGACGAGCGCGAGCGCAGTCAGGCAGCGACGAAACATGATCTCCTCCGGCTGATGATCTGTGGTTTTAAGGACGGGTGGAGCGGTGGGCGTCATTCTGCCAGAAAGGCGTCGCGCATCTCTGGCAAGCCCCTCGCCTTGTCCCCCTGCCTCATCCCGCCCCTCTCCACAAGTGGAGAGGGAGAAAAGGTCAAGTTGCGGAGAGGGGGTGCGAAAATCAGTAATGCTTTGGGCCCGCGCAGCGCTCCTTCTCCGCCCCGGGGAGAAGGCGGGGGATGAGGTGGTGGTCCCGATCAATAGTACTCGTAGGGTTTCTTGGGAACCTCAGCGGCGTCCAGCGCCGCGTTTTCCTTGAAGTCCTGCGGCCGGTCCCACCAGGTGGCGCGGGCTTTTGCCTGTTTCGCGAGCACCTCGGGGTTCCTGGCAAGAAAATCCCGGATGAAGCGGGTGACGTCCGATTCGTAGCCCTTCATACTGCTTTCCGTTTCATTGATTGAGCCGCAATTGTAATGTCTGCCGGGCCCGGGTCCTATGGATTTTGGCCGGCAGTTGTGATCTGGCCGTGTCATCCCAGGAGCATTCAAGTGTCCCGAAGTCCCATTCGCTTGCCACCCGTTGCCAAGCGCGTACCGCACGTGACGGTCGTGCACGGCGAGCGCCGCGTGGACGATTACCGCTGGCTGCGCAACAAGACCAGCCCTTCGGTACGCGCCTACCTGCGCGCCGAGAACGCGTACACCGCAGCGATGATGAAGCCCTCGGAGGGCCTGCAGAAGAAGTTGTACAAGGAGATGCTGGCGCGCATCAAGGAAACCGACAGCGACGTCCCTTACCGCGAGGGTGCCTATTTCTATTACTCCCGCACCGAGAAGGGCAAGCAGTACCGTATTTTCTGCCGCAGACGTGACCGCCCGGACGCGGCCGAGGCCGTGATCCTGGATGTCAACCGTCTGGCGCAGGGCCACAAGTTCTACTCCGTGGGAGCGGTCGAAGTCAGCCCCGACGGCAACCTGCTCGCCCATTCGTCGGATACCAGCGGCTTTCGCGAATACACGCTGCACCTGAAGGACTTGCGCAACAGTAGGGTGCTTTCCGACCGCATCGAGAAAGTGCGCTCGGTCGCGTGGGCGAGCGACACCCGCACGCTGTTCTACGTCCGGGAAGACGGCACCAAGCGCGCCTACCGCCTTTATCGCCACCTGGTGGGGAGCAAGAACGACCAGCTCATCTACGAGGAAGCCGACGCGCGCTTCTCGCTTTCGGTAGCACGCTCACGCAGCCGCGCGTACCTGTTTCTGACTTCCCACAGCGCCACGACCTCGGAGGTGCGCTATCTGCCGGCCGATGCGCCCGCGTCCACATGGAAACTGGTGGCGGCGCGGCAGCCGGAGCACGAATATTACGTGGACCATGGACAGGGACTGTTCTACGTCGTCACCAACGACAAGGGGCGCAACTTCCGCCTGGTCACGGCGCCGGTGGAGGATCCCTCTCCCGGGAACTGGAAGGAAAAGATCCCGCACCGCACGGAAGTGATGCTGGAAGGCGTGGACGTGTTCGCCCGGCATCTGGTCGCGCACGAACGCGCCGGCGGCTTTCCCAGGCTGCGCGTGATGCGCCTCGCGGACGGCGAATCCCACGAAATCGCCATGCCCGAGCCGGTGTATTCGGTTGGCGGCGGCGCCAATTTCGAATTCGATACCGACGTATTCCGCTTTCACTACGATTCGTACGTCACTCCCGATTCGGAGTACGACTATCACCTCGACCGCCGCGAACGCAAGATGCTCAAGCAACGCGAGGTTCGCGGTTATGAGCCGGAGAAGTATCGCTCGGAATTGCATTACTCGGTTGCCCCTGACGGCACGCGCGTGCCGATTTCGCTGGTGTATCGCATCGACCGGCGCGCCGGCGCGGCGCAGCCGCTGCTGCTCTACGGTTACGGCGCCTACGGCTACCCGCTGGACGTGGATTTCAGTTCTGCGCGGCTGTCGCTGCTCGATCGCGGCGTGATCTATGCGGTCGCGCACGTGCGCGGCGGCGGCGAAATGGGCAAGCGCTGGCACGACGAAGGAAGGATGCTCAACAAGAAGAACACGTTCGGCGATTTCGTCGCCTGCGCCGAGCACCTGATCGGCGAGCACTACACCGTTCCGGGCAAGCTGGTGATCCAGGGTGGCAGCGCCGGCGGGCTGTTAATGGGCGCTGTGGCCAACCTGCGCCCCGAACTTTTTCGCGCGGTGGTGGCCGAAGTGCCGTTCGTGGACGTCATCAACACCATGCTCGACGACCGGCTGCCGCTTACTACCGGCGAATACGAGGAGTGGGGCAATCCGAAGGACAAGGTTTACTACGACTACATGAAGTCGTACTCACCCTACGACAACCTGGCGGCGAAAGACTATCCGGCGATGCTGGTCGAGACTTCGCTCAACGACAGCCAGGTGATGTACTGGGAACCGGCTAAGTACGTGGCCAGGCTGCGGAGGCTCAAAACCGACCGCAACCCGCTGCTGTTGCGGGTCAATATGGACGCCGGACACGGTGGCGCGTCGGGACGTTACGAGTTTCTCAGGGAAATTGCCTTCACGTATGCCTTCGTTCTTGGTGTGTTGGCAATTGCCCGCTAGCCGTTGTCGGGGCGGTTGACACTGGCCGAGGCGCGTCTCATAGTGGCCGTTGCTTCACGCAATGCATCGATCATAAAGACTCGATAACAGGGGAGGAGGCGCCATGAACCGGAAATTGCTGATTCTGTCGGTGGCGGTAACCTGGCTGTTTGCGGGCGCTGCCATTGCCGATACCACCGACGTCAAGACGCAATCCAGGGTGCTGGTGAAAAAGATGGGCACCCATTGCGTGGACGACTCCAACTGTTTCAACCGCTACCATCCGGCGATCAAGCCGGTGATGACCGCCAAAACCGGCCAGCTGATCACGTTTGAGACCCGCGACGCGGTGGACTCCGATCTCAATGTCAATTCGCTGCCGAAGGATGTCGGCGCGATCGACCTGAACCTGGTCCATCCGCTGACCGGCCCGGTGAGTATCGAGGGTGCCAAGCGCGGCGATGTGCTCGCCGTGACCCTGATCGGTATCGAACCGGACGAGTACGGTTACACCGTCGTGGTGCCGGGCTTTGGCTTCCTGCGCGATCGCTTCACCGAAGCATACATAGCGAACTGGAAGTTGAACAACCTCGAAGCGGTGTCAGATCAGCTTCCCGGGGTGCGCATTCCGTTCAATGGGTTCATGGGCACAGTTGGCGTGCTTCCCGGCCTCCCGGAAGTGGACGCCTGGGAGGCGCGCGAGGCGCAACTGGGTAAGGCCGGGGGTGTTGCGCTACCGCCGCAGCCTACCGGTGCGCTGCCGGCGGCCGTGTGCGGCCCCAACGGCAGCCACAAGGACAAGTGCCTGCGTACCATTCCGCCGCGCGAGAACGGCGGCAACATGGACATCAAGCAGATGGTGGTCGGCACGACGCTGCTGTTGCCCTGCTATGTCGACGGCTGCGGCCTGTTCGTCGGCGACGTACACTACGCGCAGGGTGACGGGGAGGTGGCCGGCACCGCGATCGAGATGGGCGCCAAGGTCACGGTCCGCACCGAAATCCGCAAGGGCATGGCTTCGCTGATGAAGTCGGGCCCGCATTTCGAAGGCGGCTCGCAGTTGAAGAAACTGGAACCGGATCGCTTCCATGCCACCGTGGCCTACCCGATCAAGAAAGCCGGGGAGATTCCTCCGCAGCACAAGTACCTCAACGGCGATAAGATCGGACCGCTGATCAATCTGTCCGAGGATCTCACCGTAGCCGCGCGTGGCTCGCTCAACGAGATGATCGAGTGGCTGGTCAAGACTTACGGATGGACGCCTGTTCAGGCCTACGTGTACGCCAGCGTGGCTTGCGACCTGCGCATCGGCAATGTCGTGGACGTGCCCAACTATGCCGTTTCCACGATTTGCCCGCTGGAGCATATTCGCAAGTAATGAAGGAGACCACCTCATCCCCCGCCATTACCCACCTCACCCCGGCCCTCTCCCCCTCAGGGCGGAGAGGGAGCATGAAAGTCAAAATCAATCCTAGCCCGCGCAGCGCACCTTCTCCGCTCCGGGGAGGAACTCCGTCGACACGGCGTTGGCTTAGCCATCCGGGGCGGGAGACGGAGCTTGGCGCGCTACCCGCGGACGGGTGATTACATCACTAACGTGTCCGCGCGCCCGGGGGATGAGGTGGGGGGGGTGATCATGGATCGCCGACAATTCCTTTCTCTCGCGGCCGCGTTGGCCGGCAGCGTGCTGTTATGCGGCCATTCGCCTTACCGGCAGTGGATGGTGTACCGCGCGACCCACCTGATCATCCTTACCAGCCGTGACGATCTCGCGGGCGACGATCTGGGCGAGAAGATCGCCGCCATCGTGCGCGGAGCCTTGCCCGACAGCAGGGCCGCTGTCGGGCGAGGGCCGCGTGTGCAGCGCATCGCCAGCCTGATCTCCACCCGGCAGGCGGAGGTCGGCGTTGTATCGTGGCCGAATGCGCTGGCGATGTTTCATGGCGAGGGGCTCTTCCGGCAGTACGGCGCCATTCCGCTGCGTGTGCTGGTCCAGAACGAGGCCTATCGGCTGGTGTGCCGCGACGACTTCCTGCCGCAGCATGGTTTTCTCCTCGCCGAAGCGCTGATGGAAAACGGCAGGGACCTTGGCCTGTCCATCCCCGGGCGTGACGCGATCGACGCCGGCGATATTCCTCCGCATGTGGGCGCACTGGCTTTCGCAGAGGGTCGGCCACTCGATCTGCCCGACGCGCAGTAACGTCGTCGCGCCGCCCCTGCGCTGCGCGCGCAGGTCTTCAACGCGAACCGTAAATCGATGATGCGAGCTCTCGTTGTCTTTGTGCTGGCGGGCCTGTCCATGGATGCCTTGGCGCACGATCTCATCACCGCAGAATCCGCGCAAACCTACCTTGCCACTGTGGCGGCGTCGAAAAAGACGATTGCATCGAAGGAGCCGGCGGCAAAGCGCGCCCGGGCCCATCTCGATCTGGGAAAAACGCTGGACGAAATCCGCGAACTGCTCAACCGCGATCTGGTTGCGCATGGGCGGGTGCAGGGACTGCCTTCCAATTTCCTGATGAGCGAGCTCAGGGCACGCGGCGTCGAACTGGCGTTCACTCCGGAGACGAATCGCTTTCTGGCCAACGTTCGGCACTACCGCGAGGCACTGAAGCTGGAATCATCCGGGCCGGTTGCCGCTGACGCGGCATTCCGGTTGTTGCAGGGGACCTTCTACGACAGCTTTACCAGCGATCCGCTCCAGCCCGGTCCGCAGACCCGCGCGCAACTGGCCGAACAAATTGCGTTGGGGGAAAAGTTGCTGAAGATGGTTCCGCGGCATGGCGAGCGCGAGGAGACCTCTTTCATCCTCGCGATCCATTACGTGCAGGCGGCGCGCTCCGGCGGGGACGCGCAGGAGCGGGCTGCTTTTGCGAGCAAGGCACGCGCGCTTGCCGGGGAATTCCTCCGGAACTATCCGGAGAGCATGCGTGCCGCGACCTTGTCGCGCCTGCTGGAACGCCTGCCGGCCGGCGGGTGAGGGGGTATTACCCGCCTTTGAAAGGAATGTACCCAGGCAGTACCTTGCACTTCGCCGGCATGCGGGCGGCGATCGCGCTGCGACTCAGCGCAAACGCATTCAGGAGGATCGTGGTCGGCAGATCGGCCGTCTTGTTGTCGACCAGACGCTCGCCGGCCGATCTGAAATCGCCTTCCAGCACGTCGCCGTCATTCGGCTGTGGTCCGTCCATCCATTCGAAAATGCCGTAGCCCGATTTCATCTGCAGGATGAAGTAGCCGCATTCGCGGCTCTTCCAGATCACCATGCCTTGTTCCGCACGCGCGGGGGATGCGTACAGGGCGCAAAGAACAACTGCCGCGGCCGCGGACATTCGCCCCCCGGTGCGGCGGAACGTTACGTCGCGCGCGAGCAAGCCGGCCGTCTTGCCGGGGTTCATCCCTCCAGAGCCTCGAACTCCTTGCGCTTCTTGCAGAACTTCGGAATCTTTTTCGCCATCTGCGACTTCGACAGGTCGTACACTTCCGAGTACACCATGGTCGGCTTGCCTTCGGTCGCATTCTCGATCCGTCGCGATCCGAAGCCGGTGAGCTTGCCTTCGAAGACATGGCCCACCATCGGGCTCGGTCCACCGAGAAATTCGAATAGCGCGTAATGCTCTTCCACCTTGAGTACGAAGAAAAAGCAGGTCGGATCGCGCCAGATCAACTCGCCTTTCTGGTTGCCCTGCGGAGTTTCGGTCTGCGCCGCCAGCGGGCCGGCACAGAGCAGGCACAGCGCCAGCACCTGAATAGTTTTGCGCAGCATCGGAAACCCTTGCGAGATGTGATGATTGACCCGAACAGCGCGCGGACTCGCCGGAATGCGCCGGGCGGGAAATCTCAGCCAATGATAACCCGCGGGCTTCGGCACGGGCAAACAAAGGCATACCCGCTGGTGTAACATCCTGCTTCGCACAAGAAACCGCCCGCGGGACGATTCCGGGCGCCGTTCGAAGTCCAGGAGCACTCCCATGAAAGTCATCGACCTGCGCAGCGATACCGTTACCAAGCCCAGCCCGGAAATGCGCGCCGCCATGGCCGCAGCCGATGTCGGCGACGACGTTTACGGAGAAGATCCGACGGTCAATCGCCTGGAGGCGATGGCTGCCGCGCTGCTCGGCAAGGAATCCGCGCTCTTCGTTTGCAGCGGCACCCAGAGCAACTTGCTGGCGCTGCTGTCGCATTGCGAGCGTGGCGACGAGTACATCGTCGGCCAGCAGGGTCATACCTACAAGTACGAGGGTGGCGGAGCGGCGGTGCTGGGCAGCATCCAGCCTCAGCCGCTCGACTACGAGCCCGACGGCTCGCTCGACTTGCGCCGCGTCGAGGCGGCGATCAAGCCCGACGATTCGCATTTCGCCAGGACGCGATTGCTGTGCCTGGAAAACACCCAGGCCGGCAAGGTGCTTTCGCTCGACTACCTCAGGCGCGCGCGCGAGTTCACCCGCAGCCGCGGGCTGGGTCTACACCTGGACGGCGCACGCATCTTCAACGCGGCGGTGCATCTCGGCGTGCCGGTGATGGAAATCAGCAAGCAGTTCGACTCCGTGTCGGTATGCCTGTCCAAGGGCCTGGGCGCGCCGGTGGGATCGGTTCTGTGCGGATCGAAAGACCTGATCGCCAGGGCGCGCCGCTGGCGCAAAGTGGTCGGCGGCGGCATGCGCCAGGCCGGGCTGCTCGCCGCCGCGGGGATCTATGCGCTGCAACACAACGTCGAGCGCCTGGCGCGGGACCACGACAACGCGCGCAGTCTTGCCGAGGGCCTTTCGCGGATTGACGAAATGAAAGTGGCGCCGGGCGGGGCGCAGACCAACATGGTGTATGTCTCGGTCGAGCCGCAACGCTCGGTGGCGATGCGCGAGTACCTGAAGGAGCGCGGCATGCTGATCAGCGGGCAGGGCAACATCCGCTTGGTGACGCATCTCGACGTCGACCGGCCGGACATCGACCGCTTCGTCAGGACGGTAAGGGAATTCTTTGCAAAGGCGGCGTGAAAGCAGCGCTGAGTGCTGTGTGCTCAGTGCTCGGTGCGCAGTGCTCGGTGCGCAGTGCCGAGTGCAAGGTGCCAAGTGCTGAGAAAAACCGAGTGCCTCACTTGCCACTAATCACAAGTCACTGATCACCAGTCACCAATCACCAATCACCAATCAGCAATCACCAATCACTATTCACCAACCACTGGTTCATCTATGAGCACACAGAATGACGAACGCAACATGGCGGTGTTCTGCGATTTCGAGAATATCGCGCTCGGCGTGCGCGAAGCGAAGTACGACAAGTTCGACATGAAGAAAGTGCTCGAGCGCCTGCTGGTCAAGGGCAGCATCGTCGTCAAGAAGGCCTACTGCGACTGGGACCGCTACAAGGAGTTCAAGGCGCCGATGCATGAGGCTGCCTTCGAGATGATCGAGATTCCGCACGTGCGCCAGTCCGGCAAGAACTCCGCCGACATCCGCATGGTCGTGGATGCGCTGGACCTGTGCTACACCAAGGCGCACGTGGATACCTTCGTGGTCGTCAGCGGCGATTCCGATTTTTCCCCGCTGGTGTCCAAGCTGCGCGAGAACAACAAGGAAGTGATCGGCGTGGGCGTGAAGCATTCGACCTCCGATCTGCTGATCGCCAACTGCGACGAATTCATCTTCTACGACGACCTGGTGCGGGAAAAGAGCCAGGCGCGCCGCGGCGGAGGCGGGCGCAAGAAGCCGGC
>DASYUW010000168.1:0-10230 GCA_036000845.1 Burkholderiales bacterium
AATTGCATCCCTCATCCCCGGCCCTTGTGACTTCGGCATAACCTTGATCGGCTCTGCCCGCTAAAGGCTAGCCTGCGCCGCAACAGCTGCTGTGCAGCGTGTTGTCCCGGGGGAGAAGGGTATCCAGTCGGCTTCCAGCCGACATTATTCGAACCCCTTGACTTGCAGCCGAGGGTACTTCAGTTGTCCCGGGTTTTCGGGTCAACCTAAGCAAGCATTTCCCTCCAGGAAAGAGGCCCGGGAACCGGCCTTGTTATTACTGCTTGATGTGTCGTTGGCGGTTCTTGTCGCGCAGAAACTCGACGATCTTCCAGATTTCTTCCGGCGTGAGCTGATCCGAAAACGGCGCCATGACGGTTCCGCGGCGCCCCTTGGCGATGGTGTTGAAGATCATCGAATCGGTCGGCTTGTAAACCCATTCGTCGTCGGTAAGGTCGGGGCCAACCGCGCCTTCGGCTTCGTGACCGTGACAGGAATAGCATCCCATTTTCAGGAACAGCCGTTTACCATCGGCCGCGGCGGCCGCATCCCCGGCGAACGGATTCCCGGGTTCATCCTCGGCACGCGCAGTACCGAGCAGCAGCAATGCCAGCGCGAGCGCGCCGGCGCAGTGAAACAAGTCAAAAGAACTTCGCATGTTGTTTTTCTCACGCCCAGAGAAGCGCTCACCACGGAGGACACGGAGGAACAACAAAAACGAGGGAAGGCTAACGGGGGATTGATAAGGTGACTGTCCGCGAACCCACACGCCAACTGTTGCTGCGATGGATCATCGGCAATGGAAGGGTTTTAACACTCGCACCTTTTTCTCTCTTGCTTTTCCTCCGTGTCCTCCGCGTCCTCCGTGGTAAGTGTTTGTCTATTACACCGATTCGTTACCCAGACACCCGCAGCAAAGTGTGACAATGCCAAAAAAAGAAGCGGCGAACCTGCCGCCGCTTCTCGCGTCAACGATTGCTCTTATTCGTCGAACAATCCGAACACCGTCACGTAACCGCCCTTGCGGCTGTCCTTGAGATGAGGCGCGCCGCCACCACCGATGGTGGCCCAGCCTGTCCATCCTCCGAAGCCCGAAGGCACCGCGACGTACTGCTTGCCGTCGATGAAGTAGGTGACCGGACTGCCGACGATGCCGGAGCCGGTCTGATAGGACCATAGCTCGTGGCCCGAGTCCTGGTCATAGGCTTTGAACTCGCCCTCGGGCGTCCCCGCGAAGACCAGTCCGCCGCCGGTGGTCAGCACACCGCTCATGAACGGCGAGGGCGCTTCCACGGTCCACTTCTTGTTGCCGGTCCGGGCGTCGAAGGCGACCAGTTGGCCATGTCCCTTGTTCCACTTGATGCTGCCGATGCCCCAGTGCGGCTTACCCTCGACGCGATCCCCTTTCGCGCTCTTGATGTCCGTGCAGATTTCGCGGCTGGGTACGAAAACCATCTGTTTGGCCGGGCTGTAGCTCATCGGGTTCCACCATTTGCCGCCTTCCGAGGCGGGGCAGATGTTCTTCGCCTCGTAGGTGTAGCTCGGCACCTTGGCGGGATTGACGATGGGCCGGCCTTCTGGCGTGAACCCGGTCGCCCAGTTCACCTTGGAGATTTCCCTGCCGTAAACGAACTTGCCGTTGGTGCGATCGATGCTGTAAAGGAAGCCATTGCGGTCGCCGTGCAGCCAGACCTTGCGCCCGCCGAGATCGGCGAGGATGTGCTCGTTCACGCCGTCGAAATCCCACACGTCGAAGGGCGTGTACTGGAAGTGGAACTTGATCGCACCGTCATCCGGGTCCAACGCCAGGGTGGAATTGGAGTAGAGGTTATCCCCCTCGCGACCGACGCCATCCCAGTCGGGATTCGGATTGCCGGTGCCCCAGTAGATGGTATCGAGCGCCGGATCGTATGAACCCGTGATCCAGGCCGACGCACCACCATACTTGAGATTGTCCGGATCGGAACCCCAGGTGTCGGATCCCGGTTCGCCCGGCGCGGGAATGGTGTACCGGCGCCACACCTGCTTGCCCGTGTTGGCGTCGAGCGCCTCAATGAACAACCGCGTCGGATATTCCGCTCCCGAGAGGCCGACGATTACCTTGCCCTTCACGACCAGCGGCGCCACGGTCATGGTGTAGGCGTTTTTGTAATCGCCGAGGCCTACGTCCCACACCGGCTTGCCGGTCTTCATGTCGAGCGCGACGACATGGGCATCGGGCGTGGCCACGAAGACCTTGTCCCCGTAGAGCGCGGCGCCACGATTGCCGATGTCGCAGCACATGTTCTTGCCGACGTCTTCCGGCAGTTGATGGTTGTATTGCCAGATCATCGAGCCGGTCTTGGCGTCCACCGCGAAAGTGCGGCCGTGGGACGAAGTGACGTACATCACGCCGTTGTGGATAAGCGGCGTGGTGTTTTGCGCGTCGAGCACGCCGAAGGAAAACGACCACTTCGGCACCAGGCGCTTCACGTTCCTGGCATTGACCTGGGTCAACGGGCTGAATCGCGTGCTCATGTAATCGCGACCGACCATGCGCCAGTTGTTGGGTTCCTTGTGCGCGTTGAGCAGCATGTCGTCGGTCACGCCCTGCGCGAGCCCCTGATTCGCTGCCAGCGCGAGCGGAAGCGCTAGCAGAACTCCGGAAGCACGATGGAAAAGATCGTGCGCTATTCTGAACTTCATGATTTCTCACCCCAATTGAATGTTCGGATCCAAAGAAAGAGACTAACTTGTGCAGCTAGAGCGTGACTCCCGATAGCGCAAGCGCGAGAAACTCGAATACTTCGGCTTGCTTGAAATGACATCGCACTCGAGGGTCGATCGCCGCGAGTATCGTACACCAGGCCGTGCACGAGGGACTATCCGGCGCGCGAAAAAGTGGACTGGCGCGGCACATGTGCCCGCGGCGTGCGGACTCCGATAATTTCGGCTGGTGAAATCGAGATCCTGAAAGTGCACGAATTCCTGGGACAGACTGAGCCCGTCCCTATGACGGCGAGTAGAATTTCCTCCAACTGCCTGTGCCGTTCTGCCTGACTCACCAGGCGCGCAGGTGAGCGGACGGTGCGTGCCCGAAATGGCGGCGGAATGCCAGGGTGAAATGGCTGTGGCTGCTGAAACCCAAATCGAGCGCCAACGCGGTGAGACGCTCGCGGTACTGCGGCAGTTTTTCCAGCGCGGTCGCGAGCCGCAGGCGGGTGAGATGCTCATGCAGAGTGCCGCCAGTAGCTTGCCGGAAGGCACGGCACAGTCGGAAAGGTGAAACATCGAGTTCTTGCGCGAGCATCGCCAGCGTGACGTGTTCGGTGAAGAACCCAGCAATCAGCACCTGGGCGTCGGCGGCCAGCGCGGCCGCCCGCCTCGCCGATACACCCCGTAGCTCGGCTCCATCTTCCTCCTGTGTGCACAACTGCAGCAGACGTAACGCGGTTTCTTCCACTTGGACAGGATCGCCGGTGCGCACCGCCGCCAGCAACTGGCGGTGAGCGAGATGCGTTTCCGCACTTCCGGCCAGCGTGGCGCGCGCAAAAATGCGCTGTGGTTCGCCGCGCGCATGCCGTACTGCCTCGCGCAGCGTGGTCTGATCGAACAGCAACGCGGTGCAGCGGTCACCGCCCGGGAGTGGGTGGTCCACCATGTAAGGTTCGGCCGGGTCGAAGAACACCACGCGCGTGGCGTCGGCAACATGGCGGCCCATCCTGTCGCGCCGCACGAAGGCACCGCTGCGCACGAAAGCGAGTGTCGCCGCCGCACAATGCTCCTCGTGGCGACCGTTGCCGCAGCCCTCGGAACAGGCCACGTCCCGTACTGTGACCAGGGGGCTTGCGTAGAGCGTTACAGACTTCCGCGACATGATGATCCGGGACCACAGAAAGTGTATTTATAGCGCGACTCCGGGGACCGCGCTATCAGATTTATGCACTTCGTCTCCGCTGCTACTGCAGGATTACGACAGCATCCCGGCCGCCATCCGAGTTGAATAGGGGCACCCTCAATTCAAGGAGATGACCATGTTCGATCACGTATCCCTCAGCGTTACCGACCCGGCGCGCAGCCGTGCGTTCTATGCCAAAGCGCTGGCGCCGCTCGGCTATAAGGTGATTTCGCAATACGAAGGCGGCTTCGGCATCGGCGCGGAAGACGGTTCGGCGGTATGGGTGGCGGGCGGTCCGGCGCAAAAGCCGATTGCGCATCTCGCCTTTCGCGCCGAGGACCGCAAACAGGTGGATGCGTTCCACCGTGCGGCGCTCGCGGCCGGCGGAAAGGACAACGGCAAACCGGGTTTGAGGGAGAACTATGCACCGACGTACTACGCGGCCTTCGTACTGGACCCGGACGGCAACAACATCGAGGCGGTGTGCCACGCGCCGGCATGACAACCGGGCTTCGAGAAACAGGGGCTCGGGCGCTTGCCGCTGCACTCGGGGCCCGGCCTTCCCGCTTTGCATTTGGCCGCCCATTGCGTGATTCTTCCGTGGGCTCGTGCAGGAAATTCAGCTTTCCGTCGAAATAACGAACTCAACTGGCTGACCTTTCGGTTCCAAGCGCTCAAACCTCACACTTTGTCAGATTTGATTCTCTTTGCGCTGTCATCTACAACGAGATTAGCGGATGCCCGCGCGCGATTTCAGCTTGGCGTCCCGTATGGCCTAACCGAACCGGGAGCCTCGCATGTCACTACCCGACCAGGAAGCGGAATCACCCGTGGATCCGAGTAAGTCAAAGCAGGGGCCCCCAATGCGGCCGCGGCGAAAACTCGCCTGCGTCTGGGAGGCATTGCTGGAGCTCCGGGCGGTGGTTCGTCCATGCCGGTTCAGCCTGTTCGTGATCGCGGCGGGCTGCATCTTTCTTCTGGCAACACCGCAAGGACAGGAAATAGCGGTGCGATTGCCGGACGAGCCGTTCTGGTGGCGCGGGTTCTGGTTTCACCTGTGCATATTCGTCTGGGCGTTCGAGAGCTGGTATTGGGCGCGGCTGCTGCTCTCCATACTTTTCAGCGGTAATCGCAAGCAGGACCTGACCAACAGGGATCTTTCTGCCTGGCAGCGGAAATGCGTCGACCACGTGCCGCGCGTGCTGGTGATTTTCGCGTATACCGTGCCGTGTATCGCCCTGTTGTTCGCCAACGCGACGGTACATTTCCTTATTGCTGCTGCGACCGGCATCGTCTTTTACGTCGGCCTGGCGCTTCGCCGATGGGTGACAGACAAAGTCCTGGAGCGCACCGGCAGCAAGCGAGTGCGCGAATGGCTTGGCGACAAGTCCATGCGATACGCGCGTCTTCGCGACCTGCCACGACTGTCATTGGGGGTGCTGGCGCTCAGCGTTGCACTCAGCCTGGTGTGTACGGCACTCGTTTACTTCGATCCGGTCACCTTCGGCTGGACGCTTGGCGCGGCGGCCGTCCCGTTTCTTGGATTCGCGTTGATCGTGCCGGTAGGGAGTCTGGTTGTCTATCTGTGCCATCTCCTGGTCGCACACGGCCAGCCACGGAGCGATCGCAGCCTGCCGGCCGTCACGATCCTCGTGGCCTGGGCGGTAATCGGCGGCCTTCTCGCCGACAACCACGCCGTACGCGTCATAGCAGATGCGCAGCCGGTGCGAACGGCGTTCGCCGAAGCGATCGGCGATTGGTACACCGCCGCCAGGGAAGCGTCCGGACGGGAAGATCCGCCATTGATAATCATCTCCGCGGCGGGAGGTGGTTTGCGCGCTGCATATTGGACAGCAACCGTGCTCGGCGCACTGCAGGACCAGGATCCGAAGTTCGCCCGGTACGTGTTCGCGATCAGCGCCGTTTCGGGCGGTAGTCTGGGTGCGACCGCGTTCGTCTCGTTACTTGCGGAGCCGCCCGAGCGCGTTACGCAGGCCGAAGCGTGTCCTCCGGGCAACCAGCAACGCGGTGTAATCGAGTGTCTCGCGCAGTCGGTCCTCACCCGGGATTTTCTCGCGCCCACGGCAGCCGGACTGCTCTTCGTCGATCTGGTTCACCGGTTCGTTCCGATGATCCCGGACGGCCATGATCGCGCCGCGGCACTGGAAAAGAGCTGGGAACGTGCCTGGAGCGCCGCCGGGTTGCGCGACAGTGCCTGGAATGAGGATGGCTTCACGCGACTGTGGAGCAGAGGGGCAACCCCGTTGCCGGCGTTACTTCTCAACGGAGTACACGTCGCCACCGGCAAACGAATCGTGACGAGCAACCTCCGGATCAGCGACATTCCGCTCACCGATACATACGACGTGTTCGACGACATGTTGGGAATCGACATTCCGGTGAGCACCGCCGCCCACAACAGCGCACGCTTCACCTATGTCAGCCCCGCTGGCACACTGCTCAAAGGCGGCAGCGGGGAAGTCCAGGGACGCATCGTGGACGGCGGTTATTTCGAGAATTTCGGGGCCGCGACCGCGCGCGAAACACTGCGCGCGGCCAAACGCCAGTTGAGGGCTGCCGGCATAAAGAGAGAAAAATTGCGTCCCTTTCTCATTCAGATCAGCAACGATCCGAAGGTCGAGGAATATGCCCCCGACTCAAAGGCGCCGGACATGCCTTCGCTAAACGAGAAAATCTGGTGCAGGAACGAAGTGTCCAGCCCCATCTGTGCGCTATTGAAGACCCGGGACAGCCGCGGCACTCTTGCCTACAAGCAGTTCCTGGAGGAGGCAGAGGGCGCGGATTGGGCGCACTTCAGACTCTGCCGGGAGGTCATGGAACCGGCATTGGGCTGGGTACTCGCCAATTCGTCAACCGAGATGATGCAAGAGCTTGTGCGCGACGATACCTGCGGCAACCGGAAGGCGTTGGAGAGGGTACTCGCCGCGATCCGGCGATAAGAAGGACACGCAGTCGCGTTGGTCCTGCGGATCGTCGGTGTGTAATCTACTCCACCTTGATTCCGGACTGCTTGACGACCTTGGCCCAGCGCGGGATCTCGGTGCGGATGAACTGACCCAGCGACTCGGGGGTGTCGGCGCGAATCTCGGTGCCCTGGTCCGCAAGCTGCGCCTTGATTTCCGGGGTGCCGAGGATGCGCCGGATCTCGGCGTTCAGCTTGAGCACGATCTCACGTGGCGTGCCGGATGGTGCCAGTATTCCCTGCCATGAACCGGTCTCGAAGCCGGGCAGCCCGGACTCCGCTACCGTGGGAATCTCCGGCGCCGCGGCGACACGTTTCGGAGAAGACACGGCGAGCGCGCGCATCCTGCCGCCCTTCACGTGCGGATAAACGGGAAGCATGCCGTTGAACAGCACGTCGGCATGGCCGGCGATCACGTCCGCCACCGCCTGCGATCCGCCCTTGTAGGGAACGTAGGTCCATTTCACGCCGGTGCGCAGCGCAAATTCAACTCCGGCGAGGTGTGGTGCACTCCCGACTCCCGCAGTTGCGAAGTTGAGCTCGCCGGGGCTGGCCTTCGCCAGCGCGATCAGTTCCTTCACCGTTTTTGCGGGTACCGACGGATGCACGCCGAGAACGTGCGGCGAGTAACTTATCAAGACCACCGGCGCGAAATCCCCGGCCGGATCGAACGGCAGATCGGGAAACACGCTCGGGCTGATGGCCAGCGCGCCGACATCGGTGAGCAGCAAGGTGTAACCGTCGGAGGGAGATTTGGCGACCAGGTTTGCGCCGATGTTACCGTTCGCTCCAGCCCGGTTCTCGACGATCACAGGCTGGCCCCAGGCTTCGTTCAGCTTCTGTCCGATCGAGCGCGCCAGGATGTCGGACGTGCCTCCCGGCGGGTTGGGCACCACGATACGGATGGCCTTGGATGGATACGTCCGCGCATGCGCCGGATCGGTTTGCGCGTTCGCCGGATTGATTTGCGCCTTCGCGCTGGCGGAAGCCAAAGCGAGCATCACCGCGATGATCAGTCTTGCGATTTGCATGCCTTTCCCGGAACTGGCTGTTGCGATGGCATCGCGGAACCACGCTCACAATTTGACGCGGCTGAGCCTGGTGCCCTCGAGTTCCAACACGTAATCTGCGCCGAACGCTATCGACGGCGTGTACGCACCCGGCGCCAGGCGGTCTTCCATGACTTTCCGAGTGGCCTTGACGCCCGATTCGGCGGTCAGCGTGTAACCTTCGCGCGTGCGCAGGCGCATCGCGACCTTGCGTCCGGCGTCATCCCAGGCTTCGCCGTAGACGTACATCTCGTCGCGTGCACGCTGCTCGTCGGTCGGGCCATGGACGCGTCTCGCAATCTGCGCCTTCATGAATGCCTGTGCCGGTGCGAGCCCCAGCAGCCAGCGCATGAAGCCGGGAATCTTCATTTTCCCGATCTGCTTTTCCGGCATGCCGACGAGGACTTCGATGTTGGGAATCCCGGTCGAATAGTACGCGGTGGCGACGTCGCCCCACGGAATGGTGACCGCGGTCGCCGAGAGATCCTCGGTAAACGGGATGGTTTCGACCTTGTAAGCACCGGGGACCTTCACGATCCTGCCGTCCTTGCGGATCCTGCTGCCCCCCGGCAGGCCCTCGACCATGGTTTTGGCGGTGCCGGGGCTGAGTTTGCCGTAACGCGACTTGAAGGCGAGCTTGAGATAGGTCGCCGAGGGCAGCTCGCGTTTCAGCATGGCCGCGAGGCAATCGGTGGGGACCACGTCGAAGCCGACGCCGGGAATGGCGACGATTCCGGCGCTCCTGATTTCCTGGTTGCGTGAGTGGATGTCCTCGAACACCGCGATCTCGCCGGTGATGTCGAGATAATGTGTCCCGGCGCGCAGGCAGCCGGCGAGCATCGGCCTGCTGGTGGCGGAGAACGGTCCCGCGCAGTGCAGCACCGCCGCGACGCCTTCGAGGTTTGTTGCGACAACCGCCGGATCGGCGAGATCGAAGATGCGCGATTCGTAGCCCAGTTCGCGCGCCAGCGGCCGGATGTGTTCGGCGTGGCGGCCGGCCAGAACAGGACTGAGATGGTGATCTTTCGCAAGGCGCGCGGCGAGCGTGCCGGTGTAGCCATTCGCGCCGTAGATCATCCACGTTCCGCCCATACATTCCTCACCGGTTCGTCGTGCCGTCGCATCGCGCGACAGCATCGTTCTCATGGACCCTGACCCGGTCAGGAGCGCAACAGCTCAAGTTCGTCGGGATCGGTCCTTTAACGGAAGGCTTGAATGGAGTCTTCCGGCACTACGACGGCCGATCCATCTTGCACGTGGTCGGCATCACGGTGTCCTTGGCGTCGATACGGCGATCGGTCTTGAATCCGTTGCCGGTGCGTTCGACGTCGTACTTGATTTCCTTGCCGTCCACCTTGCTGTAGGTCGAAACGAACAGAGGCTGGATCAATTGGTGATTGTCCGCGCGCATCGTCACTTCACCGGTGTCGCCTTCGAACGTCATGCCTTCCAGCACCTTGGCGACTTTTGCCGGGTCCGCAGACTTGGCTTGCTCCATTGCCTTGGCCAGCATCTCCAGCGCAAGGTATTGGGTGGTCCAGTAATAGTCGTCTTTTACACTCTTGTACTTGTCGCGGTAAGCCAGATAGTGCTTCGCGACCTTCTCGTTGCCGATGTTGGCGTGCCACTGCGTTACCTGTTTGAGATGGCCGATGCCCGCGTCGCCGAGCGCAGGCGGGGAACCGAGCCCGCCGGCATAGTAGGTATAAAAATCGGGCTTGAAGCCCGCCTCGCGACTCGCCTTCACGAGGAGCGCCATGTCATTGCCCCAGTTACCCGTGATGACGGTGTCGGCACCGGAGGCCTTGATTTTGGCAACGTAAGGCGAGAAATCCTTGATTTTGCCGAGAGGATGCAACTCGTCGCCGACGATCTGAATGTCCGGCCGCTTTTTGGGAAGCATTTCCTTTGCCGCTCTCGCCACCGCCTGCCCGAACGCGTAATCCTGGTTGATCAGATAGACCTTCCTGGCGTTTGCGTTTTGCGCGATCGCGTCGGTCAGTGCCGCCATTTTCATGTCGGCATCTGCATCGAAGCGAAAGTGCCAGAAGCTGCACCTGTCATTGGTGAGCGCCGGATCGACGGCGCCGGTGTTGAGGTATAAGACGACCTGGGAGGGATTGCGCTCGTTGTGCTTGTTGACGGCGTCTACCAGCGCGCCGGCAATATTTGAACCGTTGCTCTGGTTGATAAAGCGAACCCCCTGGTCGATGGCTGACTTGAGCGCGAGTTGCGCTTCCTGCGGACTGCTCTTGCTGTCGAGCGGGATGATTTCGAACCTGGTGCCGCCGAGCACTCCGCCGCGTGCATTGATGGCGTCGGCGGCAAGCTGTGTGTAGCGC
>DASYUW010000169.1:0-21053 GCA_036000845.1 Burkholderiales bacterium
CATCGTCCGCGAAGACGAGTCCGGCCGCAAAGCCTTCGAGTTCCAGCACGGCCCGATCTTCGCCAACATGGTGCTCGCCGACGAAATCAACCGCGCCACGCCCAAGACCCAGTCGGCGTTGCTGGAAGCGATGCAGGAAAACAGCGTATCCGCAGCCGGCCGCACCCACGCGCTGGACCAGCCCTTCTTCGTGCTGGCAACGCAGAACCCGATCGAGATGGAAGGCACGTACCCGCTGCCCGAGGCGCAGATGGACCGCTTCTTCTTCAAACTCAAGCTCGATTTCCCGGACGTGGAGCAACTGCATCTGATCGTCGACCGCACCACCGGGCAGAAGGAACCGGCAGTGCGCCGGGTGCTGCAGCAGGGCGAGATTCTGGAGATGCGCGAAACCGCGCGCGCCATCCCGGTGGCGCGGCCGGTGCAGGAGTACGCGATCAGGGTGACGCTGGCGACCCACCCGGAATCGTCCCAGGCACATGAAATGAGCAGGAAGTATGTGCGTTTCGGTTCCAGCCCGCGCGGAACCCAGGCGCTGATCCTGGGCGCGAAAGTACACGCGCTGATGAACGATCGCGTCTACGTGTCCTGCGAGGACGTGCGCGCAGTGGCGTTGCCGGCGCTGCGGCACCGGATCCTGCTGAATTTCGAGGCCGAAGCCGGACGCGTTGATACCGACACGATCCTCGACAGGATCCTCGAGTCGGTGCCGGAACCGACGGAATGACCGCCGCCGGGCGGAGGAGGAAAACGATGGCCGGGAAAGACTTCTCTCCCGCGCGCCGCGGCGCACTCAAGGCCTCGGTAGCGCTGGCCACGAGCGCCGCGCTCGGTTTTCCGGCGATTCTCAAGGCGCAGAGCGAGGCCATCAGGATCGGTCATCTCACCCCGCGCACCGGCTTTCTCGGCCAGATCGGCGAGTACGGCTATCGCGGCGCGGTGCTTGCGGTGGAAGAAGCAAATGCGGCGGGCGGGGTACTCGGCAGGAAAATCGACCTGATCGCCGAGGACAGCGTCAATCCCGCCACAGCGGTGAGCAAGGCGCAGAAACTATACGAACGCGACCAGGTGATCGCCTCGGTCGGAGAGATCAATTCGGCATCGGTGGCGGCGATCGCGCTGGTGGCGGCGCGCATGAAGCGCATTCACGTCAATACCGGCGGCAACTCCGACGAAGTGCGCGGCAAGAACTGCAACCGCTATCTGTTTCACGTCGAAGGCAACAACACCATGTACGTTCGCACCATCGGCCAGTGGCTGAAGGAGGCGAACCGCATCGCCGGCAAGCGTTTCCATTTCCTGGTGGCCGATTACGCATTCGGTCACGACCTCTACCGCGCATCTTCGCAGTTCCTCAAGGATAACGGCGGGCTCGAGGCCGGCAAGGATCTGATCGCCACCAACACCCAGGACTTCAGCGCCTACATACTTAAAATCCGCCAGAGCAAGCCCGACTTCGTATTTTCCTGTCTTGCCGGCATCGATATCACCAACTTCATCCGCCAGTACCGCGAGTACGACCTCCCCTACGAAGTGACCGGAGGGGCCAACGACACCGGGCTGTTCTGGGCGGCGGGAATCGATTCGCTGTCGGGTTACTGGCAGACCATGTGGTACCACGGCATCGACATGCCCTCTTCGCGCGCCTTCGTCAGCCGCTTCCGTACCAGGTACCAGATGCCCCCGGAGAACGGCGCGTGGGCGGATTACGTGGCCATCCGCATCCTGCTGCAGGCAATCGCGGAAACCAGGAGCACCGATCCTGAAAAGCTGATCGCGTATTTCGACAAGGGCGCGTCTTTCGACGTTCTCAAGGGGCGGCGTGGCGTATTTGCCGCCAATCACCAGTTGCTGCAGGAGATGTACGTCGTGTGCATCAAGGAAAAGAGCAGGATGCAGGATCAATGGGATATCTTCGAGATGGTCCGCGCGGTGCCCGGCGCGGACGACCCGTTGACGCTGATCCAGCCCTCCCAGCAGGAGAATCCCTGCCCGATCGCCGCCTGACTGCCGTTTGAGGATATCCACCGGCTCCATGGCAACTGCCACGCGGTCCCACTGAGGCATTTCAACTTGGTCCAGGAAAGCCTGCTGTTCAGCGAGGAATTTCTTCGCCAGCTCGAGCATCTCGCCATGCTTACCCGTCGTCCCGCGGCGGGCCACCTGCGCGGCCATCATCGCTCTCGCCGCACCGGTTCGGGAATGGTATTCACCGACTATCGGCCGTACTCGCCCGGCGACGACACCCGCAATCTCGATTGGGGCACGTACCTGCGGCTGGACCGGCTGATCCTGAGGCTGTTCGAGGAAGAGGCGGACCTGCCGGTCTACATATTCCTCGACGTCAGCCGCTCGATGAACTTCGGCGTCCCGTCCAAGTTCGACTTTGCCCGCAAGGTCGCCGCGGCGCTGGCCTACATAGGCTTGATCAACCACGACCGCGTCAGCATCGTCGCTTTCACCGACGGCGTGGTCAGGGAGATGCCGGCCCGGCGCGGCAAGAACCAGGTGTGGCGCGCGCTGCATTTTCTCGAGCGCATCGACGCCGGGGGCGGCACCAGCCTGCAGTCGGCGTTCCGCAGTTTTTTCGGCGCCCGGCGCGCCCGCGGGCTGACTGTGGTGATCTCCGACTTCCTCGACCGCGAGGGTTTCGAGCAGAGCTTCCAGGTGATACGACGGTTCCGCCACGACGTGTTCGCGGTGCATGTGATGAGTCCCGACGAACTCGACCCGGTGCTCGCGGATGAAGTGCTGCTGGTCGACTCGGAGGAAGGCGGCGCCGCGCGAGTGCGCGTGACGCCCGAGCTGGTGAAGGCCTATCACGACACCTTCCTGCGCTATTGCGCCGAGATCGAAGCCTTCTGCCGCAGTCACGGCTGGGGCTATCTGCGCACCACGACCGCCACGCCGTTCGAGGACTTGATGCTCAAGGCGCTGCGCGAGCAGGGATTGTTGCGGTGAACCTGCTTTCGGCTTCGCCTCTATGGGCCGCGATCGCGGCGCTTGCCGCCGCGCTGGTCGTAATCGCGCTGTATCTTCTGAAGCCGCCGCCGCGCAGGTTGCTGGTACCCTCCAGCCTGATCTGGGACCGCGTGTTGCGGGAGAGCCACCGCAGCAGCGACCGCTTGCGCTGGTGGCTGTCGCTGCTGCTGGCCGCAGTTATCGCCGTAAGCATCGTCATCGCCGTGACCAGGCCGCAGTTGACCGGCGCGGGTGAGGTTGCTGACAGGTTCGTCCTGGTGCTCGACAACTCGCCGACGCTTGCTACCCGCACCACCGACGGTGCGACCCGCTGGAGCCACGCGCTGACCAAGGCGCGCGCGACGCTCGCGGCGCACAGCCCGGGTACGCAGGTGCTGCTGGTCGACACCATGCGGCGCATCGCCACTCCCGGTTTCGAATACCGGGACGCGGCGCTCGAGCGCCTGCAGCAACTCCATGTCGCTTACGGCGACACGCCGCGGGTGCCGGACATTGCGCAGGCCGGCGAAGCGGAAACCGTGGTGATCAGCGACGGGGTGCAGATCACCGGGGTGCCGAAGTCGGCCAGGCTCGAGTCGGTGTTCGAACCGGTGGAGAACGCCGGCATCACCGCGTTCGAAGTGCGGCCGCTGCCTGCGGATCCGCGCCGCTACCAGGCCTTCGTCGAAGTCAGCAACGCCGGCGGCGCGGACAGGAGCATCGAGATTGCGATTGCCGGCGTCGGCGGCCGGCGCGTTGCCAGGACCGTGGAGGTACCCGCCGGCGGCGCGCGCGCGCAACTGATCGACATTTCCGCGCTGGAGGCCGGCCCGGTTCGGGCCTCGCTTACCATGCCGGGGGATGGTCTTGGGGCCGATGACGTCGCTTACGCATTGCTGCCGATGCGGCGGGTGGTGCGAGTGGGTCTGGTGAGCAGCGGTAATCCCTATCTCGAGAAATCCCTGCGCGCGCAACCGCGGGTGCAGCTCACGGCAATGTCGCCGCAGCGCTTCGCCGAACGCCACGACATCGACGTATGGGTGTTCGACCGGTTCGCCCCCAGGACTCAGCCGGGCGCGCCGGCGCTGCTGTTCCGGCCAAGCCCGGCGTCGTGGTTGCCGGCACCGGGCAGGGAGATCGCCAACGTCACGGTGGCGGCTTGGGATGGTGCGCATCCGCTGCTCGAGAACCTTTCGCTGCGCGATCTCGTCGTCGAGCGTGCGGTGGCGACGCGCCCGGCAAGCGGCGCGCGCGAGCACGACGTGGTGCTGGTGAGCGCGCGCGGCAACACGCCGCTGGTGGTGGCACACGAGGGTGCTGCGCGCCGGGTGTCGTTCGCTTTCGGCCTGGAGGATTCCAACTTCGCGCTGCATGCCGAATTCCCGATATTCCTGGGCAACGCGCTGGACTGGCTGGCGGGCGAACACGGCGCTTTCGCAACCGGATTGGGTGTGGTCGAAGTGCCCGTCGCAAAGGCACGGGTGGTAGCGCCGGATGGCACCGAGCTGCCGGCGCAGGCCATTCCCGGCGGCACACTGTTCGAGGTTGCCGAACCGGGCATTTTCACCGCCGTCTCCGCCAGCCAGCGGCTGCGGATGGCGGCCAACCTGCTCGACCGGCGCGTGACCGACGTCAACCGCTCGCCGCTGGCGCCGGTGCAGTCCGCGGCAAACGAACCGGCGCCCACGCCGCGATTCGCGCTCGATCCCTGGGTGGCCTTGCTGCTGGCTGCGGCGCTATTGCTGGTGCTCGAGTGGTGGACGTGGAACCGGCGGGTAACGGTATGACCATGGCGATCAGCGTTCAGCACACCTGGCCATTGCTGCTGCTCCCGGCGATTGCGCTGCTGTGGTGGGCCGCGCGCAGAACCCGCACCAATCTCGGCCGCAGACACCTCGCGGTCGTTACCGTTTTGCGCAGCCTGGCGGTTGCCTTGCTGGCACTGGCATTGATGCGCCCGCAGTGGCATGCAGGATCGGACGACGTCGCGGTGGTCTACGTGCTCGATGTATCGCGCAGCGTGTCTTCATCCTTCATCGACTCAGCGCTCGCCTGGATCGGCGATGCGGATCGCGAAGGCAAGCCGGCGCAGGCGCGTTACCTCGCGTTCGCCGATCGGCCGGTGCTGCTGGAGAAGCCCGAACAGGTGCGAAATCTCGCGGTCACCGAAGGCAGTCCGCGTGAAGGCGCAATCGACCAGGCGGCGACCAACCTCGAGCGCGCGCTCGACGAGGCGCTGCTGGGCCTGGATCGCGATCGCGTCAAGCGCATGGTGCTGCTTACCGACGGCAACCAGACCGAAGGTGATGTCTGGCGCGTGCTGGCGCGGCTCAAGGAAGCCAACGTCCGGGTGTTTCCGATTCCGGCGAAAGTGCGCGATGACGGCGACGCCTGGCTGGAGGGCATCGAAATGCCCCAGGGCCTGCGCCAAGGCGAACCGGTAACGGTGACCGTGCGCGCATACTCGCCGGGCGAAGCGCGCGCGCGCGTGGTGCTCAGGACCGGCAAAAGCGTGCTCGGCAATCGCGCAGTGCGCCTGACGGCGGGACTGAACCGCGTCTCTTTCGAGATTCAACTGTCCGGCGCCGGCAGCAACACGCTGGCGGCGGAACTCATTGCCGAAGGCGACCACGTTCCCGACAACAATCGGGTGCAGCAGTCCGCGTGGGTCGCCAGGGCGCCGCGGGTGCTGTACGTCGAGGGCCAGCCCGGAGCCGCCGGTTACCTGCGCGATGCGCTGGCGCGCGAAGGCATCGAAGTAAACGTCGCGGCACCCGCCGACATTCCCGGATCTGCCGCCGCATTCGCGTCCTACGATGCGGTGATCCTGAGCGATGCGCCGGCAAAGGCGATCGCGCCCGCGAAAATGCTGGCTATCGAGTCCTACGTGCGCGATGCCGGCGGCGGACTGTTGTTCGCAGCCGGCGAGAATGTCTACGGCGAGCAGGGCTACAGCGGCACGCCGGTGGAGAAAGTGCTGCCGGTGCAATTCCGCGCCCAGGAAAAACGCAAGGACCTTGCGCTGGTGATTGTGCTCGACCGTTCCTACAGCATGAGGGGGCGCAAGATGGAACTGGCGAAGGAGGCCACCCGCGCGGTGCTCGACCTGTTGGAAGAGCAGCACCAGTTCGCGGTGGTGGCATTCGACTCGCAGACGCACATTTCGGTGCCGATGCAGTACGTGCGCGCCAAGCGCAAGGCCGAGGACCAGATCGCCCGCATCCAGGCAAGCGGCCAGACCAACATCTATCCGGCGCTCGGCATCGTTTACCGGTTGCTGCAGAAAACCGATGCCAAGGCCAGGCACGTGATCCTGCTGTCCGACGGCGATACCCATCCGGCCGATTTCGAGGGACTGGTCAAGCGCATGGCCGACGAAAAGATCGTGGTTTCCACGGTCGCGATCGGCGAAGGCGCCGATCGCGAACTGATGAGCAACATCGCCAAGTGGGGCGGGGGGCGCGCCTATGCCACCGTCAGCGCCGAGGCGGTCCCGCAGATTTTCGTCGAGGAAACGCAGCGCGCGGTGCGCTCGAATCTGCTCGAGGATGCGTTCAAGCCGGTGGTCAAGCGCCGCATGGAGGCTTTTCGCGGCGTGGATTTCGAGCAGGCGCCGCCGCTGAAGGGCTACGTGAGCGCCACCGCGCGCGACAACGCCGAAATCTTCCTGGTCTCGCAATCCGGATCGCCGGTGCTGGCGCGCTGGCAGTACGGGCTGGGCAAGGTGGTGGTGTTTACTTCCGACGTGAAGAACCGCTGGGCGGTGCACTGGCTCGACTGGCCGGGTTACGGCAAGCTGTGGGCGCAGCTCACGCGTGAAACCATGCGCCGCGATTCCGGGGAAGAGCTCGATTTCCGCGTATCGCGTGAAGGCGGCGAAGCCGTGATCAGCCTGAATGCGCTTACCGCCGACGGGCATTTCCGCGATGACCTGGCGCCGCGGGTGCGGGTGACCGGACCAGACGGCAACGCGACAACGGTGGAACTGCGCCACAGCGGAGCCGGCGCGTACCGGTTGCGGCTGCCGCTGGCGAACGGCGCGGCGGTGCGCTTCGAACTCGCCGATTCGCCGGGCCTGCCGCGGCAGGCAGCAGGCCGCGCAGGCAGTCGGCGAATTTTTTACGCTTACCCGGACGAATACCGCGCATTGCCTCCGAATCTCGAACTGCTGCGCGCGCTGGCCGAGGAGACGGGGGGCAAGCTGGCGCCCAGCATCGCCGAAGTGTTTGCGCACAACGGCGACCACAGCCGCGTTTCACGAACGCTGTGGCCGTGGCTGGCGGTGTTGGCTTTGTTGCTATATCTGCTGGATATCTCGGTGCGTCGTGCACCGCTGGCGTGGCGCCGGCTGGGGGATGATGCCGCGCCTGCTACTCGCGGCTCGGCACCAGGGTGAGCGAAATGCGATTGCGGCCTTCGACGAAACGATAGTCCGCACCGTTGGTCAGGTCGATGGTCAGGAACACGCCGAGGCCGCCGACGCGGCGCTCGTTGACGGTGGATTCGATATCGGTACGCCGGCTCGCGGCCAAAGGATCGTACCGCGGTGCGGAATCTTCGTAGGTCAGTTGCACCCCTGCGGCGGTATCTTCGAGCGAAATCCGCACAGGCGCATTGCTGTCCCCGCGGTACCCGTGGGTCACGGTATTGGTGAACAGTTCCTCGACAATTAGCGTCAGTTTGTGGCGATCCTCGCGGCCGAGTCCGGTCGCTTCGCCAAATTCATCGATCAGGGTCTTCACCTGCTCGAAAGCCCTTAATTGGGCGGGGAATGTGCGGCTCAGGCGCTTCACGCTTTTCCTGGATTGGACGGGCATTTACTCTTTCCAGCAAAGGCCGGACCCGTTGTCATGGCGGGAATGTGCATGCTTCTTGCTCGATAATCTGTGCGCCGGCGTCCTTTGCCGGTCCAGTTACCCACGAAGGGGAGACAAATGGGCAAAGTATTGATCTTACAAAGAGATTTCCTGATGTTCAGCTTTCTGCTGCTGCTATGCGCGGTGGTCGCATTACCTGCGCTGGCTGCGGAAGCCGGACGCGTCAAAGTGTCGAAGGGCGAGGTGCAGATTGAACGCGACGGCAAGCGCCTTCCCGCGCCGGTCGGCGCCACGATCCAGGCGCACGATACCGTGAAGACCGGCCCCGATGGTTCGGTGGGCATCACCTTCCTGGACAACAGCCTTTTGTCGGCGGGTCCCAACAGCGAACTGGTGATCGAGCGCTTCGTGTTCGACAGCACCACCCACAAGGGCGAGTTCGACACCGCGCTTAAGAAAGGCACGCTTGCGGTCGTCTCCGGCAAGATCGTCAAGCAGTCACCTGAGGCCATGCGCGTGAAAACGCCCGCGGCAATCATGGGCGTGCGCGGCACCGAGTTCGTCGTGAAGGTTGACGAATCGGCCACCAAGTAACGATGCGTTTTGTTCATGCGCCGGTAATTCTTGCGATTACTGTGGTTCTTGGGGCGTGCAGCCACACGACGTCCCGCGATTCCGCGTCCGGGTCGCGGCCGGCGGACGCACCCCAGCCGATCGGGCCCGAGCCCATGCGGCCCGGGCTGGCGAAGGCAAGCAACGACCTCGTCGTGCTGCTGCCCAAGGCCAACGGATCCGTCGGCGCCGTGGTGATCCGGAGTGGGAGCAGCGGCGCCATCGTCCTCGACAAACCCTATGCGGCGGCGCGCATCGAAGGCACCGGACGCGTGCAACCGCTTACCTACGATGCGGATCTTGCGAAGCAGGAATTCAGCGCCGCGCTGAGGGCATTGCCCCTGCGTCCGGTTACCTTCCTGCTGTATTTCCTCGAGGGCGAGGACGAACTTACCCCAGAGTCGGAGCATGAAGTCGAGCGCATTTTTGCCGAAATCGCCGCGCGCCCGGACCCGGAAATATCGGTCATCGGTCACGCCGACGCGGTCGGGACCATGCAGTACAACGACCAGCTCTCCCTGCAGCGCGCACAGCGGGTGCGCGAAGATCTGACCCATCGCGGCATCCCCGGCAAGTACATCGAGATCGCCGGCCGCGGCAAGCGCGAGCCGGTGGTTCACACTGCCGCGGACGTTCCCGAGCCCATGAACAGGCGCGTCGAAATCATCGTGCGCTGATGTTCCTGCGCACGTTCCCCGCCTCGTCGTCCCGGTTTTTCTCATAGGCTGCCGCCGTTCCAGCGCAGCGCCAGGATGGTGAGATCATCCGAGCGCTCGGTGGCGCCGACGAATTCGCGCACGTCATCGCGCACCGCATTCACCAGCTTCACCGCATCGCTGGCCGCAAGCGCGGCTGTAAGCACCGAGAACAGCCGCTGCCGACCGTAGAGCTCACCGCCCGCATCCATGGCTTCGGTTACGCCGTCGGTATAAAGGCAAAGCGATTCGCCCGGCGTCATCCGGTAGCGTTCGGCATGGTACTTGTAGCCTTCGATGACGCACAAGGGCGGCCCCGAATCGCTCTCGAGGTGTATCGGCGCCCGGCGTTGCGCGTGCAACAGGTAAGGGGCGTCGTGCCCGGCATTACAGTAGTTGAGTTCGCCGGATTTCAGATCGAGGATGCCGGCGAATACGGTGACAAACAGCATCTCCGGATTGTCGCGCGCAATCTCATCATTGGCGGCCCGCATCACTTCGCTGATGACCGCACCGCCCTCCATGCGGCTGCGCAAGGCCGCACTCTTGTACAGAGCCTTGCTCACCGCCATGAAGATGCTCGCCGGCAGTCCCTTGCCGGCCACGTCACCGACCATGAAGAAAAGCCGGTCGGCGTCGAGCTTGAAGAAATCGTAGAGATCTCCGCCGACGGACTTCGCCGTCTCGATCAGCGCCTGCAATGAAAAGCGCGGATCGCCGTAGAAATCTGCCGATGGCGGCGGCAGCATCCCCATCTGGATGCGTCGTGCCGCTTCCAGTTCGCCGGCAGCGCGGGCTGCCGCGTCGCGTTCGGCTTCCAGCGCGCGCCTGAGCGCACGGCGCTGGCGGTCGGCCTCGGCAAGTGCCCCGGTCAGCATGACGCCGAAAAGCACGGTCGCCGCGGCTGTTGGCCAGGCGACGTCAAACAGCAATTGCTTCCAGTAGTACAGGGCGAAGCCGAGCACGAGTAGTCCGGCGACGACAGCCCCGTAAATCAGTGCGGCCATCCGCGGCTTTGCTGCCGGGACTGCGAGTATCAGGATCAGCCCGCAGCCGAGCAGCAGCAAGCGCTCCGTCTGATCGAAATGGCGGGGCCGGCGCAGCAGGCTGTCCTCATATATGTTCTCCAAGATCTGCGCGTGAATCTCGATTCCCGGTATGCGCTCGCCCAGGGGCGTGGTCTGGTAATCGAGCAATCCAAGTCCGGTTGCGCCGACCAGTGCAATCTTGCCGCGGATGAGTTCGGGATCGACGTCGCCACGGATTGCGTCGAGCGCCGACACGAAACGCGCCTCGTCGTGCGCGCTGAAGTGTACCCACACCGTGCCGTCGGGGTTGGCGGGAATCACTGTGTCTCCGACGCCGATGCTTCGAATTCCATCGTTGTCCGCCGTAATCGAGAATGCCGGGATGTCGCTGGCTATGCGCAGCAGCTCCAACGACAGTGCCGGAGTCAGTACCCCGGCTACCGACGCGACCAGCGGCACGCGGCGCACTACTCCGCCGCGCGGGTCCACACTCAGCAGCCCGTGTCCACGCGCGGCGGCATCAAGTTGCGGGAGGCTGCGCAGTGTTCCGGCAAACTGCCGCAGGTGCGGTGTGGGGTCCGAGCCGTGAATGCGAAACGGCGCGGTGCGGCCCGTTGCCGCGACGCCCGCTTCTGCCTGTTCCACGCCGGCGATTCCGATAGCCGCCGGATAGCGGCGCAACGAATCCGCGAGGACGGCGTCATTGTCTGGCAACTGTGCCAGACGGCGGGCGAGTCTGGCGTCCATGCGCTCGATCAGCCCCGCCAGGTTGACGGGCGACATGCGGTCGGGTTCCGGCATCAGCACGTCCACGCCGATCGCGGCCGGACCGGTTTCTCCGATTGCTTCGATAAGCTCCGCCATCAGGGTGCGCGGCCACGGCCACTGGCCGAGTTCCTTGAGGCTTTCCTCGTCGATGGCGACGATAACCGCCGGGGCGGAAGCGCGCACTCGCGGCGCGATGGCCTGATAGCTGTCGAACAGCGCCAGTCGAAGCTGGGTTAATACGCGCAGATCGGGCACGAACGGGATCAGCAGCAGGAGCACCAGTACCACGGCGCCCAGCGGCCGCCCGCGGCCGCCGACCAGCACACGCGTGAGGGCGCGTTCGCTCCAGGAACGGCTTTGTCCGCCCGGCGGCGTTTCCCCGCCGCGTGCACCGGTCTGCGGAGCTTGCGTCACAATTCGATTTCCATGCCGTCGTACGCCGCGGTAACCGTCAACGGTTGCTCCGTGCGGGTCAGTTTCTCGTAGCGGATGGTTTCGTTGAGCACCGATTCAATGCGTTCGTCGTCGAACGCAGGCTCGTGATGGAAGATGCACAGATGCTTGACATTCGCCATCTGCGCCATCTCCACGCCGACGATGTTGCTCGAGTGTCCCCAGTCCTCCTTCACCGACACCGCGTCCAGCAGCGAATACATGGCGTCGAAGATCACCAGGTCGGCGTTGCGGAAGAACTCGACGAAGCCACGGGTTTCGGCCGAGTCTTCGAGCTTGTGCTCGGAATCGGTCGAGTACACCGCGATTTTTCCGTCGCGCTCGAAGCGGTAGCCGTACGAGTCGCCGGTGTGCCGCTGCAGCTTCGGCGTGACCTCGAAGCCGGCGATGTCGTAAGTGGTGCCGGCCTTGAGTTGCACGAATTCGACATCGGCTGCGAGCCGCGAAAAATCCACCGGGACGCAGGGCGCCGACTGCTGCAGCCGAAACGCCTGCTCGAGCACGTCGTGGCAGCCGTGGATGCGGATGCGTGCCCCCGGAACATAGGCGGGTGCGAAAAAGGGAAAACCCATAATGTGGTCCCAGTGCACGTGGGACATGATCACGTTGATGACCGGAGGCGGCCCTCCATCCCGCCGCGACATGATGCTGTTGCCGAACGCGCGCGCGCCGCTGCCCATGTCGCAGACCAGGTATTCGGCGCGTCCGGTTTCGAGCTCCACGCACGGCGAATGCCCGCCGTAGGTGCGGGATATGCTGAAACCCAGATCGTGCTCGATGAAATTCTGCAGCTTCTCTGGTGAGTCCACGCCTCTGGCAATCGCCAGGGTGAGCGCCTGCTCGATTTTGTGCCGGATGTCGGCGGAAGTCAGCGCGACCGGGATCGAGCCGCGCGTCCCCCAGAAGCGTACCCGCATGGTCACTAGGCGGCGTCGAAGGCCTTTAGCGCGGCGGGCGAGACCTTCGCCAGGGCGTCGCGCACCGTGGCGAAAGTTTCGAATACGAGGGTAAACCGGCTGATCGCGAAGATCTCGTTCACCACGGGCTGCATCGCCGCAACCACGATGGTGCCGCCCTGGGATTTGGCCTGCTTTTCCGCCAGCATGAAACAACGCAGTCCCGCGCTGCTGACGTAGTCCACGCCGGCGAGATCCAGCACCAGGCGCTCGCCGTTGACGCTGCAGCGTTGGATCAGCGGATTGAGCGCCCGGCGGAATTCTTCACTGTTGGCGTGGTCGATCCTGCCCTGAGGTGAGAGCACCAGCACGTCGCCGTAAGTCTTATTGCGGATGTCCATTTTATTCATTCGCATGCGGCGATTGGTCGCCGGGTGTCGGAGGTTAGGCAAGGTGCATGCCGGCCCGGCCGGGGCACGTTGACTGCGAGGCCGACGCGTTCCGGGATGGTGTGCCGCGATCAGGCTGGGCTTGTTCGGGGAAATTCTGTCGGAGCGCAACGTGCGCAACCGGATCAGAACCTGCCACGGTTATATTAAACCCGAAAACGGCGCGAACCGGCTGCCCGCGCCGCCGGCCTAGTGTCCTGTTCCGCTAATTCGCGGCTGAAAACCCGACGAGAATCGGCGCCATGCGGTGTTACGAGTCCTCGCCGTGGGGCCCGCCACTGTCAAGGACTCGCGCCTTGCCTGACACCGATTTCGCGGGTTTTCTGATCGTTGAAGGATTGCCGCCAAATAGATTCTGGGACTAGCTTGCAAGGTTCGCGAGTTATCCCACGAATCAGCGGAACAGGACGCTAGCCGAAGATGGGGAAAGTTGCAAAGTTTCCGGAGAGCAACTTGCGCGTGTCGCGGTAGCCCAGCCAGCCGTCGATGATGCTGGCGTAGACGCGGCGGAAATCGGTGGTGAACACCAGATTGTCGCCTTCGTCGAGAGCGTCGAGCTTCGGAGGCGTGCCATAGTGGCCGCCTTTCACCGGTTTACCGATCAGGTACATGTGATTTGCGGTGCCATGATCAGTGCCGAGGCTGGTGTTCTCGGGCACCCGCCGTCCGAACTCGGAAAATACCAGCATCGATACGTCGTCGGCGCGGCCGATGCGCTGCATGTCCTTCATGAATCCGGCCACCGCGTCGGATACGTAGGTCAGCAGCCGCTGATGCAGGTCTGGCTGCTGCACGTGGGTGTCGAAGGCGTTGTGGCGATACGAGGTGTAGTACAAACGCGTCGGCATGCCGGCGGCGATCAGCGACGCGATCTTCGGCAGATCGACCGGGACGATGCCGTAATCCACCGGCGTCTTGTACTTCGCCCACGCGTCGCGCACCAGCTGCGAGGCCTCGCGCGCGCTTTTCGCCACGTCGAGCAGGTAACGGCGCGAGGGGTTCGCGTCATGCGCCGCGTCGGAAACCTGGTCCAGCAGTGGCCGGGTCTGGTACAGGCCCTTGCGGCCGAAGCGCTCCGGATCGTCGAACACCACCGGAACGTGGTTGCGCGCGCTCACCGCCAGAGACTGCGCTTCGTCGATGTTGACGATGAAATTCGGGGTGGGCTGCGGGTCGATGGCATCGGCGAGCCGGCCGACCCAGCCGGTTTCCTCTCCGCTGTTAGGCGCGCCGGTGTGCCAGTAAGCCATCGATGTGAAGTGCGAGAACGACGGCTGCGCGTAACCGCAACCGTGCACCACCGCCATCCTGCCGTCCTTGTACAGGCCCTCGAAGCCGGCCATTCCCGTATTGAAACCAAAGCGCCCGTCGATCCTGCGCAGTTTTTCCGGACGGATGCCGATTCGGGGGCGATGGCGGTAGTAGGCGTCGTCGCCGTAGGGCACCAGCGTATTGAGGCCGTCGTTGCCGCCGGACAGCTCGAGGACTACGAGGATCCGATTCGAGGTGGAGGCGTCCGCGGCGAGCGCGCGTGAGAACACCAGCGGCATGCCATTCAACGCGCCAACCCCTGCGCCGCACAAGCATGCACGCAGCACATCGCGTCTTGTCCAGGGTTTCATCAGAGCATGAGTTGTTTTCATCGGGTTTCTCGTTTCCCTCTCCGCATCTTGACCTTTCCTTCCTCTCCACAAGTGGAGAGGAGAGGCCTGGGAGAGGTGGTGGTTTATCCCAGTTGATACTCCGGCAACGACAGAATCAGGTGCAACGTCGATCGCAACGGTTCCTCCAGGAAAGTGCCGGCCGCGACCAGGTCGCCGGTACCGAGTTCGCTTTCGAGGAATTTCCCGATCCGCGCGCGCGTGGCGGCATCCACCGGCACCGAAAGGAAGCGTGCCAGCAGCACGTCCACTGCCTGTTGAGCGCTGCGGCAGCCGGCCGCGCGGACCATGCCGGCAAGATCGAGTTGTGCAGTCGCCCTCGGGATCGGCTTCACTTTCTGGATCGCCATCTGCCAGCCGCGATAGCTCGCCAGCCGGGTGTTGAAATCCTCGTCGCGATCGGCCATCTGCATCGACATCGACGTCACCTCCTTGGCGTCGGGCTTGGTCGCGGTCGTCACGTCGAAACCCATCGCCAGCTTCTCGCTCACGGCGGCTATCTGATAGTCGTTACCCGGGTAGCGATCGGGCGGGAGGAAGTTGATGTCGGGAAACACCGTGTCGTACACGAAGTTGCCGCGCGCCAGCAGCAGGCCCGGGGTGATCCAGCTTCTACCGTGCGCCCAGCCGGCCACCGTGGGCGGGTAGAACAGCTTCTGGCCGAGCATTTCCGTCACTTCATTGAAGTCCGGTACCCCGGGGATTTCTTTCAGTCCCATTTTCCTGTAGGTCGATACCACCAGTTCGACCGGCGGCTTGATACGGGTGCCCACCGACGCCGGACTGTAGAAATCGCGGGAAAGAAAAATCGTCTCCAGCAGCGGCGCGACCTGGTAGTTCGAGTCGCGCAGCTTTGCGCCCAGCTTCATGCGCAGCTCCGCAGATATCTCCTCGCGCACGAAATAGCGGTAAATCTTGCCGCCGATGTACTCGGCGGTCACCGGCTGGGCGAGAATGACGTCTATTACCGCCACGCCGTCGAAGTTGCCGCTGCGGCCGAGCACCGTCTTCGTCGCGCCGTCGTGCTTGTCAGGCGCGATGACAAAGTTCAGATCGACGAAATTCCATCCGGTAAAGGCGCGGGCAGCTTCGCGGATGTCGGTTTCGGTGTAGTTGCCGACCCCCATGGTGAACAGCTCCATGATCTCGCGCGCGAAGTTCTCGTTCGGCGCGCCCTTCACGTTCACCGCGGCGTCGAGGAAGGCGAGCATGGCCGGGTCCTGCGCCACGCCGATCAGCAGCTCGCGAAAGCCGCCGGTGCCCTTGTTCTGGAACAGCTCGAGCTGCTTGAGCATCTTGCGATAATCGCGCACCTTCTCTTCGCTGGTCGCGAAGTGACCGTGCCAGAACAACGCCATCTTTTCTTCCAGCGGGCGTTGGGTGGCGAGCATACGATTCGCCCACCAGTAGGCGAGGCGATGCGTCTCAAGCCGGCTGGCGCGCAGCCAGTAGAAAAACCGGTCGGCAACCGGCTGCAGGCGCCGGTTGCCCGCGGGCTTGACTTTAACGCCGAGGGATTCGCCGGTCTTCTTGGCAAGATCGGTTGCGGCCGGACGCGAAGGCGGAAAGGGTTCGAGCCCGGGGTCGTGAGCGCCGGAGTGGCCGAAGGCCGGCAGATCATTCGGGATGGTCTTGTGGTGGACCAGCAGCCGGACTGCGGCCTGTGGCGTCATTGCGGCGTACAGCGCGATCTCTTCCGGTGTGCCGCCGAAGCCGGCGCGCTCCAGCAGATGCGCGGCACGCGCGGCATTCCAGTCCTGCGCTCCGATCGGCGTGAGGTCGCCGGTCCAATCGGCGGCGTTCACAGCGAAGCTCGACAACAGTAGCGCGGCGAGGCCGCGCGCGGCTGAGCATCTCGTCATGGTGTCTCCCTGACACATGGTCCTGCGGTCCGGCATCGGCCGGCGACCGCGAGGCCTGTAATTATCCTCTACCCGGACCGCAATGCGGAGCCCGCGCAAAACCCGCAGCAGCATTTCATGATTTTCATGACGTCGCTTGACGCGCGAGTGTGCCGGGAGTAGCTTCACGCCCCACAAAACCAAATCAATCAGGCTGTGTTCGGGTCTTGATCACCACGCTCTCCCTTCTTGCGGTCGGCTTCTTTCTCGGTATGCGTCACGCCACCGATGCCGACCATGTCATCGCAATTTCGACGATCGTCAGCCGCCAGCGTTCGTTACGCGGCGCGGCATTAATCGGCGCACTGTGGGGAGTGGGCCACACGCTGACGGTGGCGATCGTAGGCGGGGCGATCATTCTTTTCTCCATCGTCATTCCACCCCGCACCGGGCTGGCGATGGAGTTCGCCGTAGGGGTGATGCTGGTCGTGCTCGGCTTCCTCAACCTGACCGGCCTCAACCAATGGATCCGCGACAACGTGGCGCCGGGTTCGGGCTCGCTTCATGCCCATACCCATGCCCATGGCGACTATGCGCATACCCATACCCATGGCCACGGCGAGGCGAATCACGGGCACCCCGAAGACCGGACACCGCAGGCCTGGCTGGACCGCAAACTCGGCGGAATCGGGCTCTATCAGATGGTGCGCCCGCTGGTGGTGGGCGTCGTGCACGGACTGGCCGGTTCGGCGGCGGTGGCGCTGCTGGTGCTCACCGCGATCAAGGATCCGTTTTGGGGCATGGTGTACCTGTTCCTGTTCGGCGTCGGCACCATCGCCGGCATGATGCTGATCACCGTGGCAATCGCCGCGCCGTTTTCCTATTCGATTGAGCGCTTTCCGCGCTTCAACGCCTATCTGCGCGTGGCTTCCGGGCTGCTCTCGCTCGGTTTCGGGTTATTCCTGATCTACTACATCGGCTACGTGGATGGCCTGTTTACGGACAACCCGAAATGGTCACCGCAGTGAGAATTCCGTCGCTGAATATTTCAAACTGAAGCTTAAGAATCAGTACTTGAAAATTAAGAACTAGTTACTGCGGCGCAGCATTGACCTCATGCTGACGGCGGATTAAATTCGGTTCACCAGAAAAATTAGGCAGCGGAACAGGATGGGGCAGGAGAGCGGTACCGCGGCGAAACTGCCGCAATGGAAAATGCTGCTGGTCGCGGCAATCGTTGCTGTTCTGATTGCAGTCGTCGTGGTAGCCGTCCAGCGCGAACTTGCCGCGAACAAACCCCCATCTGCCGCCGCAGCATTCACTGGCGGTATTGCATTGAGCGGGTATGACGCGCCGGCGCTTACGGTAGAGGAGGAAGCCTACGCCGCGGCAATGTGGCCGATTCACAGCGAAGTGAAACTCGCGGCGGTACGCATGATTTTCGCTGGGCTCAACTACAAGACCGAGAATCGCGACGCCGGGAAACTTAAATCCAAGGTGCAGCCGCTGACACAGACGTTTCTGGGCGCAACCAAGCGCGTGAACAAGATCCAGCCTCCGGCCTCGCTGCAGGATGCGCATGATCGTTACAAGGAGGCACTGGGTCTTTACACGTCGGCGACCCGGGAAATGGTCAGGATTGCCGAAGATGGAAAGGATGAACATCTTGTCCTGGCGCAGCAGCGCAGCGAGCGAGCATCACTCGCCATTCTCAAGTTGAGCGATGTGCTCTGGCCGGGAGAGTACAAGCCGAATTAGCTGATAGTCCGTGCCGGCGTCGGCAACGACGGGTGCGGACAGATTGGAAGACCAAAGGTTGTAGTTTGCAACTCAACGTCAAGGAGGGGGAGAAGATGAAGAACAGTCTGAAACGAGCATTCGTTGTCGCGGGGCTTGCCGCCGTGGCGACGCTGGCCGCGCCGGTAGCGCAGGCGCAGTCTTACTCGGCATGGGTAGTCGAAAGCAGTCGTTTCATGGGGGTGCCCTACGGTGCGTTCATGCCCGACCGCGTCTTTGTTCCCGGCAGCACCAGCAAGTTCAACAACATCAACACCGTGGACCTGCCGGTCAACGTCGGTGTGATCAAGGGCATGGTGAACGGCAAGCTGGAAGTCATCCTGGCCGATGCCGGCTGGAAGCAGCAGGATTATCTGAAGATGACCGGCTCTGACCATTGGCATCCTCTGCCCGAGACCCTGAAGCAACTCGGTATCTCGGCGGATCAGGTTACCAAGATCGTGGTGGGTCATGGACATTGGGACCACGCAGGCGGGCTGAGCGATTTCCCGAATGCGGTGCTTTACATCCAGAAGAAGGAACTGGAGGGCATCCAGTGGGCGATCAACTATCCGCATCCGCGCATCAGCGCCAGCAACGTATCTCCCGGCGGCTGCGCACGGACTCCGGCCTGCGGCTATCCGCCCAAGACCCTCGACGAAATCTACGGCAAGGTTCTGGCCGGCAAGGCGGTAATCGTCGACGGCGAAATGGACGTTCTGCCCGGCATCAGGATCCATCCCGCGCACAATGCCCACACCGCAGGATCGCAGCTCCTGGCAGTAAATACGGGTACCTCCGTCGGTACGCTGGTGTTCGGCAGCGACGTGTATTCGTCCTGGCAGGGCATTCGCGACTGGATGATGGCCAACCCGCAGAGCAGCGCGGACACGGCGCAACAGTTCCTCGCCTACGAGAAGTGCTACAAGCTGACCGGACGCAGCGATCCGAACAACTGCATCGCCGCGCACGAACCCACTTCGTATACCGCCGAGTATCCGATCATGAAGAACAATTGGGTCGGAGCGAATGGTGCGCGCATGGCGGAAATCTCGCTGGCTCCGGGCGAAAGCTCCAAGAAGCGCTGAAATAAGAGGAAGTCGTTTAGATTCGTCTGAATCAGCAAGTCCAGTGCGAGGAGTCGGGAATCCGGCTCCTCGCTTTTTTTGAGCATCGGAATCCCGTGGTGTTTCTTCGCATTCTGAAGGTGTCCGTGTTTGCACTGTCGGTGGCCGGTGCCGCGGCCGAGGCGCACGATCCTAGTGCCTATGGCGGCTTGTTCCGGACTCGCGATTTCGGTGGCGTCTGGCTCAACGCTGACGTCGGTCTTTTCCTTGGCGGCGCTGTCTCGCTGGCGGTCAATCCCGCCGACCCCAACCACTTGCTGCTGGGCACCGACACGAACCTGCTGGTTACCAGAAACGGCGGCCGCGACTGGAAGCAGGAAGCGCCGAACAAACTTTTCGGTGCAGTGTTCGCGGTGGCTTTCCTCGCGGACGGGAAGACGGCGCTGTGTTCCACTCCCGCCGGCGTGTTCCGCTTCGAGGCCGGCGAGTGGCAGCAGGTAGTCGCGCCGGCCGAGGCGGCACCCTCGCGGGCGATCGTGTCCGGCGCGACGCCGGAACGCGTTTATCTCGCCGGCCGCCGCGACCTCTACCGCAGCGAGGACCGCGGCCGCAGCTGGAGCAAAGTCGAGCACGGGTTGCCCGATCAACCCGAATTTTCCCTTCTCGCCGCGATGGTGCAGCCGCCGGAAATACTTTATGCGATCGCCGACGGGCGTGTGCTGATGAGCAGTGACCGGGGACAGGGTTGGCAGGAGCGCAACGCGGGGCTTCCCGCCGGCGTCGAGGCGCTGAGCATAGACCACGCCGCGACCGGCCGGCTGTGGGCTGCCGCGGCCGACCGGGTTTATCGCAGCGACGATGGCGGCGTGCGCTGGAAGGCCGTCGGCCAGGCCTTGCCTGAGCCGGGAACCAGCGTGCGCGCGATCGCGGCGGACGCGAGTGCGACGAAGCTGGTCCTGACCACTCACCGCGGAATGTTTCGCAGCGTCGATGGTGGGGAGACCTGGGGGCTGCTCGAGGGCAACCTGCCGGTGCATCTCGAGGCTCGTCCGCTGGTGCGCGATCCTACTCACGCCGACACGCTCTACGCCGGCTACGCCCTGATGCCTTACAGCGAGATCTGGCGCATCGCGGTGGAGGGCGGCAATCTTTTGGGCAGGGTCGACGTCTTCAGCCTCGCTGGCGGGTTCGCGTTCCTGCTTCTGCTCGGCCTTGCGGGCGTTCTGTTCGCCCGCCGGCTGGCCGCGCGCAACGGCGGCTCCAAGACTCCGCTGCATAATTCAGGCAAATGGATTCCGTGACTTTCGCTGATCAGAAGAAATCCCGCACGTGGTGGTACGCAGCGGTGCTTGCGCTGGCGTTGATTACGGCGCTGGCGCTGTGGCGCCTCGCCACCCCGCCCGCAATCGAAGTCGTCGAGTACAGGATGCTCGAACCCAAGGACACTCCGACCGCTCTTGCCGTCGCACCCGACGGCACGGTTTGGTTCACGATCGACTTCGCGGCTGCCATCGGTCGCATACGCGATGGCAAGGTGGAGCGGTTGCCGAAAGCGAGAGTGAACGTCGAGCCGATCGGAATCGCGGTTGCGGCCGACGGCTCCGCGTGGATCACCGATTCCGAATCGCGGCAGGTGTCGCGTGTCGCCCCGGACGGAAAGATCACTTCGATCCAGTTGGAGACTCCGGTCGTCCGCCTGGGGAAAGTGGCGGTCGCGCGCGACGGCTCGGTATGGTTTGCGGAAGCCACCGCTTACAGCATCAGCCGCATCAAGGACGGCAAGCTCGAGCGCCACATTATCGATTCGATCCGGGGCGGGCCGCTGGGTGTGGCCGCCGCGCCGGACGGCAGTGTGTGGGCAACGCTGCAAAGCGCCAATCAGTTGTTGCGCATCACCCCCGACGGGAAGATGAGCTCCTTCGACATTCCGACACGCAGCAGTTCGCCGGGCGACGTCGCAGTGGACGACAACGGCGTGGTCTGGTTCAACGAATTCCGCGGTAACAGGATAGGCCGACTCGCCAATGGC
>DASYUW010000170.1:0-2543 GCA_036000845.1 Burkholderiales bacterium
TGCCAACGCGGTGCAGGAGGGCTTCGACAACATCGAGTTGCTGAAGCGCTACGCCACGATCGGCATGGGACCGAGCCAGGGCAAACATTCGAACATGAATGCGATCCGCGTCCTGGCGAAGCTGCTGGGAACGACGCCCGGTGAAGTCGGCACGACCACGTCGCGGCCGTTCTTTCACCCGGTGCCGATGTCGCACCTAGCTGGACGCGGCTTCGCCCCCTACCGCCTGACCCCGTTGCATTCGCGGCACGAGCGCGCCGGGGCGGTCTTCATGCAGGCGGGCGTATGGCTCCGACCTGAGTTCTACACCGCGCGCGGCAAGACCCGGATCGAGGCGGTGCGCGAGGAAGCGGCCGCGGTCCGCAACGGGGTGGGCATCATCGACGTCGGCACGCTGGGCAAGATGGAAATATCTGGACCGGACGCGGCTGCATTTCTCGAGCGCATCTATACCGGGCGCTTCGCCAACATGAAAGTCGGCATGACCCGCTATGCGCTGATGCTCGACGAGGCCGGCGTGATCAGCGACGACGGCGTGGTGGCGCGCCTGGGTGAGCAGCGTTTTTACTTCACCACCACCACGACCGGCGCCGCGAACGTCTATCGCGAGATGACGCGGCTGAACACCATGTGGGGCATGGAGGTCGGCATCGTCAACGCCACCGGCGCGTATGCGGCGGTCAATCTCGCCGGGCCGCGCTCCCGCGATCCGCTCGTCGGGCTCACCAACCTGGATCTCTCCGCTGAGGCGTTTCCCTACCTTGGCGTGCGCGAAGGCGAGATCGCCGGAGTGCCGGCACGGTTGCTGCGGGTGGGCTTCGTCGGCGAACTCGGGTACGAGATCCACGTGCCTGCCGATCGCGCCTGCGCGTTATGGGATGCGCTGATGGAAGCCGGCAGCGCGCACGGCATCCGCCCGTTCGGCGTGGAAGCGCAACGGCTGCTGCGGTTGGAAAAGGGACACATCATCATCGGCCAGGACTCCGACGGCCTGACCACGCCGGTCGAGGCGGCAGTCGACTGGGCAGTGAAGATGGATAAACCCTATTTCGTCGGTCAGCGCAGCCTGAAGATCGTGCAACGCAAGAACACCAAAGCAAGGCTGGTCGGATTCACGCTGGATTCGACAACGCAAGGCGCGATGCCAAAGGAATGCCATCTGGTCATTCGGGACGGAAAAATTGCCGGTCGGGTAACCAGCATCGCCTGGAGTCCGGCACTGGAGAAGTACGTCGGCCTGGCATTCGTGTCGCCGGAAATCGTCGCAGGCGGCGGTGGCTTCTTCATTCGCGCGGACGGCGGAACGATGGTGCCGGCGCGGGTCGCGCAAACGCCCTTCTACGATCCTGCCGGAGAACGTCAGAAATTCGCGGCCTGATAATGAACGTAACTCGAATCAGCCCATTGCACGATCAGGTCGCGGCATTGAATCCGAAGTGGGACGTGGTGCGCGGCATGCGCATGGCTGCCGGTCTTGCCGGGGATGAAACTGCGGCGCGCGAATCTGTCGGCGTCGCCGATCTGAGCTGCCTGGACAAAGCGGGCATCAAGGGGCTGGAAGCGGCGCGGTGGCTGGAGAGCCTGAGCATCGCCGTGCCCGCACAGGCGAACGCGTGGACTGGACTGCCAGGCGGCGGGGTGATCGCCCGGCTGGGCCGCACCGAGTTCTTTCTCGAGGATGGCGCGGCCGGTGATACGGCAAGCCGGGTGCGGGATGCGCTCGGTACGGAAAACGCGGGGGTGTATCCGGTTATTCGCCAGGACGCCGGCATCGCGCTGGTCGGCAGGCGCGTCAACGAGCTGCTGGTCCAGACCTGCAACGTGAATTTCCAGGAACTGGGTTCAGCAAGTCGAACCGTGGTCATGACGATGATGGTCGGAGTGGCGGTGCTGGTCATCCGGCAGGATCACCAGAACCTTCCGGGTTTCCGCATTTGGTGCGATCCCACTTATGCGCCGTATCTCTGGGAAGCCCTGGCCGGAATCGCCACAGAGCTGGGTGGAGGACCGATTCGCACGGGGGGCCTGCTGTCGCAGGCGGGCTAGCTGGAGTGACGAAGTCGTAAACAAGGGAGATCGCAAATATGTCGCCACAAGCAGCAAGGAAATTCCTGAAGGATCACCACGTCAAGTACCTCCTGGCGCAGTTCGTGGACATTCACGGCGCAGCAAAGGCCAAGGCAGTACCGGTGGACCACCTCGACATGGTGCTCGACGAAGGGGCAGGCTTCGCCGGTTTCGCGCTCTGGGGTTTCGGCATGGGACCGCACGGACCGGACTACATGGCGGTCGGCGACCTGTCCACGCTATCGCTGATTCCATGGATGCCCGGATTCGCGCGGCTGGCCTGCTACGGGCACGTGAATGGCAAGCCGTATCAGTACTGTTCGCGCGTGGTGCTCAAGCGCCAGCTCGATGCGCTGGCGAAGCGCGGCCTGACCCTTTATACCGGCATCGAACCCGAGTTCATGCTGCTGAAGCGCGCCGGCGACGGATCGCTGGCGCCGGTGGACGATACCGACCTGCTGGAGAAACCCTGTTAC
>DASYUW010000171.1:0-8670 GCA_036000845.1 Burkholderiales bacterium
CGTCACGCCTTCCCGCCTGCCCAACCAGACCCAGGAGGAAATACGTCACGCGGTTCAGCGCGCATGCAGACTGGCCGGACTGGTCACCGGGCCGGTACACGCCGAAATGCGAGTCAACGCCGAAGGCGTGTGGCTGCTGGAAGTGGCGGCCCGCTCGATCGGGGGCCTGTGCGGCACCGCCCTCAACCACGTACTGGGCATCACCCTTGAGGAACTGATCCTGCGCCACGCGCTGAATGAACCCGTGGCGTTGAGTTCATCCCGGGAAGGTGCCGGCGTGATGATGATTCCCATCCCCCGGCGCGGTATCTACCGAGGCGTACGTAACCTGGAAAGCGCGTTGGAGATGCCTGGCATCACCGGCATCAGGATCACGGCGCAGGCCGGTCAAATCATCGCTCCGCCCCCGGACGGAGCGAGTTACCTCGGGTTCATCTTCTCGCTATGCGCGAACCCTGCCGAAGCCGAGATGGCGCTGAGGTTGGCGCACGCCACACTGCTGTTCGACATTCAACCGGAATACAAGGTGCAAGAGGCGATTTCGGAACAATAGCGCTGCTTCTTGCGCTTGGTTAAAAACGGATGAACCCCTGACCAGGTAGACGCACTCTGTTCACCAACGCGTTGCCGACGGTTGGACTGGCCGTAGTCCCGATCATTTGCTGGGTGGAGGCACGTATCCCGCCGCCACCTCGGCGCCGCCGCCGAAGAAATGTTTGTCCATCTGCTCCGCCAGGTATTTGCGCGCTTTGGCATCGGCCAGACTGAGGCGATTCTCGTTCACCAGCATTTTTTGGTGCTCCAGCCATTGCGCCCAGGCTTCTTTCGATACGTTGTCGAATATTTTCTTTCCGAGTTCCCCGGGATAGGTGGGGAAATCCAGGCCTTCGGCTTCCCGCCCGAGTTTGATGCACTTCACCATTCTTGGCATTTTCACGCCCCTCAAAAATGGCATCTTACTGCGCCCATCGCGCGCGTTCGCCAGCTATGGCGGAAGCTGCGACTCGGATTGTGGCGCCATCGTACCCCACCGGCACGCGGCTTAGCTTGAATAGCAACCGCCGTCGCGTACCACGTGCCCAGAGCGATCGGGGATGTGGCGGCACGGCCCGCTCCAGCCACTGCGCGCCTGGCAGCAGCTCGTCGCTGCGCTTGAGCCTGGCGTGCACCCGCGTGCGATAGAAGCCCCGAGCCGCTTTCCGCATCGTTAAAACCACAATAGCAATAACCACGTTTGCGTAAGTCGTTTCCAACCGGTACGCCGACAAAACACTGCCCACGTCGTGGCTTCTGGTTTCACTCTTGTGGACAGCGAATACCCTGGAAACTGTCAGTGGTTTCGAAGCGGTTGCCTTGCTCGTCGTACCGATAGAGCTTGTCGGGTTCTTCCTGGCGCGTAATCTTGTGGGTGCCATTGCAAAAAGGTTGGGTGTTCGATAGCCCGCAGCCGCAAATGTATTTCGTTTCACCGCCTATGGTCACTGGGTATGGGCCGCCCCGCGTTCTTTTTACGATTCTTGCCATGGTGCCTCCGTCCAAATCGCAAATGGGATACGAAAATCCGTCCGAGGGCGCGGTGCGAATCGCCGCAGGTCACCTTGCCACCAGAATCCGCGCGTCGGATTCCGAAGTCAAGCAGGTCATATTGCTTCCCGGTAGCGTGTTACATGTGCCGCGCGCATTAGTGGACAGGGGCGGTCGATCGCCGTGCGAAAACTCACTGGCGGTGCCGCTCTTAGCTGTATACGAATACGTAGCGACGCTGTTTTGCGTGTCCCCGTGTTGCATTGCATTTGACTGCATTGATGAAGGTGCGCGGACACCATAAGCAGTGGATGGTGTAGTGAAATAACGCTTCTCGTGGGCGGACTGTTAAACCGCAGGTCCCAGCACTGCGGGATACATGATCCAGTCGTTGAAACTGCGCCCCCACTACTCAGGCGGGTGTAGTAAACACCGTCAATACCCCGGTGTAGCCATAGAGGTGATGCCTTGCGATCTCGCCAGCGGCGAAGAAGCCGACCAGCGGCGCGTCGCCCAGGGCATTCCGCACCAGCTGTAACTCGGCATGCCGCGCGCCGAAGTGCGGGCCGCCGCGTCCCGAGCAACTGACATATACCGCGCCCGCCATGTGCCGTGCCGCGCCACTCTCCAGTTCGGCGCGGATTTCCGTCGCGATGCGCACCAGATCGAGCTGTGCGGCTTCCGCGTTGCGCGTGCAAAAAGCTAGGCGCATGCCGGGCTCGATCTGCTCGGCGATCGCCAGGACCTGGTGCTGCCGGTCCACGCCCACCAGGTGCCGCACGATGGTATCCGCGCCGAACTGTCCAGGCCGAGTCGGCACGTCCTCGGCTGCGGTAATCAAGCCCACCAGCGTGGTGGACAGCGCCTGCGACAACTCGTCATCCGGCAGGTCCCGGTCAAGCTCCAGATCTTGCAACACGCAATCGAGCGCGGGCTTGCCGTCCAGGCTGACCACGAAATTGCGCTCGGCTTTGGTTATATTGCGCGACGGTCCGATCGGCTGGCAGCCCTGGGTCACGCGCGAGATCAGGCCGACTTCCGGGCCGAAAGCCACCCCGGACAAACCGCCGGTGAATACGCCATCCGCCATATGTACCATACGGTTGCGCGCCGACGACAGCCCGCCGAACAGATAACCCGTGGCCGTGCGCGCGCTCAGCTCGTGGATCAACTCCTGCAAGTCGGGCGTGCTACCTTCGGCATGGACCAGCGCGGTATGGGCCATGAACCCGGACGATGCCGCAGGTAGCGGCCGCAGGCCCGAGAACAGTCGGAACGATTCGCGCGGCAGCGACGCGACCATCAGCACCAAGGCCGGCTCGTCGATGTATTCGACGCCGCTGGCGGCCACGCCGACACCGACCGTGCCGACCCAAGCCACGCCGGGGAAGCGCCGCCGCAGCTCATCGAGGATCGCCTCGGCCGCCGGCGCGTAATAATCGCTCAGATAACACCAGCCCAGCGTGAACGGGGCAGAATCACCCTGCTGCGCGGCACGCGCGGCGATCTGGGTTTGAAGTTGCCTCTGGCACTGGGCCAGGGCCACACGCCAATCGGCGTGGGCGGCATGAGCCTGCACAAATGAAGCGAGAGACATATCGGTACCCTGCCCCAAAGAGAAAGCAAAGTTGACACCGGCCGGCAAAACGTTTCTAGACGAGCTACCTGTGCATGGCGAATTGGTTGCTACCTGACGTCGACTTCGCTATCGCGATGCTCAACGCCGCGCTACCGGCATCATCCTACCTTTCTGTAGCGCGGTCAGTGCCTGTCTGAGAACCGCGATCTCGCTACGCAGGGTTTCCAATTGCGAGACACTATCCTCGAGTTCGGCAATGCGCTGCTGTTGCTCGTCAAGGCTCTGCCGCTGTTCTTCGAGCCGTTGATTGAGCCCCTGGATCGCTGCCAACGCTACCCCATCGGCATCCTGCATTCCAATCATCTTGTCGCTGTTTCCTAGCGCGAAGGCCGCCATGAAGTCCTGCGCGGTCGGCCCCAAGTGTTTAACGTTCGGGTCCGTGCCCTTCGCGTTCCAGAGATAAAGCGGAAGCCCCGCCACGCGCTGAAGAACGCCCGCAACATCGACTGGCTGGAAGTTTTCTTTCAGATTGCGGTCGCTTGAACACGCCCAACTATTGCCGCTGCTCGCGGCGCATGACCAGGTGGGAGTGCCTGATCCGTCAATGCCAAGCACAAAGCGCACTCCGCCGGTCGCACGCGCTGCGAATTCGTTGGCCGCCGCCGAATGAAATGCGTAGCCCGAACTATCTGCGAACAGAAATACCCCGACGTGAGCCGGCGTTTCGTTCAGCGCATTTGAGCCTGCGACAAAGCTGCCAGTACCGGCCGCAATGTTGCCAAACCCTCCGCCGACGGTGGCGAAGTAGCCGCTGGCCGTGTTGCCGAACCCCCCGCCGACGGTGGCGGCGACTCCACTGGCAGTGTTGTTGAGCCCGCCGCCGACGGTGCCGAGATAGGCGAGCGCTGCCGCCGGTGACGCGGCCGCGACCTCTGGTTGCGCGGCAACGCTCTGCGCGGCTTGCGCAGCCGCGACGAGAGTGCTAAGCGTCAGCGCGCTAAGGGCGGGCACACACCGTGAATAGATGACGTGCCAGACGCGATGCGAAGCCGGAGAGGACATGGCTTTCCCCCTTGATGGACGGACCTGCGCCAACGCTGATCGATGCCCCTGCGGTGCGGTGGCCAAAAGATAGTAGGCTCCACCCTAGGCAGTGGCAAGGAATGACCAAGACGCGACGCCGGTATGAGCATCGCGTTGGTGAGCGTGGCGATCGCCCCTGGCGGAGACTAGGCGCAGCTCAGCCAATCGCCTAACATCGTATCGAGACTCATTACCTGAAGCGCATACTGGCGACGGGAACATTGGGGTCGCTTTGTCGTCTATTGTAGTGACCGGAAATGCGAGCACCGATTGATGCAAACCCTCCGCTTTGACAACACCTTCGTACGCGAGCTGCCCATTGATCCACAAGATGGGTCGCGGCGACGGCAGGTGCATGGGGCGTTGCTTTCGCGCGTGGAGCCCACTCCGGTGTGCGCGCCGCGACTGATTGCGCATTCGCGCGAGGTGGCGTCGCTGTTGGGCATCGACACGGCGGATGTCGCATCGCCGGCGTTTGCGCAGGTATTCGCCGGCAACGCGCTGCTCGATGGCATGCAACCCTATGCGGCCAACTACGGCGGGCACCAGTTCGGCCAATGGGCCGGGCAGCTCGGTGACGGCCGGGCGATCACGCTTGGCGAAACGGTCAGCGCGACGGGCGAGCGCTGGGAGCTGCAGCTCAAGGGCGCGGGCGCAACGCCGTATGCGCGCAGCGCCGACGGCCGCGCCGTGCTGCGCTCGTCGGTTCGCGAGTTTCTGTGCAGCGAGGCGATGCATCACCTCGGGGTGCCAACCACGCGCGCGTTGAGCCTGGTGGCGACCGGCGAGCAGGTGGTGCGAGACATGTTCTACGACGGTCATCCCAGGCCGGAGCCTGGCGCGGTCGTGTGCCGCGTAGCGCCGTCGTTTATTCGCTTCGGCACTTTTGAACTTCCGGCCGCGCGTGGCGATGTGACACTACTGAAACAGTTGATCGACTTCACGATCCGCCGCGATTTCCCGGAATTGAGTTGTGGGAAGAGCGGGGGCCAGACTGATCAACTGAGCCAGCAGCTGTACGCGGATTGGTTCGCGCAGGTATGCGAGCGCACCGCACGGATGGTTGCGCACTGGATGCGCGTGGGCTTCGTGCACGGAGTGATGAACACCGACAACATGTCGATCCTCGGTCTGACCATCGACTATGGGCCGTATGGCTGGATCGATAACTTCGACCTCGATTGGACGCCTAACACTACCGATGCGGAGGGGCGCCGCTACCGCTTCGGTCACCAGGCTCAGGTCGCGTATTGGAATCTGACCCGGCTCGCGAGTGCGCTGGCGCCGGCCTTCGCCTCCGCCGACCCGCTGCACGCGGGGCTGCAGCGTTATGTGGACGCGTTCGCCGAGGCCGATCGCAGCAACATCGCGGCAAAACTGGGCCTGAGCGAATGTTTGGATGAGGACGTCGAACTCATGCAGGCGCTGCACGCGTTGCTGCAAGCAGCCGAGGTTGACATGACGCTGTTCTTCCGCGCGCTGACCGACGTGGACCTCGATGCGGCGACGCTAGCGCCGCTTAGCGGCGCGTTCTATGACGAGACGAAGCAGCGACACGCCGAGCCGGAGTTCAACGACTGGCTAGCACGCTATGGCGCGCGCGGACGCCGCGATTGGCTGCCTCCCGCCGAGCGGCGCGCACGCATGCACGCGGCCAACCCACGCTACGTTCTGCGCAACTATCTGGCGCAGCAGGCGATCGACCGCGCCGAGCAGGGCGATGATGCGGGCATCCACGAATTGCTCGAGGTGTTGCGTTGTCCCTACACCGACCAATTTGGCCGCGACCAGTTCGCCCAGCGCCGGCCGGACTGGGCGCGCAACCGAGCGGGATGTTCGATGCTGTCCTGTAGTTCGTAAGCTGGTGAAAATGACTGCTTCTCGCGGATATGCGACCTTGAGCAAAGTGCGGTGAGCCGCTGTGTGCCGCAAGAACTCGACCAACCATCCACTGAGTCAGCGTAGTGAGGCTACGAACCAGGGGGTCGTGGGTTCAAATCCTGCCGGGCGCGCCAACAATTCACTTGGCGGAGTTAAAGCCCGCCGGCTTAGTTTATTGAAGCGCTTCTCCACGTATGCCGACGCTTCGATGAAAGACTGCCCAGGATAGTTGACTTGCGCGACGGTGCCATCGCCAGCGCCTACGCAAGGGCCGACCGCAGCGATACGGCATCGCTACCTTGGGCATCGTCGTGCGCGACGAACCCGGTAATATCGCGAGGCCCCCTTAACGCTTCCTAGGGGAAAACGCGGCAAACCGGCCGAAAATATTACCGGCCGTATTGGCCGGATTCGTGATCTAGCGCGGCTTTCCGAGGTATGACCGGACGGACTGTTAATCCGCAGGTCCCAGGTTCGAGCCCTGGTCGGGGAGCCACAGATAAGCGGTCCGTTCCGGACACATAGGTAACGGTTTATACCGGACACATAGGTAACACTTTTGCGGCGAAGGGGTTCTCGGCGCTGCCGAGACGACCGGTCTCGTGGTCGAAGAACCCCAAGTCGTAATCCATAAAGCTCACCAGCCAGATTCTATCGCTGACTTCCTTGACCCCGACGTTCTGACCAGCGAACACCGTGCTCAGATTGATCTTGCGGCGCCCGAAGCAGATGCGGCCGCATTGGGTGACGGTGATGGTGCGGTCGTGGAACGGGTAGTGCAGCTCGTCGAGCCCGTGATACGGGCGTGGTGAGGACTGGTAGAGCTCCACGGGATACTTCATATCGAGCGCTTGGTGCGGGCGCTCGTCGTTGTAGCAATCGATGAACACGTCGAACCGGGCCTGCTGCTGCAGGAAGTTCTGAGCGGCGGGCTTGGTGGTCTCCTTCTTCAAGGTCAGGTGCATGCGCTCGTGGCGACCGTTCTGCTGCGGGCGGCCGGGCTGGATGCGCTCGATGTGGATACCGAGCCGTAGCCACCAGACCGAGAGCTTGCTCAAGCCAAAGAGCGCGTGCGGACTGGCGAAGGGCACGCCGTTATCGGTACGGATGGCCTTGGGCAGGCCAAACTCCTTGAACACGCGCTCGAACACGGTGAAGGCGTAGGTCTCCTTGGTGCTGCCCAGAGCTTCGCAAGCGAGCAGGTAGCGGCTGGCGAAGTCGCTGATGGTGAGCGGATAGCAATAGCGGCGATCGGCGAGCATGAACTCGCCCTTGTAGTCGGCGCACCACAGATCATTGGGCCGTACCGGCTTCGAGAGGGTGGTGCCCTGAGCGCGATAGCGGCGCTTGCGGCCGCGGCTGACCAGGCCATGGCGATCGAGCACCGCGTGCACGGTGCTGATGGCGGGAGGCTGGAGCTCGCTATGCTGGCGGCGCAGCTTCTCGCGGATCTTCGGCGCACCCCAGCTGGGATGCTCGCGCTTGAGCCGCACGATCAGGGTCTCCACCTGCAACGGCAGCTGGTTGGCCTGCCGGTAGGGCCGCCGAGAGCGATCGGTCAGTCCCTCGAGCCCGCAGTCCTTATAGCGCTGGAAGATCTTGTAGCCGGTCTTGCGCGAGACCTCGAACTCGCGACACAGCGTTGCCATCTTCTCGCCGTCGAGCAACCGAGCCACAAACTGTAAGGTCTCAAGACGCAGGTGACACACTGGCAGCGGTTTTTGCCAAGAGCCGCTCGTAGGGGGTCTGCCCATCGAGGGCTCCGTGCGGTTGATGGTAATTGTAGTAGTCCTCCCACTCGCGAAGCTTGTCATTGAATAGGTGGATATCGTCGGCAATGCCGTCTTTATCCAGGAGCTGATAAAACTCCTGTTCATCGACGCGGTGTGACCGTTCGACTTTGCCATTTAAGTGCGGTGTCTTAGGTCGGATATAGACATGGCGGATGTCGCGTGCTTCGAGATGCCAGTGGAAGCGGGACTGGAACTCGGCGCCATTATCCGTCTGGATGACCAACACGCGAAAAGGCAGGCGTCGGATGACCTCGTCTACAAAACGAATCGCTGAACTTTGGTTGCACGCGTCGTAGACCTTAAGCACCCGAATGCGCGTGCAGTCGTCGATGGCGGTGAACTGATATAAGCGCTTTCCCGTTCCTGCGATCCGCTCGAGGAACTTTACGTCCAATTGCAGGCGGTGTCCGGGCTGTGGCTTCTCATAGCGCCGCCACGCTCGCCCAGCGGGGCGACGCTTCTGATTGGCCGGCAGTAGGTTTAGGCCGTGTCGAATCAGAATGCGGTGGACGGAGGAGCGTGCCAGCTTCAATTGGTGAAACCGCTGCAGATAGTCTGCGATCCTTCCTGGCCCAAAGTGATAGCGCTGCCGCAAATAAAGAATCTTGGAGACGACCTCGCGCGGGGTGGCCCGTGGGGATCGATGCGGGGCGCGCGGCCGGTCACACAACCCTGCCTCGCCCTGAGCTTCGTATCGAGCCTTCCACTTATAGAACGCTTTGCGTGATAGGCCGAAATGACGGCAGGTCTGGGCCACGTTCCGGGGCGCAGCGCTAGCCTTGCGCAGCACCTTCAGCCGCCAAGCTAGTA
>DASYUW010000172.1:0-2454 GCA_036000845.1 Burkholderiales bacterium
TGGATCATGAACTTGCTGCACATCCCGATGTCGGATTTTTCCCGGGGCGAGCCGGTGCAGCCACCCATACAGGCCGCCGGCCAGAAAATCGCTGTCAATATTTGCTACGAAGACGTGTTTGGCGAGGAGATCATCCGCCAGTTGCCGGAGGCAACCGTATTGGCCAATTTCACCAACGATGCCTGGTGGGGAAAATCCATCGCCTCGGAGCAGCATCTGCAAATCGCCCAGATGCGCGCCATCGAAACCGGCCGGCCCATGTTGCGCGCCACCAATACCGGGGTTACCGCGATCATCGACCCGAAGGGCCGCATCGCGGTGTCCGCTCCTGAATTCACGACTACGACAGTAACCGGCGGGATTCGTGGCTACCAGGGCACAACGCCGTACGTGCGCATGGGCAACTGGGCGTTCCTGGCGGCTGCCGCACTGATGATCGCGTTGCCGCTGGCGGCACAGCGTTTCTCGCGGCGTGGAGTTTGATCCATATCACTCGCGGCGTGGCATCGCGGACTTAGAAACGCAGCCATCGCCTGAAAATCCGGAGCCAATCATGCATACGCAAAATTTCTTGAAGGCACACCTGATCGCGGCGGTCGCCCTGGTCAGTGCATCGCTGGGCGCATACGCGGTCGACAACCCGATCATCGTCGACACCGGTTTCGTCGAACAGGCCGCAGCGCGCGGTGCGCTGATCTGGGACGTGCGCAGTCAGGAGGATTACCGGCGCGGGCACATCCCGGGCGCCGTCAACGTCGACGAAATCGCGCTGGTGCTGCGCGATCCCAACACCGAGGACTACATTCCGGTGGCAAGGATCGAACAGATCCTCGGTGAAGCCGGAATCGATCCGGCCCGGGAAATCGTGCTCTACGGCGCCAAGGCGCACACGTCGCCCTACTTCGGCTACGTGACGGTGCGTTATCTCGGCGGCAGCGGCGCCCGTGTGTACCACGGCGGGATCGACGACTGGAAGGCCGCGGGCAAGCCGATCGCTACCGAGCCGGTTAAACTGGCCCCGGTCAGCTTCAGGGCGCAAGTGAATCCCGAGGTTATCGTGTTGACCCGGGAAGTCGTCGCCAGGCTGGGGGCTCCAGGAGTACAGATCGTCGATGCGCGCACCGAAAAGGAATTCAACGGCGAAGATATCCGGGCGCTGCGCGGCGGCCGCGTTCCGGGTGCGGTGAACATCCCCTACGAGACCAACTGGGTGGACCCGGACACGCCGCGCAAGCTGCAGCGCCGGCAGGTTGCGGGCAAGGACGGGATGAGCCTGAAACCTGCGGAAGACTTGCGTGCGCTTTACGCCAGGCTCGACCCGGAAAAAGAAACCATCGTTTATTGCCAGAGCGGCGTGCGCGCCGCGGAAACGGCGACCGTGCTGCAAAGCCTGGGATTCCGCAACGTCAAGGTTTACGACTCCTCGTGGCTGGGCTACGGCAACACCTTCGACGCGCCGGCGGAGAACGTTGCCTATTTCAATGTCGGCCGCGTCAACGGCATTCTCATGCAGATGCAACAGCGCATCGACCTCCTCGAGGGACAGATCGAGGAACTCAAAGCCGCAAAAGAAAAGAAGTAAACCCTTTCACCGCAAAGACGCGAAGGCGCGAAGGGAACACTTCGCCTTTGCATTTAAACGCTTTCTCTGGCGCCTTGCTCCTGCAAGCACCCGGAATTGAGTACAATTCGTGCATTTCGCTGGACCGCTTACCTCCTGATTTTCTGAAGAATTCATCGATGTTGACGTTCCAGGAAGTGATTCTGACGCTGACCCGCCATTGGGGCGATCGCGGCTGCGCGATCCTGCAGCCCTACGACATGGAAGTCGGCGCGGGCACTTCGCACACGGCGACGTTTTTGCGCGCGATCGGTCCGGAGCCGTGGCGTGCAGCCTACGTACAGCCCTCGCGCCGGCCTAAGGACGGCCGTTACGGCGAGAATCCGAACCGGTTGCAGCACTACTACCAGTTCCAGGTGGTGCTGAAGCCGTCGCCGGCCGACATCATCGATCTCTACCTCGATTCGCTCGAAGCGCTCGGCATCGATCCGAAGGTGCACGACATACGCCTGGTCGAGGACGACTGGGAAAACCCCACGCTCGGAGCCTGGGGGCTGGGCTGGGAAGTCTGGCTGAACGGCATGGAAGTCACACAGTTCACCTACTTCCAGCAGGTCGGTGGACTCGACTGCAAGCCGATCACCGGTGAGATCACCTACGGCATCGAGCGGCTCGCCATGTACCTGCAGGGCGTGGAGAACGTATATGACCTCGTGTGGACTCCCGGCCTCACCTACGGCGACGTCTATCGCCAGAACGAAGTCGAACAGTCGCGCTACAACTTCGAACAATCCAACCAGGAAATGCTGTTCGCACACTTCACCGATTACGAACGTGAAGCGAAGCGGCTGATGAGCGCGCAGCTCGCCCTGCCCGCCTACGAAATGGTGCTC
>DASYUW010000173.1:0-5479 GCA_036000845.1 Burkholderiales bacterium
CAGCGGCGCTGTCGGCGCCCTCGACCACGCCCTGCACCAGCTCGCCCGAGGCATTCCTGCCCTTGTAGGCGAAATAGGCCACGGTTAGTGTCCTGTTCCGCTGATTCGCGGCCGAAAACCCGACGAGAATCGGCGCCATGCGGTGTTACGAGTCCTCGCCGTGCGTGTCGGAGCGCGGAAGAGGGGCCCCTCCGGGGATCTGACCGCGGAGACACGCGTAAGGCCGGTGGTCGACACGCTATTGGCCGGTTGCACGGTCGCATCCCCGCAAGCGGGGCCCCTGCTCAACGTTCCACCGGCCCCCGCCACTGTCAAGGACTCGCGCCTTGCCTGACGCCGATTTCGCGGGTTTTCCGATCGATGATGGATTACTGTCATATGGATATGAGGTCTGCCTTCCAAGGTTCGCAAGTGGCCCCACGAATCAGCGGAACAGGACACTAGATACGCACCACGGGGGACACGGGGATTTTCTCGCTCTGCATGTTGATCAACTCAGTGGTAAATCAATTCAATCTTCCAGTTGCGTGCTCACGCGCATCGCCTCTTCGACTGTGGTACGTCCGCTGATCACCAACTGGACAACGTGATCCGTCAGCATCCGCCCTTCCATCTGCGCGCGCGCGGCCTCGACGAAGCGTGCCGGTTCCGGCTGGTTGGCAGCCTCGACCAACAGCCGCGTCATCTCCAGCATTTCGTACACACCAGTGCGGCCCAAATAACCGGTGCCGTTGCATTGCGAGCAGCCGCGCCCCTTGAGATAGGTATGCCCATCCGCCGCGGCACCGATGTGGTTGCGTATCCACTCATGCTCGCTTGCCATCAGCGAATAGGATTCCGCACAGCTCTCGCAAATGATGCGCACCAGGCGCTGGGCCACCACCACTTGCAGCGACATGGCGACCATGTATCGCGGTGCACCCATGTCCAGCAGCCGTATGGGCGTGCTCACCGCGTCGTTGGTGTGCAGGGTGGACAACACCAGGTGACCGGTCATCGCTGCTCGCAGCCCGGTTTCCACCGTGCCCTGGTCGCGCATTTCGCCAACCAGAATCACGTCCGGGTCCTGGCGCAACGCGGTGCGCAGCACCCGCCCGAAAGTCAGGTCGATCTTCTCGTGAATCTGCACCTGGTTGATTCCGGGCAGCCGGTACTCGACCGGGTCCTCGACGGTGATGATCTTGCGTTCCGGCGAATTGAGTTCGTCCAGCGCGGCGTATAGCGTGGTGGTCTTGCCGCTGCCCGTAGGGCCGGTGACCAGCACCATGCCGCTGGGTCGGTGGATGATCTGGCGCAGCTTTTCCAGCATCGCTTCCGGCATGCCGATGCGCTCAAGTCCGAGCAGGCCGCTGCTCTGGTTGAGCAGGCGCATGACCGCGGATTCCCCGTGCTGGGTGGGCATGGTCGAAATGCGCACGTCGATCTGGGCATTGCGGACCCGCACGTTGAAGCGCCCGTCCTGCGGCAGGCGCTTCTCGGAGATGTCGAGTCCCGACATCAGTTTCAGCCGCAGCACCAGCGCCGGCGCGATCTTCGGGTCGGATTCCGCCTGCATGTGCAGCACCCCGTCGATGCGGAATCGGATCAACAGCTTTTTTTCCTGCGGCTCGATGTGGATGTCTGAGGCGCGCACCTGCACCGCGTCCTCGAACACCGACTGCAGCAGCTTGACCACCGGCGCATCCTCGGCCCCCGCGGTGACGCCGAGCGCGGCAAAATCGATCGCGTCGCCCAGTTCCTCGCCGAGTTCCTGCGCCAGCCCGCTGATCTGCTCGGTGCGCCGGTACACCCTGTCGATGGTCTGCAGCAGCAGGGACTCGCTGACCACCGCCAGTTGGATGTCGCGCTTGAGCACGCGGATGATTTCGTCATAGCCGAACAGATCGGTCGGATCCGCCATGCCCACCCGGAAGAACGCGCCGGTATCTTCCAGCACGATGGCGCGAAAACGCCGCGCCAGGGTCTCCGGCAGCCGGGTGGCGACTTCTGGCTTGATGTTGAAATGCTTGAGGTCGATGAACGGGACCTGGAGCTGGCGCGCCAGGGCGCCGCCGATCTGCTCTTCGGTCAGAAAGCCGGAGTCGATGAAGATGCGGCCGAGTTTGCGCCCGCTGCGCTTTTGCTCTTCGAGCGCCGCTTTGAGCTGGTCCTCGGAAAGCAATCTCTGCTGGAGAAGAATTTCCCCCAGCCGGATTTTTTCAGGTCTACCCATTGCGGTTGGCGGTTCCCCTAACCCGCACTTTCAAGGTAACTTGAGGTTTTATTTGCAGCCTCTTGAATTAGCAGATTAAACTGTAACTATTACTAAGTGCAAGCAAAATGTTCGATATCGTCCTGTACCAACCCGAAATTCCGCCCAACACCGGCAACGTCATCCGGCTGTGCGCCAATACCGGCTGTCGGCTGCACCTGATCGAGCCGCTGGGATTCCGGCTGGAGGACCGTCATCTGAAACGCGCCGGGTTGGATTACCACGAATACGCCCGAGTCCGGGTGCACCCGGGCTGGCAGGCCTTTCTGGTCGCCCTTCCCTCAAGCCGCCGGTTCGCCTTCAGCACCAAGGCTGCCAACCGCTACGATCAGGTCGGATTTCAGGCTGGGGATGTGCTGGTCTTCGGTCCGGAGACGAGCGGGCTGCCGGAAGAAGTAAGGGAAAGCTTCGAGCCGCAACGGCGGTTGCGGCTGCCGATGGTGCCGGCCAGTCGCAGTCTGAATCTGTCCAATGCCGTAGCGGCGGTGGTCTACGAGGCGTGGCGACAGAACGGCTTCATGGGCGCCGGCGGCTAGCGCACACTTTCGGGCTTGGGCTCGCGCTGCAGTAGCTCTTCCACCGCATCACGGGCAGAGGTGTGGCCATCCAGGACGCGGCAGACCGCACGGGTGATGGGCATATCGACATCCAGGTCCTGCGCCAGCCGCAACACCTCGCGGGCGCTGAAAACGCCTTCGGCGACGTGCCCCAGATGCTCCAGAATTTCCGCTAGTCGCCGTCCGCTTGCGAGTCCGAGGCCGACCCGTCGGTTTCGCGACAGGTCGGAGGTCGCCGTCAACACCAGATCGCCGGCACCTGCCAATCCCATGAAGGTCTCCAACCGTCCGCCGAGGCGCATGCCTAGGCGGGTCATTTCCGCCAGCCCGCGAGTAATCAAGGCCGCGCGCGCGCTGGAACCTAGCTTGAGGCCGTCGCAGACGCCGGCAGCAATGGCAATCACGTTCTTGACCGCCCCGCCGGTCTCGACGCCGGCAAGATCATCGCTGGAGTACACGCGCAAGCGCCCGGTATGCAACTCGCGTGCAGCCGCTGCAGCAAATTCGGCATCGCGCGAAGCCAGCGTGACTGCCGCCGGGAGCCCGCGCGCCACCTCGTCGGCGAAACTCGGTCCCGACAGCGCTCCGTAGCGGAAGCGCTCACCCAACTCCTCCCCAATGACCTGGTGCGGAAATTTAGCACTGCCGCTCTCGAAACCCTTGCACAGCCATACCACGTCCGGCGCGCGTTTCTGGCGCGCGACGCGTCGCGCTGTTTCGCGCAGCGCGGCGGCGGGAACGGCGACAATCGCCAGTTCGCAGGACTGCAGAGCGGTGTCGGCATCGGCAATGATTCGAACCGCTACGGGAATGGCAACACCTGGAAGATAGCGGGCGTTGACCCGCGCAGCGGCGAGTTGGCCGCCCTGTTGCTGATCGCGGCACCACAGCGTGATTTCGTGACGCGGCGAAAGCGCGACCCCGAGCGCCGTGCCCCACGCGCCGGCACCTAATATCGCAATCTTCATGCGGAGTGGTGAATTTTGAGTGTTGAGTTTTGAGTTAGTGTCAGCTAGCCGCGCTTAACTCAACACTAAGCACTCATCGCTCAACACTGTGTCATACGCCCCAGAGCTGGCTGACCTTGATGAAGCCGACCGCGCCGTCCGGGTGGCGCACCTTGACCCAGCCGGCGGTGAGCTGGAGAAACTCGAGCACCACGCCTTTTTCGGCGATGAACGCCAGTGCGGCGGCATCGCTGGCGGACTGGCGCGCCTCCGCACTCGAGGACTTGACCAGCACGGTGCGGCGCTCGGACAACTGGTTGTTCTCGATCCAGGCAAATTCTCCGGTGTCGTCGCGCACCTTGGTCCATCCCTCGACCTTGACCACCACCTCCACTGGATAGCCGCGGGACAGCACAAAGAGCTTTTGTGCCTTGGTCGACGGCGCGTCGTAAAGGATTGCCGCCGCGTCCCCCACGGAACGGAATTCCAGCGCAACCACAGCCCCGGAACAGAACAGCAACCCCGCCATAAAACCGCCTCGTAGCAGCGCGCGCACCATGTTGGGAACCCTAACAGGCTGTTGAAAAACACTATGGCCGAACCAATTCTTCCCACCAAGACATAAAGGCACCAAGAAAAACTGACAAAGTTTCCAGATTTTCATTTGCATTCCTTGGTGCCTTGGTGCCTTCGTGGTTAAGTTTTCGGATTTCCTCTCTGTACTCTGGGCGTTCCGTGGCACAACAACAACCTGCTAATGCGTGGCGCCCTCGGGCGCCTGGGTCTGACCTGGCTGCCGGGCCTGGAAAATCGCCTCGAAATTTACCGGGCTCAACACCACCGGCGGGAATCCGGCGCGCACAACCGCGTCGGAAACCACCTCGCGCACATAGGGATATAGGATGTTCGGGCAGGTAATGCCGAGCACCGGCTCGAGCTCCGCCTGCGGAACGTTGCGGATCTGAAACACCCCGCCCTGGCTCACCTCCACCAGGAACATGGTCTTGTCGCCGATCTTGGCGGTGACGGTCACCTTCAACACGACCTCGAAGTAGCCGTCATCTATCGGGCTGGCGCTGTTGTTCATCTGGATCTCGACCTGCGGCGCCTCCCGCTGCAGATATATGCGAGGCGCATTGGGCACCTCCAGCGACAGATCCTTGACGAACAGCTTCTCGATTGAAAACACCGGCTGGGTGGGTTGTTGGCTCATGATCTGTATTCTCGTGGTTTAGAAGTCAGTCGGCGTGGCCGCGTGTTTCGGCGGTTTCTCGGCCAAGCATCGGCTCGAGCTTTCCGGCCTGGTCCAGTGCGGACAGATCGTCGAAGCCCCCGACGTGGAAGTCGTCGATGTAAATCTGCGGTACTGTGCGGCGCCCGCTCCGCTGCATCATTTCCGCGCGCTGCGCCGGCTCCAGATCGACGCGGATTTTTTCAATTTCGACCACGCCTTTGGTGGTTAGCAGCCGTTCCGCGGCAATGCAGTACGGACACCAGGCCGTGCAGTACATTCTGATCCGCGGCATCTACTTCTCCACCGGAAGATTCGCCTGTTGCCAGGCTCCGAAGCCGCCCGACAAGATCACCACCTCGCCGAAGCCGGCTTTCTTCAGCGCCGAAGTGGCGGCATGCGAGCGGCCGCCGGTCTGGCAGGTCACGACCACCGGCCTGCTCTTGAACTTTTCGATTTCACCAAGGCGCTTGTCGAGCTGGCTGAGCGGAAC
>DASYUW010000174.1:0-3611 GCA_036000845.1 Burkholderiales bacterium
GTTGAGAAAGAGCAGCGAAATCAGGGTGTTTGTGAGCCTTGCCAACCATCTGAACCAAACCGGAAGAAACCAATGGGCCCAAAGGTGAGCAAGATTCACACCATGAAAAATGCCGTTCACTGGTTAAAGTGAACGGCATTAGCTCTGTAGCCGGCATTTATTCTGGCTTGTCGAATTCGATTGAAGCCAGTTTTAGACTTGATGATGTTGTGAACTTGCAGGCAGTGGTGTGCAGGCTAGTGCTCGATCCGACTTCCCGTTGGTATGTGTGACTGAGTAGGGGAGTGCCAATGGGCGAGGTATCGACCCCAAGTTCAGCCTAGTCATAGCCATTCTGGTCGTCCGCTTCCTACCAAACACCGGCCTGTCAGCTAGGGCTCTCTGAACTTCCGCTTCTCGGCCTTATGTGGAGCTCAACATAAGGCCGATTATGTAGATGCCTCGATTATGTGGAGCTTCCAGCGACGCGGTTCGTAGAACCTCGTGACCATGGGCGTTACCGAAGGCTGATGGCATTTTGAGCTCGACATAATTTCAGCGTTCTCCTGAAGTGAAGTTTCCACTCCAGGAGACACTCATGAACCGAACCACACCGCCCAGGAGCGCGCAGCGTGTGCGCTCTTCTGCAGAAATCCCCGACCCCATCGCCGATGAACTGCGTCGGTACGACGACCACCTGCGTGACGTACGCGGTCTTTCGGCTAGCACGCGTCGCAACCGCTGCCGCAGCGTCGAACAATTATTGAGGAAGAAGTTCGCCGGTGGCGTCGTCACCATCACAAAGTTGCGTGCAGCCGATGTTCGTCGCTTCATCGCCTGGCAACTTGGGAACAGATCCTCGCATTCGGTCGCCGCCCAAGTCGCAACAGCCTTGCGAAGTTACCTCCGCTACCGGACCGTCTGCGGCGACTCGGTCGCCGGGTTGAGCGCCGTCATTTCCTCGCCGGTGCAGTGGAAGCTTGCGACGCTACCACGCGCCCTCAAGCCGGACGAGGTTCAACGGCTGCTGGGTGCCTTTCCCAATGGACGTTGGCCCCGGCGAGGTTACGCCATCGTCCGCTGCGCACTGGACATGGGACTGCGCGCTGGCGAGATCGCGAACCTGTCGATCGACGACATCGACTGGCGCGAGGGCACGGTCACGCTGAAGGGCACGAAAACGCGACGACAGGACATCCTGCCGCTGCCGATGGCGACCGGGCAGGCCTTGGCCGACTACCTGCAGCATGAGCGCCCAGCAAGCCCAAGCCGGGCGATCTTCGTTCGCCGACGTGATTCGCGTGACATTCCGATCACGACGGCTGCGGTTCAGAAGGTAATCCACCATGCTTGCCGACGGGCAGGTCTGCCCGATTCCGGGTCGCATCTGCTGTGTCACACGCTGGCTTGCCGCCTGGTCGAGAACGGCGGCTCGCTCAAGGAGGTTGCCGATGTCCTGCGTCACCATTCTCTGGAAACCACCCGGATCTACGCCAAGCTCGACACGCCAAACCTCGCCGGGGTCGCGTTGCCCTGGCCGGGGAGCAAATCATGAGCCAGCACCAAAGCCTGCAGGCCAGAATCGATGACTATCTGGCCGAACGCCGCCGCCAGGGTTTCCACCTGCGCTCCCGTGACGCCTTCCTCTCCGGCTTTGCCCGCTTCGTCGAAGCCAAGCGTCATCGGGGCCCGCTGACGGCGGAACTCATGGTCGAATGGGTGCGTGCCGGCAAGGGCGGCCATGGCAATGCGGGTACCTGGGCGCGCAGTTGGGGACGGTTGCGACACTTCATCTGCTACCTGCATCAGTTCGAGCCGGGCACAGAGGTCCCCGAGGCATCGCTCTTCGGTCCAGAGCCGGGCCGCTTGGCACCCCACATTTACCGTGAAGACGAGGTCGTCGACCTGCTCGCGGCAGCACGCGGACTCGGCCCCGCCGGCAGCCTTCGGCCATTCACCTACGAAACCCTGTTCGGCCTGATGGCCTCGACCGGATTACGCGTTTCCGAAGCGATTCACCTGCGCGATGCGGATGTTGACCTCAAGCGCGGAATATTGACGATACGACAGACCAAGTTTGCCAAGTCCCGGCAACTGCCGATCCATCCGAGCACGGTGAAGGCGCTGGCACGCTACCGGAATCAACGCGAGCGGCATCTTCCAACGACGGCCGACATGCCGTTCCTGATCGGCAGCCGCGGCCGGCGAATGGGTTTGCCGCTTGGCGAGCGGCAGGCGCACCGCGTCTTCACCGGTCTGCGCGACGGTCTCAACTGGATCAATCGCGGCGGACACGAGGCACCCCGCCTGCACGACCTGCGCCACACCTTCGCCGTCCGGCGGCTGGTGCGCTGGTACGCCGACGGTGCCGAGGTCGATCAGAAGATGCTGGTGCTGTCGACCTACATGGGCCATGCCGAGATCTTCTACACGTACTGGTACCTTACCGCCGTTCCTGAGTTGATGGCGATCGCTGCCGGCCGATTCGAGCAATTCGCCGATCTCGCGGGAGATGATGATGCGTAGGCAATCCAAAGCACCACCCTCGTTTCCCGCGCTCGTGCAAGCCTTCTTCGTCGAGCACCTGACGCAACAACGCGCACTCAGCCCGCGGACGGTTGCCGCTTATCGGGATGCCTTCATGCTCTTCCTGGGCTTTGCCGAGGCGCGCCTTGGCCGGTCGCCGGCGATGATTACGTTGGCCGACATCACGCCGGATCTGATCATGGCCTTCCTCGATCATTTGGAACGCGATCGGCACAACAGCGTGCGTAGCCGGAATGCCCGTCTTGCGGCGCTGCGTTCGTTCCTGAAGTTTGCCGCGCACCGCGACGTGTCATCGCTGCAGGTGATCGAGCATGCGCTCGGCGTTCCGGCAAAGCGCTTCGAGCGCCCGATGCTCGGCTATCTGTCCCGGGAGGAAATGCTGGCAGTGATCGGCACGCCGGACGGAACGTGGTTCAGCCAACGGGATCATGTGTTGCTGCTGTTGCTCTACAACACCGGCGCCCGGGTTTCCGAGATTGCGGGTGTGAAGGTTGGCGAGGTGGTACTCGACGAAGGGGCAGCCTGTGTTCATTTGCACGGCAAGGGACGCAAGCAGCGCAGCGTGCCGCTGTGGCGTTCGACCGTCAGGGCGATCCGGGCTTGGCTCCGGCGAAATCCGGAGTTCGATGCGGACTCGCCATTGCTGCCCAATCGCGACGGCCAATCGATGTCGCGATGGAACGTGATGCAGCGACTGGATCACGCCGTCCAGGTTGCCGCGGAATCCTGTCCCGACTTGGCGACACGCCACATCTCGCCGCACGTGATTCGCCACACGACGGCGATGCACCTGCTGCAGGCCGGTGTCGACATCAGCGTCATTGCTCTTTGGCTCGGCCATGAGAGTCCGGCAACGACCCACCAATACGTCGAGGCCGATCTGGCCATGAAGGAACGAGCGCTGGCCCGGCTTCAAGAGCCAGAGACTAAGCTTCGCCGCTATCGGGCGCCCGACTCGTTGATCGAGTTCCTGCGGACGCTCTGATTATGTGTAGCTCAAAATCGGCACCTGCCGCTCCAGACGGGCGGTTGGAGCACGACGCCGGTTATGGCTCAACATAATCGAGGCATCTACATAATCGGCC
>DASYUW010000175.1:0-8076 GCA_036000845.1 Burkholderiales bacterium
TCCCGTGAACGAAAAAAAGGGGCTCACCTTCGCGCGTGGCTTGCGCTCGATCCTGCGGCACGACCCGGACAAGATCATGGTCGGCGAGATCCGCGATCCGGAAACCGCGCAGATCGCGGTGCAGTCGGCGCTCACCGGACATCTGGTGTTCACCACGGTGCACGCAAACAATGTCTTCGACGTGATCGGCCGGTTCATGCACATGGGCCTGGATCCCTACAGCTTCGTGAGCGCACTGAACGGGGTCGCGGCACAGCGTCTGGTCAGGATTGCGTGTACGCAGTGCTCGATCGAGGAACGGCCGGCGCCTGCGGCGCTCGCGGCCTCCGGGGTCACCGCGGAACAGTCCGAACGCTGGCGCTTTCGCACCGGCAAGGGCTGCGGCCAGTGCCGCGGCACGGGCTACCGTGGCCGCAAGGCGATCGCGGAAACACTCATCCTCAACGATGAGATGCGCGAACTCATCAGCACGCGCCAACCGGTGCGTGCAGTCAAGGAGGCTGCGCGCAAGCTCGGTACCCGCAGCCTGCGCGAAGCCGCGCTTGACCTTGTCGCCCGCGGTGAAACGACCCTCGAGGAGGTCAATCGTGTCACTTTCGTGGCGTGAGCGCGTGCGCATTGCCGTGTCACCCCACCAGGTGGCAATGGTACGGTTTTCGCCGGGGCTCAGGCCGCGCGTCATCGACCGCAAGAGCTTGCCCTGCCCCGAAGTCAAGGGGCAGGAAAGCTGGGCCGGCGCGGTGGAAGTCCTGCGGGATCTCCTGATTCATCCGAACTTGGGCAAAGGCGACGCCACACTCATCCTGTCGAGCCATTTCGTCCGTTACCTGGTGCTGCCCTGGAGCGTCGAGCTCATTAGCGGGGCCGAAGAGCTTGAATTTGCGCGCACCCGCTTCATCCAGGTATTCGGTCAGTCGGCGCGCGACTGGACGATCGTAATGAGTCCGGCACCGGCTGGCGCCAGTCGCTTGTGCGCAGCCGTGGACCAGGCCCTGATCGGCGCGGCAACCACCACGGTCGCGGCCTCGGGCTTGCGCCTGCTGTCCGTGCAGCCGGCGTTGATGCCGCAGTTCAATGAGTGGCGGCGTCGGATCGGGGCCGACGGCTGGCTGGCAGTCGCCGAGCAAGGGCGCCTTCTCATGGGGTGGATATCCGGCGGACAGTGGCGTTCCGTACGCGCGCGCCCGCTGAACGACGTTGCCGTCTCCTTGGCGCAGGTGCTCGAGCAGGAGCAGATTCTCCTTTCGGTCGGCAGCGCCAGCAGCAAGGTGTTCCTGGCAAAACTGGGTAACGTCGCCGTGGAGACCGATGGATTGAAGGTCGAGCGCCTTGCGCTCCGGGCGCCGTTGGCCAGGGCTGCTGGAGCCAATGCCGGCCTCGCGCTGGCAATGTGCGGACTATGACCATGCGCGCTTTGCGGCTCGACTTTCTGCAGGCCGCGCGCCGTTCCTCCGGTGGCGGCGTCGTGTTGCTGGCCGCAGGTATCGTGGCCGCATTCATCGTACTGTCGTATCGCGCCGATCTGAAAAGCGAAACGCTGCGTCTCGAATCGCAGGCGACGAAACTCGAGCGCAGGGCGCGCGGACTCGCGCCGATCGCACCGCAGGTGGACGAGTTGCTCCAGCGGGAAATCCGCGGCGTGAACGAAGTGATCGACCAGCTCGCGCTGCCCTGGGACAGGTTGTTCCGCGCAGTCGAGGATGCTGCGAACGACCGCGTCGCGCTGCGCGGTATCGCGCCGGATGCGAAGGCCGGCACGGTGCAGATCAGCGCCGAAACTGCCGACCCGCAAGCGATGTTCGATTACGTGAAAAGGCTCGAGCAGCAGAGCGGGCTTTCGCAGGTGTACCTGCTGCAGCATCAGCGCGAGCGGCGGAATACGGTCCGACCGGTCCGTTTTCTTGTGAGTGCCTCATGGATGAAACGACCAAACTAGTGTTTTGGCGCCTTGGGCGCGCCGCGCGAACCATGGGATGGCCCGCCATCGGTGGAATGGCGCTGGCTCTGTTTGCCGCGGGATTCTTCGTGTCGAACGTCATGCCGCTGGAAGGCGAAGTGGCGGCGCTGCGCGAGCGCGTGCGGCATCTGGAAGCGCGGGCCCTGGATAATCAGGTAAAAGTGGTCGGGCCTCAACGCCCGGACGCGCAACTTCTTGCCTTCTACGAAGAACTGCCGCACGCGCGGCAAGCGCCCGAGGTCGTACGCCGCCTGCACACGCACGCACGCGCAGTCGGACTGGTTCTGGAGAGCGGTGAATACCGGCCGCTTCCCGACCCTTCGGGCAAACTGGTGCGCTATCAGATCTTGCTTCCCGTCAAGGGCGGCTACCCGCAGGTGAGAGACTTCCTCGCGCGGGCCATGCGCGACACGCCGGGACTCGCGCTCGACGGCATCGGCTTTCAGCGCGACAAGGGCAACTCGCAGGCGCTCGAGGCGCAACTGCGTTTTACCGTTTACTTGAGGGCGGCCGCATGAAGCTCGATGCTCGCCAGCGCTGGCTGTTGCTTGGGGGTCTGCTGGCCGCCACGCTCGCCGCGGCTGCCTGGGTCGGAGATCGCGCGGCGAAACCGGAGACGGATCTGGTGGTGCCATCCGAACCGGCAACGGCGTCCAGACCGTCGGCAAATTTGGCGCGCGCGGGCACTAAAGAGGAGGCGCCCCAGGTCAACCTCGAAAAGCTCAAATCCCGCGACGTCGGAAAGGCGTCGCGCGACCCGTTCGCGCTGCCGAGGCCGCGCGCGGGCAAGCCCAAGCCGCCCGCGCCTGCGGTGCCTGCGGTGCAATCGGTTGCCGCGCCGCCACCGCCGCCGACTGCGCCGCCGCTGCCGTTTACCTACATGGGCAAGCTGATGTCGGGCAACGACGTCGCCGTTTTTCTCACTCAGGGTGAACGCAATCTGGTGGTGCGCGAAGGCGAGACGATCGACTCGAGCTACCGTGTCGAGCGTATCGCGGAAGGAGCGATCACGCTCACCTACCTGCCGCTCAACCAGCGTCAGACCATCCAGATAGGAGAGCCGCGGTGAGCAAATTGGCCGTGGCGTTTTTGCTGGTTTTCGCCGCGGGCTGCGCCGCACACACGGAATTGGTCGAAGGCCGCAAGCTCATCGAGCAGGGACGGATGGAAGAGGGCGTTCGCCGTCTGGAACAGGGGGTCAAGGCGAATCCGGGCAATATCGAGTATCGCGCCGCCTACCTGCGCGCACGCGACCAGTACATCAACCAGTTGCTGACCCAGGGCGACAGGCAGCGGCTGCTGGGCAAGCCGGAGGATGCCGAGCTGTTTTATCAGCGGGTGGTCACTCTCGATCCCGGCAACGCGCGCGCGCTGGCAGGGCTGGCTTCGGCGCAGGCCGAAGCGCGACACCGCAAGATGGTTGCCGAGGCGAAAGAACTTTACGATGCCGGCGATCTCGACGGCGCGCAGACGAAGCTGCGCCTGGTGTTGACGGAGAATCCGTCCCAGCGCGAAGCCAGGGCGCTGGCGCGCAGCATCGAAGAACAGAAAACCAAAACGGTCTCGACACCCGCGGTGTTGAAGGGTTCGCTGCGCCAGCCGGTGACGCTGGAATTCCGCGACGCGCCGCTGAAGAGCGTATTCGAGGTACTGTCGCGCACTTCCGGAATCAACTTCGTGTTCGACCGCGACGTGCGACCCGACCTGCGGGCGACGATCTACGTTCGCGACACCACGATCGAAGACGCGCTCAACTTCCTGCTGGTAACCAACCAGCTCGAGAAGAAGATACTCAACGAGAACACCATCCTGGTCTACCCGAACCTGCCGAACAAGGCGAGGGATTATCAGGAGCTGATGGTGAAGAGCTTCTATCTCGCCAATGCCGATGTGAAACAGACGCTGAACCTGATCAAGACGGTGGTGAAAACCCGCGACGTCTTCATCGACGAGCGGCTCAACCTGCTGGTGATGCGCGACACGCCGGAGGCGATCCGGCTGGCGGAAAAACTGATCGCCGCGCAGGACCTTGCGGAACCCGAGGTGATGCTCGAACTGGAAGTGCTGGAGGTGGCGCGCAGCCGCCTGCAGGAACTCGGCATCCGCTACCCGAGCCAGGCCGGTTTCAGCATCGACGGTGCTGCCGATACGGCCGGGCAGGCGACGTTGAGGGAATTGCAGAACTTCAATTCCGGACTGGTTGCGGTGACCGTCACCGATCCGGCGCTGGTGATCAATATGCGCAAGCAGGACGGGGACACCAACATCCTCGCCAATCCGCGCATCCGGGTCAAGAACCGCGAAAAGGCGAAGATCCACATCGGCAGCAAACTGCCGGTGATCACCACGACTTCCTCGACCATCGCCGTTTCCGAATCGGTTACCTACCTAGACGTGGGTTTGAAGCTCGACGTCGAGCCCAACGTCTACCTCGAGGACGAGGTGTTGATAAAAGTCGGGCTCGAGGTGAGCAACCTGATCAGACAGGTCTCGACCGCAAGCGGCACGATCGCCTACGAGATTGGCACTCGCAACACCGCGACCGCGCTGCGGCTGAAGAACGGCGAGACCCAGGTGCTCGCCGGGCTGATCCAGGATGAGGACCGGCGCACGGCCGACAAGGTGCCGGGGCTGGGCGACCTGCCTGTTCTAGGCCGGTTGTTCGGCAGCCGCAAGGACGAACGCAACAAGACCGAGATCGTGCTGCTGATCACGCCCTATGTGATGCGCAATCTCGACCGGCCGCCGCCCTCTGCGCTGGAATTGGCATCTGGCACCGAAGGCAGCCTCGGCGCGGCGCCCTTGCGGCTGCCGGGCACGGGCCTGCCGACTGTACTGCCCGCGCCATTGCGTGCGCAGCCGATCCCCCAACAATCGGAGATCCCGCCGCCTGCCGGCGAGCCGCCGGCGCGCCCCGCGATGCAGACCGTGCTGCTGTCCGCGCCGATGCAGGCGCAGTCGGGGCGCGAATTCGCGGTCGCCGTGTCCGTCCCGCCCGGCGTTGCGGGCAATGTGCGGCTCGATCTGGTTTACGACGCTTCCAGGCTTCGCGCGGTGGGCGTCGAGGGCGCGCCCGGCCGCGTTCAGCTGGCAGTATCGGGAACGACCGCAGTGCGTTTCTTTGCGCTCGAAGGACAGGTTGGCCCGGCACAAATCTCCGTCGCCAATATTTCCGCGGTCGGCTTGGGCGGCGAGAACATTCCCCTGTCTGCGCCGGTGCCGGTGACGGTCAACTTAACGCCGTGAAGGCAGTGATTTGGTGAACGGTAACCGGTGATTGGTAACTACCTTCAAGAACAACGCAGGCAAACAAGCAACGTTCTATCGAACATGGCGATTGTTTCTCCCCGTTACCGGTCACCAGTCACCAGTCACCATCCGTCGCGCGGATTCACGCTGATCGAACTCATCATCACGGTGGCGATCGTGGCGATCCTTGCCTCGGCGGCGCTGCCGCTCATCCATCTCGTGGTCCAGCGCGGCAAAGAGCAGGAACTGCGCAGCGCGTTGCGCCAGATCCGCGAGGCGATCGATGTCTACAAACAGGCAGCAGATGAAGGGCGTATCGAGAAGGAGGCCGATGCCTCTGGCTATCCTCCAGCCCTTGCGGATCTGGTGAACGGGGTCGAGGACATCAAGAAACCGGACAAGCCCAAAATATATTTCCTGCGGCGGCTGCCGCGCGATCCTTTCGCGACGGACGACGTGAAGGCGGAAGACACTTGGGGCCTGCGCGCCTACGCCAGTCCTCCCGACGACCCGAAGGAGGGCGACGACGTGTTCGACGTCTATTCACTCGCGGAAGGGGAAGGGTTGAACGGCGTGCCGTACAAGGAGTGGTGAAAAACGTGCTGCGTGCTGTGTGCTGCGTGCTGGGTGCGACAACGGTAAAAATCCGAGCTTCCCGTGTTTGGCTCTCCAAAGAGTCAAAAGTCGGTGCATTGCGCCAGGATGCATCTCCGCAGCACCCGGCACGCAGCACGCAGCACCGCTCTCCGGGCTTTACGCTCATCGAGCTTCTGGTCGTGATGGCCATCATCGCATTGCTGCTGACCATCGCTGTACCGCGTTACTTCCACAGCACGGACCGGGCCAAGGAGGCGGTGCTGAAGGAGGACCTCGCGCAGATGCGCATCGCGATCGACCAATACTACGGGGACCGCGGCCGGTATCCCGACTCGCTCGACGATCTGGTGGAGAAGAAATACCTTCGCCGCATTCCTGCCGACCCGATTACCGAGAGCGTGCAAACCTGGGTGATCGTAACGCCCGAAGAGACGGGAAAGGGCACGGTTGCCGATGTCAAAAGCGGTGCCGCGGGCACCGCTGAGGACGGAACCCCTTACGGTGACTGGTGAAAGGGGAAAGTTGAAAGGTAAAAGGTAAAAGGTGAAAGTTGACGGATCGATTGTGATGCTGCATGCATCTGATCGCTGGCTGCGTCTCGATGCGTTCTCCCCGCTACGCGGGGGGTACTTCCTTCGTTCCTCGTCCCTTATGCGCGAAGCCCGGTATCCAGCGAAGCCGGACCTTCCTTGTCCCTCGTCCCTCACCTCTCGTCCCTGTTCTTCAGGCTTCACCTACATCGGTTTGCTGATCTTCATCGCCCTGATGGGCATTGCGCTGGCCGGCACCGGCGTGGTCTGGCACACGCAGGTGCGGCGCGAGAAGGAGCGCGACCTGCTGTTCGTCGGGGACCAGTTCCGCCGCGCTATCGGCCAGTATTACGAACGTTCACCCGGAGGAAGCAAGCTCTTCCCCCAATCGCTCGAAGATCTGTTGCTCGACAAGCGCTATGTGGTAACTCAACGCTACTTGCGTCGCGTCTATCCGGACCCGATCACCGGCAAGGCCGAGTGGGGGTTCGTGAAAGGCCCCGAGGACAGGATCGTCGGCGTTTACAGCCTCTCTGAAGACGCGCCGCTCAAGCGTGCCGGCTTTCCCGCCAATTACGAGGACTTCGAAGGCAAGGAGCACTACCGCGATTGGCGCTTTGTTTATGCACCGCCCGCACCGGCACCGGCAGTGCAACCGCAACAGCAGCAGCCACAGCCATCGCAACAACCTGCGGCGGCCAAATCCTAGAAGGCACTAAACAGAAAGGGCAGAAAAAGAGCACAGAAAGGGCAGAAAAAGAGCACAGCAAGGGCGGAAGGGCAACAGGAAGGGCAGGGGTCACTGGAAGGGCAGGGGTCAGGCCTTGCCTTTTGCCTCCCCTCGGCGGAAGGGGCAGGGGTCAGAAGGGGCAGGGGTCAGGCCTTGCCTTTTGCCTCCCCTCGGCGTAGCTTTGGCCCATGGCCCGCCCGCTTCGCATCGAATTCCCCGGCGCCGTCTATCACGTCACTTCGCGCGGCGACCGGCGCGAAGACATCTTCGCCGACGACGAAGACCGGCACGCGCTGCTGGAGGTTATCGGGCAGGCGCTCTCGCGCTTCGACGCCGAGACGCTCGCCTACTGCCTGATGGGCAACCACTACCACTTCGTGCTGCACACCCGCCAAGCCAATCTCTCGGCGCTCATGCGCCAGATCAATGGGGTCTATACCCAGACCTTCAACCGCCGCCATGACAAGGTCGGCCATCTGTTCCAGGGCCGCTTCAAGGCTATTTTGGTGGACCGCGAGGCCTATTTGCTGGAAGTCTGCCGCTACGTGGAGCTGAACCCGGTGCGCGCCGGGATGGTGAAGAAGGCCCAGGCATGGGCCTGGTCGAGCTACCGGGCGCATGTCGGGCTGGAAGCCGCACCGCAGTGGCTGGACACCGACGGGCTGCACGGCTATCTGCTGGGCCGGCCGGTGCGCAACGCCGCCGACCGGCGTCGGGCGGTTGTGCGCTATGCCGATCTGGTGGCCTCTGCCCCTGATGTGCGGCTATGGGACGGCGCGCTGCGCCAGCAGATCTATCTGGGCGAGGAGGCCTTTGTCGAGTGTATGCAGGCGCTGGCCGAGCCGCACAATCGCGCCGACCGTGACATCCCCAGGGCGCAGCGGCGCACGGCGCGCAGCCTCGTCCAGTGGCTCAAGGCTTGCGCCACCCGCGAGGAGGCGCTCTATCGGGCACACACGGAAAGTGCCATCAGCATGAGTGCGATGGCCCGGGAACTGGGGCTTTCGGTTTCC
>DASYUW010000176.1:0-2780 GCA_036000845.1 Burkholderiales bacterium
GTGGCAGGCGAAGGTTCAGGCCCAGCGTGAAACAGGCGCTGATTGTAGCGAATTGACCTTGATGCGGTAACAGGAAATTCTTAAAAAAATCAGAGCTTCGGCAGGGTCTATAATGAATCAGGTGGCGCCCTTTCGGTGGCCCACCCATGGCCATTCCCAGGTCGTGCCGAGCCCACTCCAATTTACGTTTCGAGGGCCCTCAGACACACGGGGCGGGGTGGCCTTCAAGAAGATCAAGCGCGATGCCAAAAAGTCAGGCTAAAATGCGCTGAATCAATAACAACGCCAAAATAGTTCCAGTACTATACGAACAGGGGAGCGCCGGTTCCCGGCCTTGCGGGAACCCTTTTCCCGGCGAAAGCACAATTGGACAAGATCAAACAAACAGGAGCCCGCCGTCGCAATGATTGCGGGAGCACGCTGATCGACCCTGCCGAATCGTCCGCCCGTCCCGCTTTGGGCCGGGTGGCCTCCATTGCACTACCTTGCCTCTGCAGTTTGAGCGTTTCAGCTGGGCCGGACTGACCACCATGCGATCCGGTCCCTTCGAACATTCCCCGCGCGACCGCCGCAAAGCCGACGTGCTGCAGGAAAGCGAAGCGCGCTTCCGGGCGCTGGTCCAGAACTCGTTCGACATCATTACCATCCACGATGAGAACGGGGTGACCATTTACGAGTCACCGGCTGCGTCGCGTGTGCTGGGATATCCGCCCGGAACACTGATCGGCAAGACCCCATTCGAGACTCTGCACCCCAAGGACGTGGGGCGTGCGCGCGACGCGTTCGACGCGTTGCTGCGGGGCCAGACGCCGCCTTCGCCGCTGGTGCTGCGCTTCCGCCACGCCGACGGCTCCTGGATTCATCTCGAGGCGCTGGGCAACAATCTGCTCGAGCATCCCGGCATTCGTGGCATCGTACTGACTTCGCGCGACATCACCGAACGAAAGCGCGCCGAAGAGCGTGCGCGATTCCTCGCCAACTACGACGTGCTGACCGGTCTGCCTAACCGCTTCCTGATGCAGGACCGGCTTACGCAGGCGGTGGCGCAGGCGCATCGCAACCGCCTGCGGGTTGCGGTCATGCACATCGACCTGGATCGCTTCAAGGTGGTGAACGAGACGCTAGGCCATTACGTCGGCGACGCGCTGCTCAAGCAGGCGGCCGAACGCATCCGCAAATCCACCCGCGACGGCGATACCGTGGCCCGGGTGGGCGGCGACGAATTCACCATCGTGTTTCCGAACGTCACCAGCCTGCAGGCGCTATCCACCAATGCCGAGAAGATTCTCACGGACCTGGCCAAGCCGTTTCCCAGCGACGGGCAGGAGTTGTTCGTTTCCGCGTCCATCGGCCTGAGCCTGTACCCGGACGACGCCGCCACCGTGGACGAGATCATCAAGCATGCGGACGCGGCGATGTACAGCGCCAAGCACCTGGGACGCAATAATTTCCAATTCTTCACCACCGACCTGAACCAGGAAGTGCAGGAACGCATGCTGATCGAAGGCGGCTTGCGCACCGCCATCCAGCGCGACGAGCTGAGCCTGCTGTATCAACCGAAGATCGATCTGGCCACGCGCCAGATCTACGGCGCGGAAGCGTTGTTGCGCTGGGTCCATCCCAAGCTCGGCATGATTTCTCCGGCGCGCTTCGTGCCGGTGGCGGAGGAGGCGGGCCTGGTCGGACAGATCGGCGAATGGGTGCTGCGCACCGCCTGCCGGCAGATCCGCGAATGGCAGGACGCGGGATTTGCGCTGCAGGTGGCTGTCAACGTCTCGGCCCGCCAGTTCCAGCAGTACGATGTCGCCGAACTGGTGATGGGGATCATGAAAGAGACCGGCGCGCTCCCAGAAAACCTCGAGCTCGAACTCACCGAGAGCGCGGTCATGAACGACGCCGAGACGTCGATCGTCACGCTCGAACGCCTGGCCGCCCTGGGCGCGCAGATCGCGATCGACGATTTCGGCACCGGCTACTCGAGCCTGTCGTACCTCAAGCGGCTGCCGCTCGACGTGCTCAAGATCGACCAATCGTTCGTGCGCGACATTTCCTCGGACCCGAACGACGCGGCGATCGTGCGCGCGATCATCACACTGGCGCGCAGCCTCGGCATCAAGGTGATCGCCGAGGGCGTCGAGAACGAGGCGCAGCTCGCCTTCCTGAACGCCTATGGCTGCCAGTACGCGCAGGGTTACCTGTTCGGGGAGCCGCTCACCACCCGGCAGTTGGAACACCTGATCATCGGGCAGTTGGAGAAGAAAGCGGTCTAGGGAAGCTCGGTCGCAACGATCGGGCGCACCAGTTTCTCTCCACGGCGCAGCACCACGATCGGTGCTTCCTGCCCGACCCTGGTTTCGGTCAGCAGGCGGTGCACGTCGTCGATTCCGGCTACCGCCATGCCGTCGTAACTCACCACCACGTCGCCTTCCCGCAGTCCCGCCTTTTCCGCGGGGCTGCCGGGTTCCACCGATGCGATGCGCACGCCGCTCTCGATGTCGAGTTCGTGATGGCGCACCATGCGCCGCGACAACGGCGTGTTCTGCCCGGCGATGCCGAGCCAGCCGCGCCGGACCTTGCCGTGCCGGAGTATCTGCGTAACCACCACCTTTGCGGTGTCTATCGCGGTGGCGAAACAGATTCCCTGCGCCGCCATGATGATCGCGGTGTTCACACCGATCACCTCGCCGCGGGAGTTGCTCAACGGCCCGCCGGAGTTGCCGGGGTTGAGCGCGGCGTCGGTCTGGATCACGTCGTCTATCAACCGGCCGGAATAGGCGCGC
>DASYUW010000177.1:0-6434 GCA_036000845.1 Burkholderiales bacterium
GACAGGCGGCTGCAACTGGTGCTCATTGCATTCTGCTTCGGCGCCTTCTTTGAGGGCGCGGCCGGTGGCGGCACGCCGGTGGCGGTGACCGGCGCAATCCTGATCGGCCTTGGCTTCAACCCCCTGGCGGCGTCCGGCCTATCGCTGATCGCCAATACCGCACCGGTGGCCTACGGCGGCCTGGGCACGCCCATCATCGTGCTGCATTCCGTGACCCAGCCCGAGAACCCGGATTACCTGCTGACCCTTTCGGCGATGGTGGGACGCCAGTTGCCGTTCTTTTCGGTCATCGTGCCCATCTGGCTGGTCCTCACTTTCTGCGGATGGCGCCGCACGGTGGAGGTGTGGCCGGCGATCCTGGTGGCGGGCGTGTCGTTCGCAATTTCGCAGTTCCTGATTTCGAACTACCACGGCCCGTGGCTGGTGGATATGCTCGGGGCGATGATCTCGATGTTGATCCTGGCCGTCTTCCTTGCCTACTGGAAGCCGAAGAACGTGATGCTGGACGCATCCGGCGGCGGCGTGACCGTCCCTGCCGGGGAAGCGGCCAAGGAACACCATGGCCACGCCCGCGACATGGTGGTCAAGGCGTGGACGCCGTGGGTGATCCTGACCGTCATCCTGTTCCTCTGGGGACTACCAATCGTCAAGGCGTTTCTCAACGTGAAGGGAATCACTTACTGGGAGTGGCAGATTCCCGGCTTGCACAACGTGGTGCAGCGCGTGGAGCCGGCGGTTGCCATCCCCCATGTCGAAGGAGCCGTCTGGAAGTGGGGAATCATCTCGGCGACCGGACCGGGAATTCTGCTGGCGGCGGTCATTGGCGGCTTCGTCATGGGTTTCAAGCCGCGCGAGATGTTCCGGACCTGGATCGAAACCTTCGGGATCATGAAGTACTCCCTGCTGACGATCCTGGCGATGCTTGCGCTGGGCTACACAACACGCTACTCGGGCATGGACGGCACGCTCGGACTTGCCTTCGCCAACACCGGCTGGCTCTACCCCTTCTTCGGCACGATGATCGGCTGGATCGGTGTCGCGTTGACGGGTACGGACGCCGCGTCGAATGCGCTGTTCGGCAGCCAGCAGGTGATCACGGCGAACAAGCTGGGATTGAATCCGACCCTGATGGCCGCGGCCAACAGTTCGGGCGGGGTGATGGGCAAGATGATCGATGCCCAGAGCATCGTGGTCGCGTCGGTGGCGACCAACCAGCAAGGCAGGGAAGGCGTCATCCTGCGCTTCGTGTTCTGGCACAGCATTGCGCTGGCTGCATTGGTCGGCGTGCTGGTCATGCTGCAGGCCTACGTACCGTTCTTCCAGGCCATGGTCGTGAAATAAGTGCCGGTGACCGGCGAATCGGCACCGCAGCCAGAGCTGCCGTGCCGATGTGTTTTGAGCAGAAAGCGCAGCTTGGGCGCGCAGGTGCGTGCACATGCCCGGTATGGAGCGCAAGACGGGATTTTCGAGCTCGCGGATGTTTGCGCGGGAAGAAAGGGGAGGCAAATGATCGAAGAGAAACTCGCCAGGCTCGGAATCGTGCTGCCGGCGGCGGCGGTCCCGGCGTTTCAGTATGTCCCGGTCACGGTGCACGAGCGACAGGCTTTCGTCAGCGGTCAACTGCCGCGCGAAGGCGGCGAGGTGCGCATCGTCGGCAAGGTCGGTGGCGATGTGGGTGTCGAACGCGCGCAGGCGGCAGCACGGCTGTGCATCCTGCAGGGACTCGCCTGCCTGAAGCAGGCGCTGGGCTCGCTCGACCGGATCGAAGGCGTCCTCAAGGTCACCGGGTTCGTTGCCTCGGCGCCCATGTTCAACCAGCAGCCGAAAGTGATCGACGCCGCCTCGGAACTGCTGGTGCAGGTTTTCGGAGAAAGCGGCAGGCACGCGCGCAGCGCGATCGGGGTCGCGGAGTTGCCGCGCAACGCCTGCGTCGAAATCGAGATGATCGTGGCGTTGCGGCCCTGATGGTTGTTGTTCGCCTCGATGGTGCTACCATCGCGAGATGAAAGCCGGACGCGTGCCGGCACCAATTTCTTGGCAGGGTGCGGTACCGCAGCCGCGCTTCGTGTAAGCAGCCGATAACCCGACCGGAAAGTTATGCCTAATTCAGAGAACATCTCGGCGATTCTGCGATCGGCCGGGATCGTCGAGAACAGCCAAACCGAAGAGACTTATCGCGAGGTTCGGGCCCAACAGATCGCCCTGCTGTTCCGCCAGCTCCCCACCGCGCTCACGGCGACGCTGCTGATCGCGTTCATCGTGGTCGGTGTGACCTGGCCTGTTGCGGACGCGAAGATGCTGCTCTCTTGGTTCATCGTCGTGTGTGCGCTGACCGGGCACCGGTTTGTGCTCTGGCGTCGTTTTGCGACAAACGCGCCGCGGGCCGAGCTAATGGAGCCCTGGTTGCGGAGCTTTTTCGTCGGCACGCTGCTGTCCGGCATTGTCTGGGGTGCGGGCGGCGTTTTGCTGGCCGGCCAAGACCTCATTCACCAGTTTTTTTTCGGGCTGCTGCTCGCCGGACTGGCCGCCGGGGGCGTTTCCACTCTGTCTTCCTATCGCGGCGTTTACGCCGCATTCCTCGTGCCGAGCATGGTGCCGCTCGCCGTGGGCATGGCGTTGCACCTGGATCCGGTACACGTCGCGATGGCCTTGATGATGTTGCTGTTCGTGGCGCTGATGCTGGGTATTTCGGCGCGAATTCACACCACCATCGCCGAGTCGCTACGGCTGCGTTTTCGCAATCTCGGCCTGGTGGATACGCTGTCCGCTACCAAGGTCAACCTGGAAGAGGCAAACACGGCCCTGCAGCGAGAGATCGGCGAGCATCGGAAGGCGCAGGAAATTCTGATGAAGTCGGAACAGAAGCTGCGTCTGCACGCCCACCAGGCGCCGCTTGCGTTCATCGAATGGGACCTGTCGTTTCGCGTGGTCGAGTGGAATCCCGCTGCCGAACGCATCTTCGGCTACAGCCGGCAGGAGGCGCTGGGGCGGCACGCTGCCAGCCTGATCGCCGCCGAACGCAGTTGCGACACCATCGCCGCGCTGTGGAAGCGGCTGCTCATCGACAAGCACAGCGCCCAGGTGACGATAGAAAACCGCACCAAGGGTGAGCACAGCATCGCCTGCGAGTGGTACTACACGCCGCTGGTCGATGCGCAAGGCAGGGTGTTGTCCGTGATGACGCTGGCACAGGACGTGACCGCCAACCACCAGGCGCAGGAACGGCTCAACTACATCGCCTATCACGACGAACTCACCGGCTTGCCCAATCGCTCGCTGTATAACGACCGACTGTCGCAGGCGATGATCGAGGCGCGCCGGCAGGGGCGCTATGTCGGCGTGATGCTGCTCGACATTGACCATTTCAAGATGGTCAACGACACCATGGGTCATGAGGCCGGAGACGAGCTGTTACGCGATATCGGCAAGCGCCTGTCGGTGTGCGTGCGCGAGAGCGATACGGTGGCGCGCTTCGGCGGCGACGAATTCGGGCTAGTGCTGGCCGACATGGCCGATCCGCGCGACGCGATATTCGTGTCGCAGAAGATGCTCGACAGCTTTGCGCCGCCGTTTTTCGTCGGCGGGCGCGAGTTGTTCGTCGGCCCCAGCATCGGCATCACCATTTATCCCGTCGACAGCGACGACCTGGACGGGCTGGTCAAGAACGCGGACTCGGCGATGTATCACGCCAAGGCGCAAGGGCGGAACAACTTCCAGTTCTATTCCACCGACCTGACAGCGCGTGCGCAGTCGCGTCTGGACATGGAAACCAGCCTGCGCCGGGCGCTGGAGCGGCGCGAATTTCTGCTCCATTACCAGCCCAAAGTCAGCCTGGAAACCGGCACGATGACCGGTGTGGAAGCGCTGATACGCTGGCAGCATCCCGACCTCGGGATGGTGCCGCCACTGGACTTCATCGGCATTGCCGAGGAAAGCGGACTGATTCTGCCGATCGGAGAATGGGTGTTGCGCGCGGCCTGCCAGCAGGTGAAACGCTGGCACGATGAGGGCTTGGCCCGTGTCGAGCTGGCGGTGAATCTGTCGACCAAGCAGTTCCGTCACAGCCGGCTCAAGGAAACGCTGGCCGGGGTTCTTGCAGAAACCGGATTCGATCCGCGATATCTCGAGTTCGAGATTACCGAGAGCGTGTTAATGGAAAGCAGCGCCGCGGTGAGCGAGGTGCTCGCCGAGCTCAAAGCGATGGGCATTTCAATTTCGGTGGACGATTTCGGTACCGGCTACTCTTCGCTGTCGTATCTGAAGCGTTTCCCCATCGACGCGCTGAAGATCGACCGATCCTTCGTTCGCGACGTCCCTGAGGATCACGACGATGCGGCGATCGTGCGCGCGATCATCGCCATGTCGCGCAGTCTGCGCATGAAGGTCATCGCCGAGGGTGTGGAAACCGAGGAACAGCAACAGTTCCTGCGCGCCGAAGGCTGCGACGAGATCCAGGGTTTCTTATCGGGTTGCCCGGTGCCGCCCGACGACCTCCTGCAAAGGCTGCGTTGCCGTCCAACTTCAGCCTGATCGGCGCAGCAGACGCTTCGTTGCCGTCCGGCTTCCATTAAACTACGCGGCCTGCGTGACACGGGTCGACGCGTCGGTGCGGTCGCGCCGGCCGTGCGGATTCGGACGCCGGTCATCGCGCTGGGGGGTGATGCAATGAAATACAACAAGCTGGGATCGAGCGATCTCCAGGTTTCGGAGATTTGCCTCGGCACCATGACCTGGGGTGAGCAGAACAGCGAAAAAGACGCGCGTCAGCAGCTTGATTACGCCGTTTCCCGCGGCATCAATTTCGTCGACGCGGCGGAAATGTACCCGGTTCCGCCCAAGGCGGAGACGCAAGGCCGCACCGAGTCCTACCTGGGCACCTGGCTCAGGAAGCAGCAGCGCGACAAAGTGATTGTTGCCACCAAGATCACGGCTCCGGGTCGGGGGTTCAACTGGGTGCGCGGCGGGCCGAAGGCGGTGGACAGGAAATGCATCCATGAGGCGCTGAACGGCAGCCTCAAGCGCCTGCAGACCGACTATGTGGACCTGTACCAGATTCACTGGCCGGACCGCTATCTGCCGCTGTTCGGCAGCATTTTCTACGACCCGAAGCAGGAACGCCCGACAGTTCCGATCGAAGAACAGCTCGAGGCCTTTGTCGAGTTCATCAAGGCCGGCAAGATCCGTTACCTCGGATTGTCCAACGAGTCGCCCTGGGGTGCGCTCGAGTTCATCCGCCTGGCGCGGCAGAAAGGGCTGCCGATGGTGGCGTCGATCCAGAACGCCTACAACCTGCTCAATCGCACTTACGAAACCGGGCTGTCGGAAGTGACGCGGCGCGAGGGTGTGCCGCTGCTGGCATACAGTCCGCTCGCATTTGGCCACCTGTCCGGCAAGTATCTCAACGGCGCGAAGCCGGAAGGGGCGCGCCTGACCAAGTACCCTCCTTTCGGCCAGCGTTACGACAAGCCCAACGTGATGCCGGCGGTTGCCGCCTATGCCGGTCTGGCCAAACGCGCCGGCCTGTCGGCGGCGGCCCTGGCGGTCGCGTTCGTACGCAGCCGCTGGTTCTGCGCCAGCACTATCATCGGCGCGACCACCCTGGCGCAACTGCGCGAAAACATCGAGACCGAAAACCTGAGCCTCGACGACGCCGTCCTTGCGGATATCGACGCGGTTCATCTGCGCTATCCCAACCCGGCCCTGTGACCGCGCCTGGCGCGGATCCGGGAGCAATCCAGGGTGTGCGGAAAGCGCGTTTCAATGCCGTCGGATGTTTGACATCCCTTCGTTTATTATCGATAATCCGCCGTTTCGTTCGGAGGGGTTCCCGAGCGGTCAAAGGGATCAGACTGTAAATCTGACGGCTCTGCCTTCGAAGGTTCGAATCCTTCCCCCTCCACCAAGCATTGAGAGACGGGGTCGGTTCGGATCGGCGGCAGGATCGTCAAAGCTTCTTCTGAGGTACCAACGGCAAGCGGTTTCGGTATGTTGAGCCCGGATTCAGGCGGGTGTAGCTCAATGGTAGAGCAGAAGCCTTCCAAGCTTACGACGAGGGTTCGATTCCCTTCACCCGCTCCAGAAAGAGGAAAACGAGGCAGTTGCGGCGACTTGGTTAAAACGGAGCGCGAGTAAACGGCACCAGCGTTCCGAACCGCCCATGTAGCTCAGTGGTAGAGCACTCCCTTGGTAAGGGAGAGGTCACCAGTTCAATCCTGGTCATGGGCTCCAAAGGATTCAGGGTTCCACAGGGTTCAGGGGTCATTACTTAAAAAAGCTAAGACGAGGACAGCGAGATGTCAAAGGGAAAGTTTGAGCGCACCAAGCCGCACGTGAACGTGGGGACGATTGGTCACGTGGACCATGGCAAGACCACGCTGACGGCGGCTCTGACGCTGGTGCTGTCGAAGAAGTTCGGTGGCGAGGCCAAGGCCTAC
>DASYUW010000178.1:0-8135 GCA_036000845.1 Burkholderiales bacterium
CTGCGCGAGGCGCTTGGCGACGTCGGGCGAGGGACCGGTCGTATCCTTCTGCACGATCTCGATCTTCTTGCCCGCGACCGTATCCCCGTGCAGCTTCATGTACGCCTTCATCCCGCCCAGAATCTGCTGGCCGTACTGCGCGAACGGGCCGGAGAACTCCCCCACCATGCCCAGCTTGACCACGTTCTGCCCCAGTGCGGCACCGGGCGCCATCGCCAGACTCAATCCCAGCAAAGCGAGGCTTACGCAATATCTGAATTCCATCCGACCTCCTTTATGTTTGACAGCGGTCGCAACTGCGTTGTCGCCTCGTTAACCTCTGCCACGGGGTGCAAGCGCTGGGCGAGCGGCAAGCCGACGTAGTTCTCCGCGAGGGAAGTGGCCGCCGCCCGCGAGCTGACGACATAATCGAGCTGCGAACGTTGCAACTTCTGTTGGAACGCGTCTTCGGGAAAGCGGTGCAACATCGACGTCATCCACCACGAAAAATGCTCCGCTCGCCATACTCGCCTCAGGCACATTTGCGAATAAGCCCCGAGCAGATCCGTGCGGCCGGCCTTGAAGAACTCGCTCAATGCGTGAGAGAGCACGAAGACATCGGCGATTGCGAGATTCATCCCCTTCGCACCCGTGGGCGGCACGATGTGTGCCGCATCGCCGGCAAGGAAAACCCGTCCGTGCTGCATCGGCTCGACGACGAAGCTGCGCATGGGAGTGATCCCCTTCTCGAGAATCGGCCCCTCGCGCAGCGCCCACGCGTCATCGGTTTCCAGCCGAGCGTGCAGCTCCTCCCAGATGCGCTCGTCGGGCCACGCCGCGATGTCCTCGTCAGGCGCCACTTGGAGGTAGAGCCGCGTAATCCGCGGCGAACGCATGCTGTAGAGTGCGAAGCCCCGCTCGTGATAGGCGTAGATCAGTTCCTCGCGCGTCGGCGGTGCCTCGACGAGGATCCCCAGCCACGCGAACGGATAGGTGCGCTCGAATACCGACAGTACGTCGGCGGGAATCGATGACCGGCACACGCCATGAAAGCCGTCGCAACCCGCGATGAAGTCGCAGGAAAGCTCGATCTCCTTGCCGTCGCTCCGGAATCGTACACGCGGCGAAGACGAATCGATATCATGCAGCGTGACCGACACCTCAAACAGGATCTCGCGGGCCGCAGCCACTCTCGCCTGGATCAGATCCTTGACCACTTCCTGCTGGCCATAGACAGTGATCGACCGCCCGCCGGAGAGCTTGGTCAGGTCTATTCGATGCCCGGCGCCGCCAAAGCGCAACTCGATCCCGTGATGAAGGAGTCCTTCCCTGCGCAACCGCTCACCGACACCGGCTGCAATCAGCAGATCGACACTTCCCTGCTCCAACACGCCGGCTCGAACGCGTTGCTCGATATACGCACGGCTCTTACTCTCCAGGATGACCGAGTCCACGCCCAGCCGATGGAGCAAGTGCCCAAGCAACAATCCGGCGGGACCCGCGCCGACGATGCCGACCTGTGTTCGCTTGCGTATCATCGGCAGGCTTTAGAGTCGGGTGCGGCACGATCGGTAGCGCGCGGGGCGCGCTACCGATCATCTACACTGGATGAATCGCTCTAGTCTGAGCCGTTGAGCTTTCCGCAGAAGAAGCTCGACGCGAGGTTCGGGTCACCCTTTCCATCCCAGACGGCGAACGTCGGGTACGGGCACAGCGGCCGGCTCTGGGTGACGACGCCGCCGGACGTCTTCGTGGCCAGGATCGTGTCGGGCGCCTGACCGTGCTCGACCCAGTTCACGACGGTGTCGAATAATCCCTGAGGCTGCGGGCCGTTGCCGCCGCCGCAGTGACCGACGCCCGGCGCCATGAACAGTCGCGCGAATTCCTGCGTGTGGCTGTAGCCACCGCCGAGCGCTTGCGTGACTGCGTCGTAGTAGTCGATCGTTCCTTCGGGCACGATGAGCTGATCGGCGAAGCCGTGCCACATGACGACCTTGCCGCCGCGATCGCGGAACGGCCCGATGTTTGGGTCATCGGAAGCCATGATCGGTCCGACCTTGTCGACCGTATCCGCGAAGAATTGCAGATAGTTCTTGTAGTCGAGGACGTGCCAGTCCCACGTGGGGTCGAAGTAGACCCAGTAACGCGGTTGCGCCACTGCGATTGAGAACGGGTTCACACCGCCGAGAGCGTTGAGCGCCGTGCCACGCTCATTCGCATACCACAGACGCTTGTTGCCCTTGCCGCTCAGAATACGTGTGGCGAAATCGGGCACCGGGCACGCGCCGCCGCTGAAACCAGCCGCACAACTCACCGGTCCCTGCCACATCTTGTCGATCGCGGATGCTTCGGTGGGAGTGAGGCAAGTCGGATCGCTGGCGGAGCAGGCGTTGCTCGTAAGCGTGGGATCCGCCGCGGCGCTGTATGTGCACATCCGCGGGTCGGTGAGAATGCCGTCCTGCACTCCGTCCAGCAGGTCGCACGCCGCGACCGCCTTGCTCGTGGCGAGCGCTTCCTTGGCGTTCAGGACTGCAGCGACGCCCCCGCCGATCGGCCCGCCGTTGTCGCGATACTGGACGACCTGATACCAGATTTGTCCGGCCTGGAAGCGATCCCAGTGAACTGCCGGCGCGCCGGCGAGGATGCCGTCGTAGTCGGCCGGATAATCCTGCGCCATGCGCAGGCCCTGTCGCCCGCCGGTCGAGCAGCCGTTCCAGTACGAATACACCGGCGGCTGACCATAGAACGCCTGCACGAGCTGCTTGCCGATCACAGCCATCAGGTGCTCGGAGCGGTACGCGAAGTCGATCTGCAGCGGAATGTTCGGCTGCCCTGGGTTGCTCGCGCTGTTGCCCACGCAGTTGTTCACGCAGCCGAAGCTGCCACTTCCACCCGTGTGGCCGGTGTCGGTGGTGGCACCCGCGTAGCCGCCGTTCACCGCCCCCGTCGGCGCGGAGACCGACCCCGCGTAACCGCCGCCGCCCAGCGACTGCCAGTTCCCGTTCCAGTTGTTCGGCAAGCCGACCCAGATGTTGATCGCCTGCGGCACGAGAACCTTGACGAGGCAGTACGGCACGGATGCGGGGGGCGACGTCGTTGCAGGCGCTGCCGAAAGGATCGTAACCGGCGGCCCGTCTGCGACGAGCGTCACCGAGCCGATCCCCGCACTGTCGCAGGTGGTAATCGGCGCCAGTGCGTGTGCGAGTGATGTCACGAGCGCGGCGGCGCAGGCCATGAGGGCGATGCCGCAGGTTCGAAGCAGGGGGCACCCGCGCGACAAGTGCCGTGGAAAGGTCACGTTCGACATAATCTCCTCCTTGCGGGCCGCACGAGGGAATAACCGACGTTCTGTATGACCGGCGGTCCGTGTGCGGGTCAGGCCGCCAAAGATAGCGCAGTCAGTTTATAATTCAATAGCATTTTACAAATAATAATTATTCGTTTTTCGGATTGAGGAGGCGGGAAGATGAATCACCGGCTTGATCTCAACCTGTTGCCGATTGCCGTCGCGCTGTACGAGGAACGCGGCGTTAGCAGGACCGCGATGCGGCTCGGTATGAGCCAGCCCGCGGTGAGCGCCGCACTCGCGAGACTGCGCAAGGCGTTCGACGATCCGTTGTTCGTCCGCACGGCGCGCGGCATGGAGCCCACCGCACGAGCGCAGGCTCTCATCGCGCCGGCGCGCGATGTTCTGTCGCGCGTAGAGCGAGACGTGCTCTCGGGCATGGCCTTCAATCCCGCCACTGCCAACGTGAAGTTCACCTTTGCGCTGTCGGACGTCGGAGAGATGGTGTTCCTGCCACGAATTCTGGAGACCCTGCACACCCTTGCCCCACTCGCTTCGCTCCGGTCCGTGTCGCCGCCCCCCGGCGAATTACGCAAGGGGCTCGAGACGGGCGAGATCGATCTTGCGGTCGGTTATTTCCCCGATCTGGAGATGAGCAACTTCTTCCAGCAACGCCTGTTCACGCATCACTTCTGCTGCCTGTTGCGTGCCGATCATCCGATCACGAGCAAGCGGCTCTCGCTCAAACAATTCCTCGGCTTGAAGCATGTCGTGGTCCACGCAGAAGGCCGCAGCCAGGAGCTCTTCGAACGCTTCCTCGCCAGGAACAAGCTGCATCGAACGGTCGTCCTCGTCACGCCGCACTTCATGTCGCTGCCGATGATCATCGCCAAGTCGGATTTGGTCGCTACGGTCCCGCACGCCATCGGCATGTACTTCTCCAACTCGTCGGCGAATATTAAGACGGTGCTGCCGCCCTTCCCCGACGCGCCGCGGATCGTCCTCAGGCAGCACTGGCATCGCAAGTCACACCACGACCCGCGCAATCAGTGGCTACGCAGGATGGTTTCAGGGCTCTTCAACCAGGAGTCCGACGAGTGGAAGGGGAAAGCGGGCGGCTGAAGCTGGCTCAGTAGACGATTCGGAACTGGAGTCCCCGCGGCGAGCAAGCGCTCGCGGTAAAGCGCCGGTGATCGCCACCAGCTCGTGACTTCCCGGTCGCAGCAAACGAGCGCAAATGCCATGCGCACCGGCCTAGTGGCGCACCCATCGGAGTCACCGCGGCGCCATCGATATGCGCAGCCACGACGGGCGGATCGGCGTCAGCGAAAACAACCGCCGTTGGTGCGCCGCTCTCCACGCGCTATCTGCTTGAAGAAATTTGAGACCCGGTGACCTGCGCCCAATGTCGGCAAAAAATCTTTCCGAGACTCCGTCGCTCTCTGCGCAGGTTGGTTCTTTGGCTCCCCGACCAGGGCTCGAACCTGGGACCTGCGGATTAACAGTCCGTTGACCTTGACGTCGAATTAATCGCAGCAATCAAGTGGTTATGCTCTTCTCGGTTGGGTCAGTTTTTTGGCACTTGATGGGATTTAGCGCCCTGTAACAGGTAGATGTGCCGAACTGCTTTCCGCGCTGGCCCCGGAATCAGCAGCACTGCGACGGATGGCCACGGTTGCTCCTGCTGTCTACCAACGACCGCCTTCGGACGACGGCGGTCAACAGCTTCGCCCGCAACCAGATATTCATTGCTTTGCAGCAATGTAAGCCGTGTCAATTTCCGGGTTGTGACTTTTTTGATGGCTATGTTCGCGGCCACAAACGCAAATGGCGCACAACGGCCTTCCCCAACGAACGCCAAGTGATCCATGGGGGACGCGCGGAACGCTGGATCATCTCCCCGCTCGCACCGCCACACCTCTCTCGCAGTGAAATGAGTAATGATCAAAGCGGCCGGAAACTGATCTATCTGCATGAGAACGCACACTCGCCGAAGAGATGTGTATTGTGTCCCTACGTCGTCGGGGCCTGCTTCCGAGCTGGGCGAAGACCGGAAGGCACTTTGCAACCCGTTCAATGCACGTCGCGAGGAGGCGCACACCAAAGCCTTCTCCCGCCATCCGTTCCGTCAGGAGAGCGGTGCCTTTGCACCAGATCCCATGTGCCAACCTTACTGGACGAGGAGTTTCGCAAAGCTCAGTTCGTGGCCGTCCGGGTCGGCAACGTGGAAATAGCGCTCGCCCCATTCCGCGTCGCGCGGGGCAAACTGGGGTTGCAGGCCTATCGCCACGGCGTGTCGGTACATGCCGTCCACATCCGATACGTAAAAGATCACCCGGCCCCACCTCGACCAGCGCTGATCCTTGGGCGCAGCGATGAGGTTGAGATAGCCCCTGCCTGCGTGGAAACTGGTGAACGCAGCCGACTCCCCGCCGTATCGAATGGGAAAGCCTAGTGCCGAGTAAAACCGCACCGCGCGCGCCATATCATGGGTCGCAAGGGTCACTGCGCTAATCGATTCGATCTGCGGTACGGCAGGGGCTCTGGTCGCGCCGGTACTCATCTTCGGAGATCCCATTTGAGGGTTTGATCATCGGCGCTGAGCGCCGGGCAGTGCGTGGCGGCGTGCGGGACGCATGTCGCGTGTCTCATGAGGAGGAACGCAATGGTGCGTCCTCGCCCCAAACCCGCCGCGAAGTCTCCACGACCAGGCTGAGCTTTCGTTCCTGGTCTGCCGGGGTGATGGCGTTTCCGATCACTGAGCTGGAAAAGCCGCATTGCGGGCTTACTGCCAAACGCTCCAGGGGCACAAAGCGGCTCGCTTCGCGGATGCGGCCTACGAGCTCGTCGATTGGCTCAAGGCGAGAACGCTTGGTGGTGATGAGCCCCAGCACCACCATCTTGTCCTCTGGTACCTCCTTGAGGGGCTCGAACGATCCCGAGCGTGCATCGTCATATTCGAGCAGGAGCCGCTGCGCCCGAATGCGCCGGAAGACGGTTTGCGCGATCCGTTCGTACCCGCCGCTTGCGAGCCAGCGGCTCCCCTGGTTTCCCCGGCACAGGTGAAAGCCGAACGTCACACCAGGAAAATCTTCGATGACGGCGTTGTCCATCTCGATGCCGCGTTCCAGATAGCGCTCCGTACTCCAGCCCTGGGATTCGTAAAAGCTGCGCGTCGCTGGATCGAGCAACAGTGCATAGTGGGGCGCGTCGAGCTGAATGTAGGTCGCGCCAAGCCGGACTAGCTCCGCGACTTCCTCCCGAAGTATGTCCACCACGTCGGCAAGGAAGTTTTCTAAGGTGGGATATGCTGCGCGGGAGCGCTGCGCAGACCAGAAGTTCGCCCAAAGGCTGGGGCTAGGCAGCGTGATCTTCCGAATGCGGGTCGTGCGCGCACGCAAAAACACGAATTCTTCCACCGACAAATGTCGCCTGCGTCGGAGCTTCTCCACGACTCCGAGTCCTGCGGGGCGCTCAATCGTCCGATCGCCGACGGTAGAAGAATCTCCGCGCCAATGGCCCCACAGAAACGCGTTCAGGTCCCAATCGCCCAGGCCGCTCACGGATTCGGCGAACTGGCTTTGGAAGGAGAGCCGCCGCTGCTCGCCGTCGGTGACCACCGGCAGGCCCACGCCCTCCTGGATCCTGATGGCGTCCTCCACGGCCCGGTCTTCGATGGCCTTGAACCGGACACGCGAGATCCGGCCCGAGGCGGCATCCCCACGAGCCGAAATGAGTTCGGACGGGCGGAGCAGGCTGCCGATGTGGTCTGCATGGGAAGCGATCATGGGGCTCGATAGCAGGATTCAACGCTGGAATAAAACTCCCCGGGGCAGGCCGCGCCGCCTATGGCCGTCGCGTCAGCACGCGCGGCACGCTCGAACGCAATAGAAAAATCTTTTCGGCGGTGCTGCGCCAATCGCGCGCGGTCGCCAATGGTTTCACTCTTATGGACAGCGAATACCCTGAAAATTGTCAGTGGTTTGGAAGCGGTTGCCTTGCTCGTCGTACCAATAGAGCTTGTCGGGTTCTTCCTGGCGCGTAATCTTGTGGGTGCCATTGCAAAAAGGCTGGGTGTTCGATAGCCCGCAGCCGCAAATGTATTTCGTTTCACCGCCTATGGTCACTGGGTATGGGCCGCCATGGTGCCTCCGTCCAAATCGTCAATGGGATAGGAAAATTCGTCCGAGGCGCGGTGCGAATCGCCGCACGTCACGTTTCTACCAGAATCGTAGAGTCTCTGCTGCTCAAACATCACCTGGTGATCCTGAACCGCTCCCGCAAAGAGCCCCACATTTCACGCCATGGGATCGACTCCTTATGGTTTCGGCGCGCTTTTCCTTCACCCAAACGAGATCTTCCGTTGCGTTGTCCACAGTGTGGCGCCAAAATGCGCATCATCGCCTTCATCACTGAGGCAATGCCTTGCCCTACGATTTTTTGGGATAGTCGAGCGCCACCTTTGCGGGTTTGTCGTTGCCGATGTTTGACCACGACTTCGCATCGAACGTGAATTCGGCGACGGCGCACGTCGGCATGTGGGTGATCTTGCTTGAGAGGCGATGCGCGAGTTCAGTCAACTTAGGATTGTGGCCAAACAGCATCACGCGCTCCAGCTTGTCGCCGAGCTTGTGAATGACGTTGAGCAGGTCATCCGCCTCGCCGGCATACAGCCGATCATCTACGACGATATCCTTGCGCTTGTAATCAAGCTTCTTGGCCATGATCTCCGCCGTCGTGAGCGCGCGCATCGCCGGACTCGACAGGATCAAATCGGGCTTCACATCGCGCTTCGCCAATCGCTTACCCATCTTCGGCGCGTCGCGCTTGCCGCGATCGTCCAATGGGCGGTCTTTGTCGGGCAACGCAG
>DASYUW010000179.1:0-8419 GCA_036000845.1 Burkholderiales bacterium
CAGCCGCCGGTCTTGAACTTCCTTCTGATCCAGCCATCCTCGTAATACCAGTGCGGCAGGTCCGCGGCCAGGCGCTGTTTTACCTCGTCCTCGCTGTAGGCTTTCTCGGTTGGTTCCGCCATGTCATCCTCCTGCGTGCGCAGACACTCTGTTCGCTCCGGATCATTCTATCCAACTATCACGGCGACGCCAGCGTGTTCCGTTTCGCACTGGACACGGCTAACATCGGTGTCATGCGTTCCGGTCGCGTGGGCGTTCCATTATTGAACAGATGCGGTGGACAGTTGCCCGCGCAGGACCCAACCAGAGGTTCCTCGATCCGATGAATCCTTTTCCCTTCCGCAACCGCCTGCAACTCAGCGCGCGTAGCATTCGCCGGTATGGCTAAAGCCAAAGAGCCACGCATCGCCTGGGCACTCACCGGCTCCGGTCATTACCTCAAGGAGTGCCTGGACATCGTGCGCACGCTGCCCAACGTCGACCTGTTTCTGACCAAGGCGGCAGCGGAAGTGCTGAAGATGTACCGTTACGATCTGAAGAAACTCAAGGAGGATATTCGCATTTACCGCGACACGACCGCGAGCGCAGTGCCGGTTACCTTTCTGTACGAAGGCAATTACCACAGCGTCGTCATCGCACCTGCGACCTCGAACACGGTGGCCAAGTGCGTGGCCGGCATCTCCGACACGCTCGCGACCAACATTTACGCGCAGGCGGGAAAGTGCCGTATTCCGTCAATCGTGTTTGCCTGCGACACGGCGCCCGAACTCATCTCCGAAGCGCCGGGTGGTGATGTCTGGGTCTATCCGCGCCCGATCGATCTGGAAAACGTGGGCAAACTGGGGAAGTTCGATCACACGACCGTGGTGATATCGATCGACGAACTTCAGATCGCGCTGAAAAAGAGAATGGAAAGAGACCGGATTGCCTGAACACCTCCTCTTCCTGACCGGCCGGCTTGCCGAGAAAAGCCTGCACCGGGTGCTGGAGTCGATGCAGCCGGTGCCCTTCTCGCACGCCGTGCACGTCCTGTCGATTCAAGTAGCAGGTCTGATGACCTCGGACATGATCCGGCGCAGGCTGCCGGATGCGCTCGGCGCCAACCGGGTGATCGTGCCGGGGCGCTGCCGCGGCGATCTCGAACCCTTGAGCGCGCATTTCGGCGTGCCATTCCAGCGCGGACCCGACGACCTCAAGGACTTGCCGCGCTTCTTCGGCCGCGAAGGCAAGCCGCTGGACCTGTCGAAGCACGACGTGCGCATCTTCGCGGAAATCGTGGATGCGCCGATCATGAGCGTCGAGGCGATTCTCGAGCAAGCGCGCGCCTATCGCGATTCCGGCGCGGACGTGATCGATCTCGGCTGCCTGCCGAAGACGCCGTTCCCGCATCTGGAGGATTCCGTCGCCGCGCTGCATGCCGCCGGATACCGGGTCAGCGTGGACTCGATGGACGAAGACGAGCTGATTCGCGGCGGGCGCGCGGGCGCCGACTTCCTGCTCTCGCTGAAGAACGAGACGCTGTGGATCGCCGACGAGGTCGCCTCGATCCCGGTGCTGATCCCCTCGAAGGCCGGGAACCTGCGTTCCTTATATCGCGCGATCGAAGCGATGAACAAAAAAGGCCGCGCGTACCTGGCCGATCCGGTTCTGGATCCGATCCATTTCGGCTTCACCGAATCGCTGGTGCGCTACTGCGAGCTGCGCCGGCGGCTGCCGGAGCTTCAGATCATGATGGGCACCGGCAACCTCACCGAGCTGACCGATGCCGACACGCTGGGCGTGCAGGCGCTGCTGATGGGCATCATTTCAGAACTGCGCATCACCAACATCCTCACCACCCAGGTGAGCGCGCACGCCTCCGGTGTGGTGCAGGAGGCGGACGCCGCGCGGCGCATGATGTACGCCGCGCGCGACGCGAACGATCTGCCGCGCGCCTTCGGTGAAGCGCTGCTGGCGTTGCGTTCTCTGGACCCCTTCCCCTACAGCGCCGAAGAAATCGCCGCCACCGCCACTGCGATCAAGGACCCGAGCTTCCGCATCCAGATCAGCCCTGAGGGGTTGCACGTTTACAACCGTGACGGGCTGCGAACTGCCTCCGATCCTTTCAAGCTGCTCCCGCATCTCGGGCTCGAAGACGACGGTTCACACGCCTTCTATATAGGCGTGGAGCTGGCGCGGGCGCAGATTGCCTGGCAGTTGGGAAAACGCTACGTGCAGGATCAGGAACTGGACTGGGGTGCGGCCAAACTGCGCCGCAGCGACCATTCCGAAGCGCAATGCACGCCGGCGCCGGGCGGCGAGAAAGCCAAGGCCGCGTCGTGATCCTGGAAACCGTCATCACCACCCGCGACGAATCGGGCCGTGATCACATCGCGCCGATGGGTATCCGCGAGCAGGACGGGTTCATCGTGCTGAGTCCCTTCCGCCCTTCGGCCACGCTGGAGCACGTCCTGCGCGAGAAGTGCGCAGTGGTGAACTACACCGACGACGTGCGCATCTTCGCCGGCTGCCTGACCGGCCGCTACGACTGGCCGACCGTGCCGGTGGAGCATCTTCCCTGCCGCAGGCTGGCGGCGGCGCTGGCACACTCCGAGGTGAAACTGGAGCGCGTCGAGGACGACGCGACACGGCCGCGCCTTTACTGCCGCGAATTGGCCCGCGAAACCCATGGTGCGTATCGAGGCTTCAACCGCGCTCAGTCAGCGGTCATTGAAGCCGCGATCCTGGTGAGCCGGCTCAACATGCTGCCGCAGGAGAAGATCGACACGGAGATGGCCTACCTCAGGATCGCGGTCGAGAAAACCGCGGGGCCGCGCGAACTGGAAGCCTGGGGCTGGCTCACCGCGCGAATCGAGGAATTCCGCGTTCGCAACAAGGAACGTTCGGCATGACCGCGATGCTCGCCAGCGTGCGCACGCTCGACGAAGCGCTGTTCGCGCTCGAAGCGGGTGCGGATTTCATCGACCTCAAGGAACCATCGCAGGGCGCACTCGGCGCGCTCGACCATGCTGCCGTACGAGTGTGCGTGCAGGCGATCGGCGGGCGCCGACCGGTCAGTGCAACGATCGGAGACATCGTTTCCATGGATCCGCGTGAGATGACTGCAGCAGTAGAGCGCATGGCAGCAACCGGTGTGGACTACATCAAGATCGGCCTCTTCGTGCATCCACGGGTATTCGACTGCGTCAAAGCGTTGACAGTGCTGGCAGATCGCGCCCAACTTGTAGCAGTGATTTTTGCCGACGAACCTTGGAGCATGGACCCCTCTCCCTCCGGGAGAGGGGCGGGGGTGAGGGACGATCTGATCGCCCTGACCAACGCGCTCGCCGATGCGGGCTTTGCGGGCGCGATGCTCGACACGGCTCACAAGACCGGCAAGACGCTGCGCGACTGGCGCAAGGATGGAGAGTTACGGGACTTCGTGAAAACGTCGGGAAGCTTGGGACTGCTGACCGGACTGGCTGGCTCACTGCGCAAGGTAGACGTTCCGCCGCTGCTCAAGATCGAGCCGGATTATCTCGGGTTCCGCGGCGCGCTTTGTTCAGGATCCAACCGGAACCAGAATCTCGATTCGGGAGCCTTTGCCAAGATTCGAAGCGCTATTCCAGAGCTAGAAAGCATAGGCCTGCCCCTGTAGTTTCCTGCGCGGCGGGGTGAGGTGGGAAGTTTTCATCGCGTAAACACCCCTTTCACGCTTCCCGAGATCAGCGTCGCCGCGTTCGCGAGAATGATCGGCAGCGCAAGTCCGCCGGGCGAGGCAAGATACCTGGGACTCCAGAGTGGATCGAACTTGTCCTTGTACTGACGCAGACCCTGGAAGTTGTAGAAGTGCTCACCGTGCCGGTAGACGAACGCGCCGACCTTTGACCACAACGGCGCGAGCGCCCGGCTGTCCAGTCCGGATAGCGGCGCCATGCCCAGGTTAAACCAGCTGTAGCCGCGCTGGCTGCCGACCAGCATCATCTGCACGAACAGGAAGTCCATCGCGCCGCCGGGCGCATCCTCGGCAATGCGCATCAGATCGGGTGAAATTTCTTCACCATCCGCGGCGCTCCAGACGTTGGAGAATGCAACGATGCGCCCGTGCTGGCGCACGATGCACATCGGGAAATGCGAAAGATATCGCTCATCGAAGCAGGCCAGCGAGAATCGCTTCTCGGCTGTATTCTTCCGCTTCAACCACGCGTCGGAAATCGCCCGCAGTTGCGGCAACAACACCGCGAGCTGCTCGGCCTCCACCCAATCGAATGAGCAACCCTCGCGCTCGAGCTTGCGCACACCCTGACGAAGGTTCTTGCGCGCGCCGCCTTCGAGCGAAAAGCCTTCGAGCCTGACCCGAGCCTCCTCGCCAAGCTTGAGCAGAGACAGGCCCAAATCAAGATACAGCGGCAGATGCTGCGTGCCGACCTCGTAGAATACGGGCCAGCCATCGTGGCGGTCGCAGAGTTCCCGATAGCGCCATGCGAGCTCTGCCTTCTCTGCCTCCACGCCGACTGGATCTCCGAGGGCAATCCAGCTGCGGCTCTCCACACCGTACATTATGAAGGTGTTTGCAGAGTCGCTGAAGAGGAGCGATTTGTCCCCCAGCAGCGCGAGATTGGCAGACGTATCCGAGGATCGCGCGATCACCGCGGTAGCCTTGACGAGATCCTGCTCGCTCGGCGTGTCCGGCTCCGGCAGCGCGGGCCGGAGCAGCCGGTACACGGCGATCAGTATAAAGAAACACACGACAGCGATGCTCGCGCGAAGGAAGCGCGGCGCATCGGCACGGAACGCGAATTGCCACCACAGATCGTTCGAGTACTCCACGTGTCGGTGGGCGAACAAACCCAGCCACACCGACCCCGCGACTGCAGTTGTGATCGCCGCGATCCAACCGGCGCTGAAGCTGTCGCTGACAAGCGCTGCCTTGCGATAGAAGTGGCGCCGGCACGGGATCAGGGCCGCCATTGTCACAAACACGAACGAGGCTTCCTCGTAATCCAGCCCTTTCAGCAGCGAAAACACGCCTCCCGCAGTCAGTAACCCGATCGAGAGCAGATACGCTGCATCCAGGCGGCGCCCCAGACCCCACGCGAGTAGAAGCAAGGCCGCGCCCGCGAGACTCCCCGACAAATGCGAGAACTCCATTACCGAAAGCGGCAACACATCCCGCAGCCACACGAGCCGACCGGCTTCCGCTGGCGTAGCACCGGAGAACAGCAGGATTGCGCCGCTCGCGAATGTTGCCGCGGCGAAGACCCAGGGCAGCATGCCGGTCGCCCACGCTCCCAGCACACGCGTGACGCGCACCACGCCAGCAGCCCGTTCCATCAGTTCATGTGCGGCGAGGATCACCGTCGCGATGGCGAGCGGAACCAAGTAGTAGACGAGCCTGAATGCAAGCAGCGCCGCTGCCACTGCTGGCGGCGCAGTCTGCTCGTGCAGGAGGAGAAGGATCACCGACTCGAAGACGCCCAGCCCGCCCGGAACGTGACTCAACAGGCCGACGATCTGCGCAAGCAGAAAGATAACGAGGAGTTCCGGGTAGGTAAGCCGTAACTCGTCCGGCATGAGCACGTATAGCGCGGCGCCGGCGAGCGCCCAGTCGAGCACGGACACGCAAAGCTGGCCTACAGCCAATTGAAGCGAAGGAAGCGGCACTTCGAAACCGCGGAAAACGAAAGGCCTTTTGCGAAACGCGATCAACACGAAGTACGCCGTGACGACCGCCAGCATTGCGCAGGCGATCAGCCGTCCTGGCGTCCCGTGCAAAGGCGCTGGCAGCGTCTCCGGCAGGCCTGCAATCAGAAGCGCTGCGCCTTCGAGGGCGAGGAACCCGATCCAAAACGTCAGCGACGCGAACGCCACGAGGGTGGCAATCCGGACCGCTGACAACCCCCATCCGGAATACAGGCGCAGCCGAACCGAACCGCCCGCGAGCGCGGCAAAACCGATGTTGTTCGAAAACGCGTAAGCAGTGAAAGAGGCTGCTGCAACGCGGGGCAATGGCAACCGCTCGCCGATGTAGTGCAGGCCGAGCAGGTCGTAGCCAGTGAGCGCCAGATAAGCGCAAAGCACCAACGCCGATGCCGCGAGCAGTTGGCGGAACGGGATGTCCCCGATCTCGCGCGCGATCTCGTGATAACTGTGACTACCAAGCGCGTGATGCAGCGCGTAGAGTGCAACGCCAAATAGCGCGAGCCCGAGAACGGGTGTGAGCTGCTTGATGGATAACTTCACCGATTCGACCATGATAGTGCGCCGCCTCATCCCGATGCTCTCCCCCTAAAAGGCGAAAAGGGAGAGTAGATGCGTACGCGCAGTCGTGCGGTGCGAGACGTGGTCGGGCAGAAAAAAAGGGAACCGTGGGCTCAGGCCTATACTTTATAGCTCTTAAACTGAAGTCCCAAGTGCAACCGGGCAAAGAAAACCCAAATGCGAATCCCGCTCAAGGCCTCGCAACAGTCACGGCACGCCGGCATGAAATTCATGCGTCCTCCTGTTGAGGTTTGTGCGCGGCAACCAGCCTTTCCTGCAGTTGCGCCGGCGCCGGAGCGTAGTGGCTGAACTCCAGCGTGTAGGAGCCGTGGCCGGCGGTGAGCGACTTCAGCCGCGACGGAAAGCTCTCCATCTCGGATAGCGGCGCCTGGGCGGTGATCGATATTACGCCCGGCCGGGGCGATCCGGTGCCGCGCACTTGCGCGCGGCGGGAATTGAGATCCCCGGTGAGATCGCCGACGTTTGCCTCGGGGGTGACGATCTCGACGTCGACGATCGGTTCGAGCACGATCGGGCGAGCCTTGGTGAGCGCGTCGAGGAAAGCCTTGCGGCCAGCGGCGACGAACGCGACTTCCTTCGAATCCACCGAATGGCTCTTGCCGTCGTATACGGTCACCCGCAGGTCCTGCATCGGGAAGCCGGCGATGAACCCCGAGTCGAGCACCATGCGCACGCCGTTCTCGACGGCCGGAATATAGACCGAGGGAATCACGCCGCCCTTCACTTCGTTCACGAACTCGAATCCCGCGCCGCGCGGCAGCGGCTGTACCCGCAGGAACGCCTCGCCGAACTGTCCCGCGCCGCCAGTCTGCTTCTTGTGCCGGGCGTGCCCCTCCGCCTTGTTCGAAATGGTCTCGCGGAACGGGATGCTGGGCGGCTTGGTGTCCAGCTCCAGCTTGTGCTGTTCTGTCATGCGTTCGAGCAGCGTTTTCAAATGCATCTCGCCCAGTCCGCGGATCACCGTTTCGTTCGCCTGCGCGTTGTGCTCGACACGAAAACAGGGGTCCTCGGCGACGAAGCGGTGAAGTACATCGGAAAGCTTTTGTTCGTCGCTGCGCTTTTTCGGCAGCAGCGTGAGTCCGAAAACCGAAGCCGGTAGCTCGAGCGGCCGCGCATGGATATGGGCGTCCTCTGCTGCGTCATGCAGGATGTGGTCGAAGCGGATTTCGTCCATCTTCGACACCGCGCAGATGTCCCCCGGAACCGCCTCGTCGGTGGCAGTCTGCCGCTTGCCGCGCAAGATCCACAGATGCCCGGGCTTGAATGGCTTCCTGCCGTCGCCGATATACAACAGGGTGTTGGGTGTCACGCGCCCCTGGTGGACGCGGAATACCGCGATACGTCCGACGAAGGGATCAATCTCGATCTTGAAGACGTGGGCGAGAACGTGCCGGCCCGGGTCCGGAACGGCAATCACTTCCCTTGTCGTCCCGTCCGTGGCGGTGCTGAGGTAGACGGGCGGGTTGCCTTCGGTGGGGTTGGGCAGGAGTTTCACGATCACATCGATCAGCTCCGCGATACCGGCGCCGCTCCTGGCCGAGGTGAACACCACCGGAATCAGGCTGCCGTCCCGCAGAGCGCGCTCAAGCGGCTCATGCAATTGTTCCGGAGCGACCTCGCCCTTATCCAGGTAGAGCTCCATCAGCTTTTCGTCCACTTCGACTACCTGGTCCACCAGCTGGCGGTGCGCCTGCTCAACCGAAGAAAAATCCGACTCGCCGCCCGGCGCGAAAAAGCAGTCCGACACGCGCGTGGCATGATCGGCCGGCAGGTTGATCGGCAGGCACTGCTTGCCGAATGTGGACTGGATGGTCTTGAGCAGGCCTTCGAGGTCGACATGCTCGGCGTCGATCTTGTTGACGACGATGATGCGGTCCAGACCTTGGCGCGCCGCCCACTGCATCATGCGCGCGGTCATCAGTTCGATGCCGTTCTGGGCATTGATGACGATTGCAGCGGTCTCGACGGCCGCAAGCGCCGGCAGTGCATGGCCCAGGAAATCCGGGTAACCCGGGGTATCGAGCAGATGGATGCGAGTGTCCTGCGTCTCGAAGCTCGCCACTGCGAGCTTGAGCGAGTGGTGGAGCCGCTTCTCGATCGGCAGGTAGTCGCAGGTGCTGTTGCCGTGCTCGTTGCCGCCATCCGGCGAGACTGAAGC
>DASYUW010000180.1:0-19818 GCA_036000845.1 Burkholderiales bacterium
ACCCTCCGCGCAAACAGGCCAATGTCTACTTATTGCTTGAGTCGCAACCAGAGATGGGTGAGCTCTACTACTTCTACTGTTTTGACAGGGGCTTCCATACGTTCAGAGTAACCAACTATTCCGCCTATTGTCCGGATGCCAGGCGGGCAGACGGTTCATACCCTGTATGCATCGAACTTCATTTTGATCCTGGCGCCGACTTGAAGAGCTCTGATCTAGTGGCCGTGGCCGCTGACGAACTGATGAAATTTGGCGTGATCAAGAGCAAGGCTTCAATTTCGTTCTCGAAGGCTCAAATCTCGAATGCGGGATTCCCGGTACTCACGTTGAGGAACACCCAAGCCATGCGCAGTCTTCGTGAATCAGTGCGATCACAAGAGATTCGGAACCTGATCGTTGCCGGTCAGGCACCAGATCTTGGAATTTTCTTTTTGCACGATGTCCTTGAGCACAACTTCAATGCGCTTAGGAGTTACTTGCACTGGAACTGACGATGACTACACACCAGATCGACTTACCTGAGATGCCGTTCTACTGGCGGATCCGCAAATCCTCCGCGGACCAACATCGCTCCATTCCAGGAAGGCTCTCGTACTCATTCGGACTCAGGCCCGATATCGATTTGGTAATTGAGAAGAGAAATGACCGGCTGCTCTCAAGTCTCAGAGAGGTCTACCGCGAAGAATCAAATATCGGCTTTCTCCAGGATGGACACACCCTCTCCAAGGGATATGGAGACGATTTCCTGGATTTCATACAACGCAGCCTGGCGGGCGTTCGCGGCAAGAGGGTCGTGGAAATCGGCTGCGGAGGCTGTTATCTGCTCGAAAGGCTTTCAGGAGCGGGGTATGACGTCACAGGAGTCGATCCTAGCCCCATTGCAATAGCTAAAGGGCGCGAGAAAGGAATACGCGTTATTCCAGATTTCTTCCCGTCAAGCCACATCGATTTCAAAGCGGATCTCATTTTCCACGTCGATGTTTTAGAGCATGTCGACGATCCAGTGGCATTTCTTAAAAATCAGCGCGACGCTCTAAGCGACGAGGGCTTGGCGATCATTAATGTTCCGGATTGCACGCAAAGCATCGCTCTAGGTGATATCTCGATCGCTTCTCACCAACATCTCAATAGTTTCGACCAGCATTCGCTATATAAAGCCGTGACAACCTCCGGCTTGGATGTGTTAACGATCGATAAATCAAAATTCGGTGGTTCCCTCTACTGTCTCGCGACACGAAGTAAATCGCCGACGACCTCATTTCATGATCCGGGTGATGGCAGCAACGCGAGAACTTTCTTCTCAAAAGCTCTAGCGGCGAGCGCCAAATTTCAAGCCCTCATGCGCCCCTTGTTAGCCGCAAAAAGGAGTGTGGGCTTCTACATGCCCTTGCGGGCCGTTCCGTACCTCGCGTCGCTGGGTCGGCTCGACGGCGTCCGCCTCTTTGACGACATCGGCCACTGGCATAAGGGGTTCATTGACGGACTGGATATCCCGATCGAGAACTTTGACGATCTAGTCCACCGGCCGGTCGATCACCTGTTCATCATGAGCCTAACCTTTGGAAAGGCCGTCAAGAGCAAAGTTCATGCTAAGTGCCCTGGAATCGGCATCACTTTGCTCGAAGAGATTCTCTCATCGTGACCTGCGCATGAGATGCGCGATCATGCAGCCCACGTATTTCCCCTGGGCAGGCTATTTCAATCTGATCGCGCAGGTCGATGTATTCGTTTTCCTTGACGATGCGCAATATGAGAAAAGTTCCTGGCAGAACCGAAATCGCATACTGCTGAATGGACAGCCGCATTGGCTGACTGTTCCAGGGCATAGAAATCACCTTGGTCAATCAATCATCGAAATTGGGATTGATGACAAGCGAAATTGGCGGGACAAGCAATTCAGGCTTCTCCAACAGGCATATACACACCACCCTTATGTTGACGAGATGCTTGCGGCCGCCGGGATAATTCTCGACAGGAATTTGGGCAACCTTGCAGAGCTGAACATTCGAATAGTCACGCACCTGATGCATGAATTCGACATTGCAACTCGGATCCTGAGATCGAGCACTCTCGATTTGCCAGGAAAGCGCACTGAACGGTTAGTAAAGATTTGCGAACACCTTGGCTGCACAGAATATGTCGCGCCGATTGGCTCTACCGAGTATTTGGCGGAGGACGGGTTTACGGAAATGACCTCAATTTCTCTATTGTTCAATAGCTATGTTCCCGACGCGTATTCCCAAGTCGGCAGCAAGAGCTTTGTTAGCCATCTTTCCATACTCGACGTGCTTGCAAATATCGGAAAAAAAGCGGCAAGCGAGTACGTGCGCGGGATCGAAACCAGAAACGCTGCTTCCATCCAATAGGGTAAGGGAAACAATGGATTTCAAAAAGACCTGGGATAGTCTCCACGAGCTCCCTCGGTACCGCCCAAAGTACCCCGATGACCGGGTCGTGGCCTGGACCTTTAGAAACTTCTCGCGCAATGGGGGCTCGCCACCGGCTTTGCTTGACATCGGATGCGGCGCCGGCAGACACGCACTCTTCTTTGCAACTGAGGGATTCAAGGCGGATGCATGCGATTTTTCTGCCGTCGGAGTAGAGGCGACGCGAGAACGTGCGTCGAAAGCCGGCTTGACCATTGGCACGGCCGTTTGCGAAGCCGACGAGCTTGTGTATCCGGACAATAGCTTTGACGGAGCACTCGTCTTCGGCACATTTACCTACCTGCCATATGAGCGATTTGTTCGCGCCGTGGAGGAAGTGCAGCGCGTACTGAAACCGGGCGGAAAGGCTCTAATCGTTACGAGGACATATAAGGACTCTCGAGTGGATCACGCCGAAAAAATCGGTCACTGCACCTACCGAATTTTGAAGATGGGTGACGGCAGCCCCTCTGATGTTGAAGAAGGAATGATCATGACCTTCTTGAACGAAGCCGAGGTCGAGAAAGTGTTCTCACCTTTCAAGCTCGTTCTGCGAGACCGGTTGACGGTGACAATGTCGGGAGGACAATATTTTGACGACGATTGGTACATCCACGTGGAGAAATAGCGTTGGACAATTCATTCACGATTGGTGGCAGAAGAATCGGTGCCAATTCGCCGCCGCTTGTGGTTGCCGAGATGTCCGGCAATCACAACCGGTCGTTCGAGCGAGCACTGCAGATAGTGGATGCCGCAGCGGCGGCTGGCGCGCACGCCCTAAAGATCCAGACCTATACCGCAGAGACAATGACATTGGATCTCGACGAAGGCGCGTTTCATATTGGGGATCCGAATAATCTATGGACGGGACGATCGCTCTACAACGTATATAAGGAGGCGCACACGCCTTGGGAATGGCACAAGCCGATCTTCGAGCGCTGTCATAAACGCGGCCTCGTCGGCTTCAGCTCCCCTTTTGACGCGACCGCGGTGGACTACCTCGAGTCGCTGAACGTGCCCTGCTACAAGATCGCTTCCTTCGAGAACACCGACATTCCGCTGATCCGCAAGGTGGCGGCCACTGGCAAGCCGATGATCATGTCCACCGGCATGGCGACGGATACGGAAATCGGCGAATCGGTCGCCGCGGCGCGCGCGGCAGGCTGCCGCGACCTGGTGCTGCTGAAATGCACCAGCAGCTATCCGGCCAATCCGGAGAACACCAACATCCGCACCATCCCGGACCTGCGCGAGCGCTACGGCTGTCTGGCGGGGCTCTCGGACCACACGATGGGCGTCGGCGTCGCGGTCGCGAGCGTGGCGCTCGGCGCGGTGTTGATCGAGAAGCACTTCACGCTGCGGCGCGCCGACGGCGGCGTCGATTCGGCATTCTCGCTCGAGCCCGAGGAACTCAAGTCGCTGGTCATCGAGAGCGAGCGCGCGTGGCAGTCGCTGGGCGAGATCCGCTACGGCCCGACCGAGCAGGAAAAGGGCAATGTGCAGTACCGGCGCTCGCTGTACGTCACCAAAGACATGCGCGCTGGCGATGTTTTCACTGCCGAGAACCTCAGAGCCATCAGGCCGGGCCTGGGATTACCGCCGAAGTTCTACGACGCCCTGCTCGGCAAGAAAATCCGCAGCGACGCGAAGCGCGGAACGCCGGTCAGCTGGGACCTGGTCGACGGACCGTGATCATGCGCCGCACTTCACAAGCCGAACAATTTCTTGTAGTAGTTTTCGCCGTCGGTCGCGAGAAACTTTTTCATCTTGGTCACGAACTTCTCGTCGGGAAGCCGATTGATTCTGTCCATCATCTTCTCGGATGAATCCCAATACTTCCCGCGAATACCGATTATTCTCAGGTAATCGTCGTAATCGGCCGCAATGCTGACCGTATCCGCGGTCTCGTGACCCTTCACGAAATTATTCCTCATGATTCCTTCAAGGCGAAAGCCCAGAAGTTCCATTCTCTGCTGCCAGCCGCCGAGCTTTTCATGCTGACCCGCGGTGATTCGGTTCAGGCCGATTTTGGTGAAGCCATGCTCGGTGATCCGCGCGATCGCTTCAAGCGCGATCATGGGAGAATTTTTGGCGTCTTTCTTTGAATTCACCACGAGCGCGACGGAGGCGCTTCTTGTCGTGAGGTTTATCTCGGACAGCGAAATCACGCCGACCGGGTGCTCTTTCTTGTTCGATATGATGAGCAGCAGCCTGCTGCGCTTCTGGGACTCGAAGAAATCCACCTGTGATGCCACGTCGTTCGGAAATACCCCGTGGTACATGTAGCGACTTATTCCGGGATCGTTGAACCAGGAGTACCAGTCGGAGGTTTCGGCAAACCCCCTTGTAGGGATTCGCAGGTCTATCGTTTCTCCGGCAATGAATGTATCAAGCTTCATAGGATTGCGCCTGTGACAAGTACCGCTCGTTCTGATGGCAGAAAGTCTACAGCAAACGCGTCGTCCTTCTTGCTTCGCTAACACTTCCCAATGCGTCTAGGCCCGATCGCCGCACTCTTGGAATTCGATGCACTGTTGCAGCGGGTCGCCGCTTATTACAAGCTGAGAATTCCGCCTGCGCTGGGGTACTCCCCTTCCGATTTGACCGACCGGCTGGTGCAGCGCCTTGCCCACCTGTATCAGGCTGAGTTTGTCGCCGCATTCTGTGGCGCAAAAGGCGAACTCGAACCCCGGCAGCTTCGCCTGCGTGGCTTGAGCCTGAATCCATCCGATGGAAGTATGAGAATTTCTTTCGGACTGACGGCCAGCCTATTTCTCGATTTCCTGCTGCGCTGGTGCTATTCATTGCTTTCGCTGATGCTCGCAGTCAGGACACGTACAGGACGCAGGCGCGCCACCCTCGTCTACGGCGTAGGCGCGGACGACATCATTCGGGGTGGCAATGACGCCGAATTTCTCGCCTATTGCGATTCCGGTCCTATCGCTCCTCTTCGCGACTCGAGCGTCCTGATCGTTCAGCTGTCGGCCCGGACGGAAAGGAGTCCCGGTGCGAAGGCCTTCTACGCGAGATCGCCCTTGCACGCGCTATGCTTGTTCGCCGGCCTTGGACCGGCGGACGCCCTGAGGCTCGCCTGCCTTCACATTGCGGCGTTCGCGCGATTGGTCAGGCTTGCCGTGGCGGTCCCTTCGCTCCTCCTGTTGGCGAGGGATTTCGCGGAGGATGCCACCGCGTCTGTGCTGAACGGGGCCGGACTTCTCGAAGCGGTCGTGCTTACCAATTCGAATTACAGCTCGCAGCCGCTATGGATGCGGCCAAAACCCGGCCGGAAATTTCGCGTGCATATGGTGTGGTATTCCCAGAACATCCGCCCCTTGCTGCGAAAGTCTGATCCGGAGCTGACCGCGTATCCTGCCCACCGACTGATTCGCGCTGACGTCATGTGGGTCTGGACCCGCGCATTCGCGGATTACCTTGGCCGCATCGGCATCCGGGCCGACATGCAAAACGTTGGGCCGGTGCTTTGGAGGCTTCCCGTCCAGTTTCCGCAAGAGCCTCGCGTCGATCCCCTCATCGCCGTATTCGACGTAACCCCGGTGACGGAGGCCGAGGCCTTTCGGCTCGGGGAGTTGGACAACTACTACAGCCTCGCGACCGCCCAGAAGTTTCTACAGGACATTGCCGAGGCGACTGAGTCCACGGCGACGCAAACCGGAAGGCGCGCGAGAATCGCACTCAAGCACAAACGCGGAAAAGTCGTCAACCGCGACCAGAAGTATTTCCGGTTCATCGAGGAACTCATCGCCAAACACGGTAATCTGGTCGTTGTCCCCGCACAGAACTCCCTGTATCAAATGATCGAAAATTGCGATCTCGTAGTCGCGATTCCTTACTCCTCGCCTGCCTATGTAGCGAGCCACCTGGGCAAGCCTTGCCTGTTCTACGATCCCACCGGGACCTTGCGGCCGACCCTGGAGCCGGCGCCGTTGCTGGAGTTTGCTTCCGGGCCAGCGGCGCTCGCGCTCGCGCTCAAGAATCTCGTCAAGCTAGCGCGATAGGATTACCCATGGCACTTGAACTTGATTCCATTGAAACGGAGCGCCGCAGCAAGCTGCAGACCCTGTTCTTCGATCGCATCGAGCCGGAAGTCCTGCGCATGTGGTCGGCGATCGACCGACTGGACCTTCGTGCAGAGGAACGCGTGCAATTGCAGCACACGCTGGACTTCGCCGCCGCCCAGGCCTACAGCGAGCGCGATCTCGACCGCTATTACGTCACCCATCCGGTGCGTGTCGCCCGCTTTGCCGCCGAGTGGCTGCAGGGGCGGCCCGACCACGCGTACGAGACCCTTTCGCTGGCGCTGATTCACAACGCGATCGAGAAAGAGGTGCTGGTGCCGGACGAGGTATCCCAACGCTGGGGCCCTTGGGTACGCGATGCCGTGGTGCTGCTCACCCTGGACCGTGACGCGATGTGCACCCCTGAGGGCAGGCAGGCGTTTTATGCGCGGCTCGCCGCCGCTCCGGTTGAAGTGCAGGCGATCAAGCTGTTCGACAAGCTGGACAACCTGTTCATCATCTGCCTCAATCCCGACGAAGCGACGCGGCGGGATTACATCGGTGAAATCGAGCGCTACCTGCTGCCGGTCGCAGCCGCCATGCTGCCGGAGCGCAAAGCCTACCTGGAGGAACTGATTGCCGACAGCTACCGACTCGGTTACTACCGGCCGGACCCGGCCAGCCTCACCCCGTCCCGAACAGCTGCTGCGCTTCCCTCAGGCCGCGCAAGTGCTTGACCAGATCCGGGTCCCAGTCCCGGTTGTCGTGCAAATAGTGGAGGGAAAGCACGGCCGTAATGCGCCGCGCCAATTCGATGCGCGCATACCTCGCGAGCCGGCCCAAATCGAAATGGGCAGCGGCGCGCGCCTTGAACTGCGCGGCGGACAGCGCGCCTGACGCCACCGCCTTTCGGCCGAGCTTGAACAGCGTGAACGCCACGGAAATCTCGAAGGGCAGCGCGCGGAAGCTTTCCAGGTCCAGGATCGCGACTGCGTGTCCGCCCTGCAGCAACACGTTGTGCGGATGCAGGTCGAAATGATGCAGGCGCGAAAAATCCAGCTGCGGCCGCAGGCCCTCGAACTCGGTCGCGATCTCCATCGCTTCCGGCAGGGCGGCGACGGCGTTCAGGCCGAACGGGTCGGCGGGGCGCGCCGGCAGCTCGGCGGCGACGGCCTCCTGCGTGCTGCGCAGGTCCAGGCTGGCGTAGGGTTCGCGCTGGCCCGGGGTCGGGCTCTGCGCGGCAAGCGCCCCGGACATCGGAACGAGCAATGGCAGCAGGGCATCGACCTCCTCCGGCGCGCCGCGGAAGTAGTGCGCGTCGATGAAGCGCTGCGCGTAGAGGAAATGCGTCGCGCCGCCCTCTTCGACGCGCGAGACACCGGCATGCTCCGCATTCGAAACGAATTCGGCGCATGGCACGCCGCCCGCGCGCAAGCGGGCGGCGATTTCCGGGAAGCTGTCGACGTAGTCCACGCTCGCGCGCTGCGTCAGCGTTTTGACGTAATAGTCCCCGACTCGGAAGTTGCTCGAATTGATATTCGCCCCTGTCAGCGCGAGCACCTGTTCGCGCCCGCTGAAGACGCCGCCATAGTGCCGGCGCAGCCATCGGCGCAGGCGCTGCGCGTCGGCATCCGGGACCGGTGCGTACACCGGGACATCCGGCGCGTGATTGTCCGGAACGAACAAATCGGCCACGCCGGCCTAGTAGAGCGAGCGGCTGGCGCCGCCGTCAACGGAGATGGCGGTCCCGGTGACGTACGACGCCTGGGGGCTGCAAAGGAACACCGCCAGCGCCGCGAATTCCGCGGGCGTGGCGATATGCCCGACCGGAATGGACTTGCCGGCCTGCGCCAGAATCGCGGCGAAGTCCTTGCCCTCGGCCGCCGCCCGCCGCTGCAGCAGCAGGTTGGTGCGGTCGGACTGCACCGCGGCAGGCAGCAGGGAATTCATGGTGATGCCGAAGGGCGCGTATTCCTGCGCCACGCTTTTCGCGAATCCGAGAATTGCAGGTCGCAGCATGTTGGACAGCAGCATGCCCGGCAGCGGCTCCTTTGCCGAAAGCGAAAGTACGTTGATGATTCTGCCAAAGCCCCGCGCCTTCATTTCCGGCAGGCATATGCGCGTGAGATGAAACACCGACCGCAGGTTGGCACCGACGGCGGCCTCGAACTGCTCGTCGCTGATCTGCTCCACGGTGCCGGGGTCCGGTCCGCCCTGGTTGTTGATCAGGATGTCGATGGCGCCCAGCTGCCGCCGCGTCTCCTCGACGATCCGCGTCAGGTCCGCGCGGACCGACACGTCCCCGGCATGGCAGATGGCGTCGCCGCCTGCGGCGCGCGCAATAGTTTGCACTTCGCTGCAGGCCGTCTCGACTTTTGCACGCGTGCGCGCAAACATCGACACCTGTACGCCTTCGGATGCGAGCCCTTGCGCAATGGCGCGGCCGATCCCCGCGCTGGAGGCGCAAACCAATGCAACCTTCCCTTTGAGGGCCAGGTTCATGCCTGAGCCGGCCGCATGAAAGTGCTCGCCCTCATCCAGGCACGCATGGGCTCGACCCGGCTGCCCGGCAAGGTTCTTAGCCCGCTGCTGGGCAAGCCGATGCTGCAGTGGCAGCTGGAGCGGCTGCATCGATCAGCGCGCATTTCGCAGGTGGTGGTGGCAACGTCGACGCTAGCGGCAGACGACGCGATCGCCGCGTTCTGCGCCAACCATTCGGTCGCATGCTTCCGCGGCCCGGAGGACAACGTGCTGGAGCGCTTCCACGGCGCTGCGCTCAGGTTCCTTGACAGCGCCGAGCGCGGCGACGCCATTCTAATTCGCCTGACCGGCGATTGTCCGCTCATCGATCCCATGGCGATTGACGAAGGCATCTCCCAATTCCTCGATCTTATCAGCCAGGGCTGCCGCTACTTCGGCTACGACGACAGCCTGCCCGACGGCATGGATTTCGAATTATTCACGTGGGGCGCATTGCACGAAGCCTGGTTGCACGCCAGCGACAGCTTCGAGAGGGAGCACGCAACTCCGTTCATGTGGCGCAATCCGGAGCGCTTCGCCGCGCGCAAGTTCACCAAGGCGGATATACCCAAGGGGTTGCGGTTTTCCGTCGACTATCCGGAGGATCTGGCTCTGGTGTCAGCAATTCTGCAAGCGGAGCACGCGGCCGGAAAGCTCTTCGGCATGCGGGAGATTTCAGGGCTCCTTGCGGGCGACGCCGGTCTGCGCTCGATCAACGCTCAAATCATCAAGAACGAAGGCCTGATCATCACCGCATTGAAGTCGGCACCGTTCCGTGTCGACATCGACGGAATCTCTGTAGCCCGCTACGGCGTAATGCTGCCGGATGGGAAATTCCCGGATCAGTCTTTCTTTGACTGGGTGACTCGCGTCGGCGTGAATGTCTGGGCGGCAAGCGCAGAGCTGGAGGCTGTCAAATCGCGTGCTGGCGAACAAGCGCTGGTGTTCGATGCGGCTGCACTGCCGCCTCGCTGGGCAGCGTTCGCAGGACGGAACGATTGGCGCGCGGCCCTGTACGCGGCGGCAAACGATCCCGGCAACGACGGCATGCTGCTGCAGGCATCGGAAATCCGGCCGCTGGCGGAATTGCTGATGTTCCTTTGCCAGGAACGGTTCCAATACCGCCCCTGACGTTTCTACAGCATTCCCTGCTCCCGGCACATCTGCCGGAACGTTTCATTGTCGGCAAGCAGCTCATCCCAGCTTCCTTCGGCAACGACCTTGCCCCGATCCATCACGCAGATCCGGTGCGCCCACTTGGCACTGGATAGCCGATGCGTGACGAGGATCACGGTTCTCTCCCGCGCTACGCTCTGGATCGCCTCCAGCACATAATTCTCGGAGCTGCTGTCCAGTGCGCTGGTCGGTTCGTCCAGCACCAGCATGTCGGGCTCGTTGTAGAGCGCCCGCGCCAGTGCGAGGCGCTGCGCCTGGCCCCCGGAAAGGTTGGCGCCGCCCTCGCCTACCAGAGCGTCATAGCCGCCGCGCAGAGAGGCGACGAACTCGTCGATCTTGGCGAGCCTGGCCACGGCGGCAATTCGCTCCGGCGATGGATTCTCGCGAAAGAACGCGATGTTCTGCCGGATGCTGCCGTGGAACAGCAACACCCGCTGCCCGACGTAGCCGACCCGGTCCAGCAGGCTGCGCGGCTCCAGACTGCCCACCTCCAGATCGTCCATATAGACGTGGCCGGAAGCGACGCGCTGTACCCCTATCACGGTGTTCAGCAGCGTGGTTTTGCCGCAACCCGAGGGCCCGACCAGCGCCACCACACTGCCCCTCGGTATCTCCAGATTTACGCCGTCCAGCGCGCGCACCCCGTTCGGATGCACGACCTGGACGTCCTGCAGCCTTATCGCATTGCGCAGGCCGCCAAACTGCGTGCGGCCCTTGCCGTGTGATGCGTCGTCCGATGCCAGCAGCTGCTGGATGCGCTGCACGTCCGGAATCGTGGTGCGGATCTCCAGCGGCCCCCGCGCCAAGGCAGCGACCGAGGGCAGGATGCGGACCAAACCCATGGCGAAGATGCCGATGGTAACCACGTGCCGGCCGAATCCCGCAGGGTCCAGGTGGTACGCGAGCATCAGGCCCGCGACCAGCAACAGCAATCCCAGCAGTTCGAACACATGCCGCGGCGAGGCGAGCAGGAACGAAGTCCAAACGTAGACCGTGCGCGCTTCGCCGCTTGAACGGTCGAATGCTCCCAGCCAATGATCATCGGCCCCGGCGATCCGGATCGGACGCACGCCGTGCAGCCATTCGGTCGCAGTACTGCTCATGCTGCGCTCGGCGTCGCGCCGCCGCACCGCCAACTGGTAGACGTGCTCCGACATTCTGCGGGCGCCGAGAAAGAACACGACCGCCGCGAGCGCGCCAAGCAGGGTCGCGATTGTCGGCTCTACGTAAAACAGCACCGCGCCGACGAACAACGCGCGCAGAAAATCGACCAGCAGGCGCGGCAGCTGGTACAAAAGGCGCGAGAGCATCACCGGGGGCTGCGTCAGGTCGTAGATCAGCGCCCCGACCCGGCTTTCCTCGAAATACGGCAGCGGCCGCGCCGCGAGGCGTGCGATGATTTCGTGCCGGTACTCGTGCATCAGGCGGCCCGCGAACAGCGCCGATAGATACTCGTGCACCAGCGAGAGCGCGGACTTGAGCAATGTCACGAAGGCGAACAGCGCGCAGGCGGCGAGGAACGGATCGGCAACCGGCACGACCCTGACCGCTTCGCGTACCAATTCGATCACGCGGCCCTGCGCGCCGCCCGTCTGCGCCGACGCATCGACGCCAACCATCGCATACAGGATCGGAAAGAAGGCGCCGAGGTTGACGCCCTCGAGAAATCCCACCAGCACGCCGAGGCCGCCGAGCGCGCCGAATAGGCCGCGGTGCCGGTTCAGGAAAAAACGGATGGTGGCCAGCGACGACGCGCCGGGCGCTTCAGGAATCACGGGGTTCTCGCCATCGCTGTACGGGCATTCTAGATTAGGCGACGGAGTGGCACGAAACTCTGGCAACATTGACCCATGGCTCTCGTACAGACCCTCCTGAAAACGGCGGTGCTGCGCGCGGGACCGAAAGTCCTCGGGCCCGCAAATTTCGCTCATCTGGCCGAGCGTTTCGGCCGTATTGCGAGCCTGGATCTTTCCACCACCCGGAGCTGCCAACTGGCCCTTCACGGCGACGCCTCCGTCTCTGGCCGCGACAGGATCCTTCGGGAAATCTTCCAGGCCTACTACTCGGACGGAGACGCGAATCGCGTCGTCCCCGCCGCGGATATTCCTTGGGCGGCATCGTTTGTTCCTTACTACCGCGGATTCACGTCGGTCATCCTGTACAACTTTTTCAGGATGAACTACGGAATCCGCGACCCGGTCCTGTACCGATATTCGATCTTGAAGGGCCGAAATGCGCTCTGGTCCAGGCAGTTCCTGCTTGCCGCTGACCGCGTCGCGCTTATTCCGGATCCTGCCGATCTCTCAGACCAGCTGCCGGCGCACGGCAGCGTGGTGATCGAAGCGTTCCATCCGAGGATATCAACCCCCGGTCGAAACTTGCGATATTTCGTCCTTTACCGCGACCCGACAATTGGAGCGATCGCGGGCACGCACGCACTCGCCCTTGCGCGCGAGGGATTGCCGCGCCTCGGGCAACCGAGCTTGCGGGGATTCGGTAGCGCGCATCAACCGCATTTCTTTCACTCCGCCGTATCGCATCGCACGCCGCTCGAAGTGCGCCAGCCAGGCGCGACGAACATTCTCGGCAAGCTGCATAGTGATTCCGGCGTGGTGGCCGACGGTTACATGACCATGGAAGCTCCTTCGGGATGTCCTACGGCGATCTGGCACGACGGTCCAACGGCCAACTATGTAAAAGCAAGCGACACGTCCCGGCAGCTAGGACGAAGCTATACGACGTTCCTCGTTCCGGATTTCAGACGGCATGCGCCCCTCATTCTTATAAGCGGCAGCCAAGTCGGATTCCGACCGCGCCGAGCGACGGTGCACGTTCAATCGGAGCACGGAAAAGAACTCGCACGCAAAGAGATCTCGATCGAACACGACAACACGACGCTCGATCTGCTGGCCGAGTTCGGCGGCGAGCCGATCACAGGTAGCGTGAATGTGGTCATCGAGTTCGATCGGGACATCGGCGAATTCCGCTCCTGGCCCGCGACCTACGTACACCTCTACTACCGTTCGCCGGGGGGCTGGGCCGATCAAGTCCACTCGCACAACGCCTATGGCTATTGGGAAGACCCATTCCGCGCTCCCCGGACATATCGTTGTCGCAAGTTTGCGCCGTTCCTTGGTGACTCCGGACTTGAGTTCATCTATAGCGTGGTGAACTTGGCGCCCGGCTTGCGGCCGGTGCGCGATGATCGTCTGCGCATTCGCGTGTTCACTGACGGAGGATCGGAATGCGTGGTTGAGCGTAAATTGAGCGCGACAGGCGTCACGAACATCAAGGGCAGCGAATTGATTGCCGGACTGCCGATTGAGGTCCCTGCCGTCGCGATCGTCCAGATCGAGCACGAGACGACCAATTTCAATGCGTCATGGTTCGCGCTGGACCGTGCCACCGGGCGATTCGCAGTCGATCACTTTTCCGGCGGCTAGGCCACGAGAGTTCCAGAGCAAGGCGAGGCAGCACGCGTGTCAGTCAAGCGCAAGGCATTTGAGGCGATCAGCGACCTGGCCATCGGTGCACTGGCGTTGAACCGGCCTTTGCGTGTCTGGCGCGCGTTCCTCGCCCGCGTGAACGCGGTGAAGCGCGTCAGCATTCGCGGCACCACGATGCTGTTCGACGCGAACGAGGAGCTCCATCTGCTGCGCGCCGAATGGCTCGAGACCAAGGAACCCGAAACGCTCGCCTGGATCGATTCTTTCGCGCCCAGCGATGTGTTCTACGACATCGGCGCCAACGTCGGCGTGTTCAGCGTCTATGCCGCGCTGCGCCGGAATTGCGACGTCTACGCCTTCGAGCCCGAAGCGAAGAACTACGCCTGCCTCGCCAAGAACCTCTACCTGAACGGGCTCGGGCGGCGCGTCAAGGCGCTCAACCTCGGCCTGCACGACCGCAGCGCGATCGAATTCCTGCAACTGCACGGCATGGAGAGCGGCGCGGCGCTGCACGCGCTGGGCGAGCCGGTGGACTGGCGCAAGCAGCGGTTCGAGCCCAAGTTCGAGCAGTCGGTGGTGGCCTATGCGCTGGACGAGCTCATCGAGCGCTTCGCCATCCCGCTTCCCAGCCACATCAAGTTGGATGTGGACGGCAACGAGCCGAAAATCGTCGCCGGCGGCAAGCGCACCTTTGCCAACCCAGCGCTCAGATCCTTGCTCATTGAAATGAACGAACACGATCGGGCGCTGATCGGCCTGCTGGAATCCTGCGGCCTGAGGCTCGACAGCCGGACGCGCACCGCGACGGCCAGCCGCTACCAGGACACCTACAACGCGGTATTCAGGCGCGCCTGAGCAGCGCGCGCAGCCACTGGCGGTCGCCGCCGTAGGCGCACATCCCGTAGCGCTCGATCTGCCGGTCATCGAATCCCGGGGTGATCGCGGCCAGCAGCGACTTGACCGCTTCCTTGAGCGACCGCAGCGCGCCGCGGTCGGGATAGACCTGCGTGATGTTGAGCTGCGTCGCCGGCTTGCCCACCGAGGCGACATCCAGCAGTTCGCCGTGCCTGCGCAGCAAGTGGCTCAGGCTCTGCTCGTCGAAGAACAGCAAATGCGATTCGAAACTGGCCTTGTACCGGTGGTCGCCGTTGGGAACCTCGACGAACAGCGCGCCGCCGGGCCGCAGCCGGGCCATCAGCGCGCCGACCAGGCCGTTGGGATCCGCCGCGTGCTCGAGCACGTGCGCGAGCACAATCAGGTCGAACGGGCGACCGGCCGGCAGCGCCGCGAGGTCCGGATACGCCGCGCCCGCACCCAAGCGCTCGCGCAGCGCGGCGAACTGGACGCGGTCGGACTCGACCGCGGCGTATTCGCCGGCAATGCCCTGGCGCGCCATGCTGTCGCGCAAGAGGCCCAGGCCCGCTCCCATGTCCAGCACGCGCGGCCGCTTGCCCAAGTCGATGAACTTGCGCAGGTAGTGCAGGCGCGAAATTCCCTGCGCGAAATAATAGCGGCGCGTGCTCGGGGTGGACACCGCCACTTCGCCGTCCCAGTAATGCTCGTAGTAGGCGCTAAGCTCGACCGCGGTCGGCTGCGGGTGCGCGAACACGAGTCCGCAGCCGGCGCAGCGGCCCAGGCGCATGCGCTGGAAAATCTCGTGCACGCCCCGGTAGGGCGCGACATCCTCGATCCGGTCGCCGCCGCAGCCGGGACAGCTCACGCCGTCAGGAAAGTTCATTCAAGCCGGCCAGCGTTTTCGACCGGTAGCTCTGGTCGAGATAGTAATCGGCCAGCTCCGGCCCGTCCGACAGGAAGGCCGAGCGGTATTTGTCCGCGAGCGCGGCCACCTCGAGCGCGAAACCGTTGCCCACGGTCACGCGCTCGAAACGCCGCGTGCCATCCACGTCGAAGCTGTTGTTGCTGATCGCGTCCTCAAGGTCGAGATAGACGGGAACCACGTTCATTCTCAGGTAACCAATCGCCACCGAAGACGAGCGGAAAAAGCACAGCCGCGGCGCGGCATGCGCCTCGTGCCACGTATCCAGGCCGAGCCGGCGCGTGTAGCGCAGCAAGCGGCCATACGATGCGGCATTGGGATTCAGCCGCACCACCGGCCGGGCATCGCCGCCGAGCTTCAGTCCGGCGATGGCCCGCAGGATTTTCTTTGACTCTTCGACGTTCCCGGTCAGCGCGAACAGCAGTGCCTCGCCGCCCGGCGAGGCGCCGGCCTCCGGCCGATCGCCGCGGATGAAATAGCTGCTGCGCACCTGCACCGAAGTCAAATTCGGCGCGATCGCCTGCACCGCCATCGCGCCGGGCGTCCGCAGCACCGTCGGCAACTCATCCGCCTCGAAGAATCCCGGGTTCAGCAGGCCGGCGTGGCGCGGCGTCAGCGCGCAATGCAGGTAGCCGGTCGAGCGCGCGCCGCGCGCATTGACGCGTGCAAGCAGGCGCTTCTCCCAGCTGCGCCCCTCCATGGGGAAGATGACGGTCCGGACGGCGTCGTTCGCCACATGGGCGGCGAGCGCGGCGGCGATCAGGCGATTCTGGAACGCGATGCCGCCGCGCGTCTCCTTGAAGCCGAGCATAAGAAAAAGCAGCTTTGCGTTCCATCCCTCGATCTGCCCGGCGCCCGCGGCCAGCCGGCCCAGCGCGAGCAACGGATGCAGCAATCCCTGCAGCGCCAGCCCGAGCAGCGTCCGATACGACAGGCTCGTTTCGGCGAAGGACCAGCCGCGCTCGCGCAGCGAGAATCCGCCCACGATCTTCAGGTAGTTGTACGGCTCGTGCGCGCTGGCCAGAAAAGCACCGAAATACGGATCGGCGCCGCCGCCGCCGCCGCCCAGCGAAATCACGCTCTTCGCATGCAGTGGTCCGGGCGGCCGGTTCAACGCCCTTCTCAGAATCGCTCGAGCGACCAGCGCGCAGTTGCGCACGGGCAGCAGCGCAGCAAGGATGAACTGCGCCGATTCAAGCGCGAGCAGCGCCAGCAAGGCGAACGGGGCGCCACCTTCGGCGTAGTCGAGCGCCCTCGCGTCGTTCATCGGCACGGCGCCGACGACGCCGGAGCTGAAACTGAACTCGCGCCGGCGATCGGCGCGCGAGAACTGGCGCAACAACGCGAGCAACGCGGCTTTGCGGGACGACTGCGTCACGCGGATTCGAAGCCCGCATGCGGGGCCCGGCCGGCGCCCCGACCATATAATGCGGGCCATCCGCCATGGATCAGGCCAAGGTAAAGCAGTTCTTCGACGGCAATCAGTATCTCGAGAACAGCCATGACCGCATTGTAATCAGGTCGCTGGTCGTCAAAGACTTCCTCGGCCGCGTGGAGAATTCCCGGATCCTGGACATCGGCTGCGGCGACGGCAGCCTGTCGCTGCCGCTGCTCAACGAAACCAACCGCATGACGCTGGTGGACATTTCCGACAGCATGATCAGGAAAGCCGCGGCGCGCGTGCCTGCGGCGCTGGCTGCGAACGTCACCTTGATCAACGACTCCTTCGAGGCGATCGGCGACGGCGAGCGCTTCGACGTGATCCTGTGCGTCGGTGTCATCGCGCACGTGGCGTCGGTGGCGGCGCTATTCGCGAAGATCGCGAAGCTGCTCGCGCCCGGCGGCCGCCTGGTGGTGGAAACCACGCCGAAGCCGTTTCCGCTCGGCAAGCTTCTGTTCCCCTATTACTACCTGAGGAACCGGCTCAGCGCGAACGCCGCGGTTTACGCAAAGAATCGGCTCACGCTGCCCGCGTTGCTCGATTACGCGCGCGGCATGGGCCTGGAGCAACTGCGCGCGGTGCGCTACAGTTTCCCGCTGCCCGGCATGTCGCACTGGCCGCAGTCGCTCAAGCTGCGCTACACGCTATTCACGCTCAACAACCCGCTGATGTCCCGCTTCGGCTCGGAGCACGTGCTGCTGTTCCGGCGCGCGCCGCAATGAGCGAGGCGCGCCAGCTGATTGCCGCGCGCTTTGCGCGCCGCGACCGGTCCTACCTGCGCCTGGGCCCCGAGCAGGAGCGCAGCCGCGCGGCGGTGCTGGCCAAGATCGGCGACGGCAGGTACCGGTTCTCTTCGCGCCCCTGCCAGCTGTGCGGTGCCGATGATTTCCTGGTGGTAGCCGAGCGCGACCGGTATTCGCTGCCGGTGCGCACCGTGCTCTGCAGAAGTTGCGGCCTGCTGATGACCAACCCGGTGATGCGCGCGGCCGATTACGCCGACTTCTACCAGAACCATTACACGACGCTGTACGAGGGCTTCCAGTTCCCGGTGGACGAGTTCTTCGAGAACCAGCAGGCCGCCGGCCGGCGGCTGCATGAGACCGTCAAGCTGCACGTCGACCTGAGCGACAAGGTTGTCGCCGAGGTCGGCTGCGCCGCGGGCGGCATCCTCTTCTACCTGCAGCGCTACTGCAAGCGGGTCACGGGCTGCGACTACGGCACGGCATTTCTGAAGAAGGGCCTGGCGAGCGGACTCGACCTGAAAACCGGCGGCGTCGCCACGCTGCAAGAGGAGCATCCCGATGTGTTTCTCTACAGCCATGTGCTCGAGCACGTCTACGACATCGGCGCGGAACTCGAGCAGGTGCACGGCATGCTCCCCGCGAAGGGCCTGCTGATCGTCGACGTGCCCGGCGTGTTCAACATCGAGCAGGCCTACGAAGCCGATTACCTCAGCTACCTGCAGAACGCGCACCTGCTCCAGTTCACTGCGCGCACGCTCAGCACCCTGCTGGCGCGGCACGCCTTCCGGGCGATCCACGTCGACGAGCGCTGCATCGGGATCTACGAGAAAGCGGTGCCGGGGACGGTGGCATTCGCGTTTGACAGCGACGAGCACCGGAGGATCCTCGCGTATTTGAATAGAATCGAGGGCCGCTATCTGCTGTACAAGCTCAAAGGTATGCCGAGAAAGTGGCTGGTGAGTGTATTGAAGGCGCTCGGCATTCACGGCGCGGTGCGCGCCGGCTACCGGAAACTTTTCAGGACCTGAATGAGCAGAGCCGTCAGCGTCGAAAATTCCGATCTCGGGCCGCTGCATCTGGCTTCGACGCCGATCGCGGTCATGGCGAAGTTCGGCCTGGCCACCTATGCGGGGTTGTCGGGTGACGATCCCGGCCGGACGCGCCACAGGGACGTTTCATACTCGGTCGTGCTGAGCGCATTTGCCCGCAGCAGGCTGCTGGGGCGCCGCGAGCTGCAGACGATCGGCCCGCACGAGCACGTGTTCCTGTCCGTCGACCAGCGGCTGGAGGAGTTCGGCTGGCGCGATGCCAGCTTGTGCATCCTGCACCGCGTGCCCTCGCAGTACATGGCGGACGGCATCATCAGGAGCAGCGGCGACCCGGCCCGCAGACCCGACTACAGCATGTACCGCACGGTGGTGCAGTACGGCGTGCCGAACGGCGGCATGGGCGGGCTGGTCTACGAAACGCCCCCCAATCTCAACGTCACCGGCCGCAAGCCCCACTTCCTGTCGTTCACCAACAAGGTGTACCTGAGCGAGGGCGTGGACAGTTACTTGGTATTCCTGAACTACTCGGTCAGCGCCGACTATGTGCACGAAACCGAGGCGCGACTGGCTTTCCATGACACCGATGGCCGCAAGGTCGCTGCTGCTTCGGTGCAGGTCCCCGCCTACGATTTCGCCTGCCTGCGCGTGAACGACGTGCTGAAGAGCGCGCGCGATCCCGGTTTCTTCAGTGTCAGTGCTTCTTCCGTGACCTCCTCGCTGATCCCGCTCAGCATCCTCGTCAGCCGGCGCAACGGCGGCGTCTCGGTGGAGCATTCGCATCCGCCCCAGGAATACTGGATGGCGGATTGGCCGCTCGTCAACGCGATGAAGGCACGGGCGGCCAAGCATCTGTTCGGCAGCTGATGCATGCTGCGACGACTCTACCGCTCCTTGCCCCTGTCCAGGGAATTCCGCCAGCGGATCGCCAGCCGGCTGCCCCTGCGTTGGAAGCGCCAGCCGCAGTTCCGCGGCTTCGGCACCATCAATGAGCTTTATCTTTGGCGCCTGGACCGCGGCATCGACACAGTGGCGCCGATCCAGAATTATTTTTCCTTCCTGTTTCCGGAACTCGAGACTGCCAGAGAGGGAACGCTCTGGATCCACGACCGCCGCGGCAAGGAGATCGCCCGGCACGAGTTCGAACTGCCGCGCGCCGGGATGCACGTGTTCCGCGTGAGCGACATCGCGGATCGCGCGCTCGAATTCGGCACGCTGATGTGGCAC
>DASYUW010000181.1:0-8414 GCA_036000845.1 Burkholderiales bacterium
GCCAGCACCTTGTCCAGCAGCGGCTGATAAAGCGCGATCAGCGCGCGATTGAGCGGGTTTTTCTTTTCCTCGGGAATTTTGCCGCGGATGAGATAACCCATCAGCACCGGAATCAGCGTCACCGCCAAGCCGGCGGCGGCGGCCATCGCGTAGGTCTTGGTGTAGGCAAGTGGCGAGAACAGGCGACCTTCCTGCGCTTCCAGCGTGAACACCGGGATAAACGACAGCGTGATGATCAACAGTGAGAAAAACAATGCCGGCCCCACCTGGGCCGCCGCGTCGCCAATCACGCGCCACTGTTCGTCGTCCGCAAGCTTGTTGCCCGGGTGCGAGTGGTGCCACGCCTCGATGTGTTTGTGCGCGTTCTCGATCATCACCACCGCGGCATCCACCATCGCGCCGATGGCAATGGCGATACCGCCAAGCGACATGATGTTGGCGTTCACGCCTTGGTAGACCATCACGATAAACGCCATGAGTATGCCCAGAGGCAGGGAGACGATCGCGACGAAGGCGGAGCGCAGATGAAACAGGAACACCACACAGACCAGCGCAACGACGATAAACTCCTCGACCAGCTTCTGCGCGAGGTTCGCGACGGCGCGCTTGATGAGGCTGGAACGGTCGTAGGTGGCAACGATCTCGACGCCCGGCGGCAAGCTCGGCTTGAGCGTGTCCAGTTTTGCCTTGACCGCGTCGATCGTCTCCAGTGCATTCTTGCCTGAGCGCATTACGATCACGCCGCCGGCCACTTCGCCTTCCCCGTCGAGCTCCGCGATACCGCGCCGCATTTCCGGGCCCACCTGAACGCGCGCCACATCGCCCAGCCGCACAGATACGCCGGCCTCGGTCGTCATCAGCGGAATCTTGCGAAAGTCGTCAAGCGACTGCAGATAGCCGGAGGTCCGCACCATGTACTCCGCCTCGCCCAGTTCCAGCACCGATCCGCCGGTCTCCTGGTTTGCCTTCTGCACGGCATCGATCACCATCTCATGCGGGATGTTGTAGGCGCGCAGCCGATCGGGGTCGAGCACGATCTGGTATTGCTTGACCATTCCGCCCACGCTTGCCACTTCGGAGACGTTGGCCACCGTCTTCAGCTCGTACTTGAGAAACCAGTCCTGCAGTGCCCGCAGTTGCGACAGGTCCAGCTTGCCGCTCCTGTCGATGAGCGCGTATTCGTACACCCACCCCACCCCGGTGGCATCGGGTCCGAGTGCGGTCATCGCCTGCGGCGGCAGCCGCGACTGCACCTGGTTCAGGTATTCCAGCACCCGCGAACGCGCCCAGTACTGGTCGGTGCCATCTTCGAACAGGATGTAGACGAACGAATCGCCGAACATCGAGTAGCCGCGCACCGTCTTCGCGCCCGGCACCGACAGCATGGTGGTGGCGAGGGGATAAGTCACCTGGTTCTCGACGATTTGCGGCGCCTGCCCCGGAAACATGGTGCGAATGATGACTTGCACGTCGGACAGATCGGGAATCGCATCCAGCGGTGTCTTGGACAGCGACCATAGCCCCCAACCGGTGATCATCAGAGTCGCGAGCAGCACCAGAAAGCGGTTGGCAATCGACCAGCGTATGAGGTTGGCGATCATTTCTTCGGCCCCTTCATGTCGCCGCTCATGCCGCCTTTAGTCTCACCCTTCATCGATTGAGCGGGCCCCGGTGCGGTAGGGGTGATGGAGGTGATCTCGAACGTTCCGTCCTTGGTCTGTCGAATCTCGAACGTGACCGTGTCACCCACTGACACATCCTTGGCAAGCCCGTTTGCCGGCAGCTTGAAACCCATGGTCATCGGCCCCCATTGCAGCGAGGGGATCGGGCCGTGCGAGAGCGTGATTTGGTCCTTGCCGATGTTCTCCACCTTGCCTTCGCCGCGGTGTGTCCTGAAATCGGCCCCTTCATCTCCGGTGGCAGGCGCATCGCCCATGCGCGTCGCGGTGCCCTTGAGGCTCGCCTCGGAGTCGATCAGGAATTGGCCGGAGACGACAATTTTCTGGCCAGCATCGAGCCCCTTGCGGATCTCGGTCCGTCCATCGCTTTCCATGCCGATTTCTACGTCGACCGGGGCGAACTTCCCGTCCCCGTGCGCGACGATGACCACACTGCGATCTCCGGTCTGGATCACCGCCTCCGTCGGCACCAGGAGGGCTTCTTTGCGTGCGGCGGGCGTGAAGTTGACGGTAGCGAACATGCCTGGCACCAGTTGACCGTCAGGGTTTGCCAACTCGACGCGCGCCTTGAGCGTACGTGTCGCAGGATTAACCTCGGGCAGAATCACACTCACGCGGCCTTTGAACATGGCCCCGGGCAGCGCGGGGGTGCGCGCTTCCACCGAATTGCCCGGGCGCACTTGCGCCGCGAGGCTTTCCGGCACCTCGGCATTGACCCAGACCGTGCTCAAGCCGTTGATCCGGAACAGGGTCGCACCCGCCATCACCGTCATGCCTTCGCGCGCACCGAGTTCAGCGACGACGCCACTAATCGGGGCGCGCATGGTGAATCGCGCATGGACCTTACCGGTCGATTCGACCAGGCGGATCTGCTCTTCTGTCATGCCGACCAGACGCATGCGTTGACGGGCGCCATCGAGCAGGGCTTCCAGCCGCGTGCCTGCCATGCGACGCACGGAAAGATATTCTTCCTGCGCCGCCACCCACTCGGGGACATACAGCTCGGCCAGGGGCTGGCCCTTGCGCACCGGGTCGAGCGGCGCCCGCACGTACAGCCTCTCGACGAAGCCCTCGCTGCGCGCTTGCACTACCACCACATCACGCTCGTTGTAAGCAACGCTGCCCACCGCCTCGACCGCCGGTGCCAGCGTGCCCTTGGTCACCTCGGCGGTGCGCACACCCAGGTTCTGCTGCACTCGCGGGCTGATCGTCACCGTACCTTCGTCGCCGTCGCCATCGGCGTAGACGGGGACCAACTGCATGTCCATGAATGGCGATTTGCCTGGCTTGTCGAACTTCTGTCCCGGCACCATCGGGTCGTGCCAGTAGAGGACTTTCTTGCCGGTGGCGGGGTCGACGGCGCCCTGTTGCGCGCTGCCGCCGGCCGGCGCAGCGGCACCGGAGACCGGGTCCGCCATCTTCATTCCCCGGTCCATGCCGACCCAATACAGGCCGTACCCGGCCGCGCCAAGCAGACCCGCGGCAACGAGCGCGAGGATGAGATTCCTTGTGTTCATTTCAATTCCTTCGTCTGGATTACGGTCGGTTGCACCGGTACGCTTGCAGTGGTTGTTCCAATCCCGTCCGGGAAGAGGAAATTGAGTTGCGCCCACAGGCGTGCAATGTCCATTTCCAGTTGCACCGCCTGCATGCGCAGGTCGATCTCATCGCGGCGCGCCAGCAACAGGTCGGTCAAGTTCGCCTTGCCGCCCTGGTAGGCGGCGAGCGCAGCCTTGGTGCGCTCCTTGGCGAGCGGGATCAGTTCACGCTCGTAGCGTGCGACGCGTTCGCGACCGTTTTCCCATTCGGCGACCATCGCACGCACTTCGCCGATGTGCGCACGCAGCGCTTCCTCGCGCTCGGCCCTGGCCTGCTCGGCCATCGCCAGCTTGGACGCCAGCTCCCGGTTCTGGCGGTTCTTCTGGTCCCACTGCAAAGGGATCGAAACGCCGACCGACACCATGTTCGAGTAGGAAGGGCCGCGCTGGCTGTACATTACTTCTACGCTCCAGTCCGCCTTCTTGTCGGCTTGGGCGATCCTGGCCTCGGTCGAGGCGATCTCTTCCTGTTTGGCGAGAACGGTGATTTCCGGGTGATGGGCGAGCTGGGTGTCGAGCGCTCCGATATCCAGACGAATTGAATCAATGGCTGGTTTGCCCGCCAGCGGCGCGTCGGCGCCATCGCCTACCCAGCGCGCCAGGTCGGACTTGGCGGTGCGGATGCGGCGGTCGATCTCGCTCGCCTGATCCTCGAGCCCGACTAGCGCGCTGTGCGCTGCAAAGACATCCGCCTGATTGCCGCGCCCGCCACGGTAGGCGCCCTCGACGGCCAGAATTTCGAGCTTAACCTCCTTGGCTTGCTGCGCAATGACGGATGCCATGGTTTCCGCGTAGTAGCGGTCGAGCCAGGCCAGCGCGGTGTCGCGCTGGGTCGAGGCGATGGTGGCGGTTTTCACGGCGAGGGACTTTTCGGCTTCGCGCTCGAATCGCTGGGCGCGCAGTTGGCGCTTTTCGGAACGTGTGAACTCCTGCATGACGCCGATACGACGCATGGTCATGAAGTCGCGCGCCACGCTGAACTGATCGGGACCCTCGATCGGCAGGTTGTCGATCCCGAGTTGCAGCATCGGGTCGGGCAACCGCCCGGCGGCCACCGCCATTTCGCGCGAGGAAACGACGGCGGCATTGTGTGCCGAAATCTGACGTGAACGTTCCACCGCGCGACGTTGCGCCTCGGCGAGCGTAAGCGTCGTCTCGGCTGATACCGTTCCGGAAAAAACGAGTGCGCCCGCCAGGGTGGCAAGGACGATTACGCAGGAAAACCCGCGGACCGCTTTGCGTTCTTGACTGTTTGCGGCGAACGAACCGATCCATGCAAATCTGGTGGCTGCAGCAAAGAATGCCGCTACCGGGAAATTCAAGGATTCCATGATGCCTCCGTAAGCAAAACACGAACAGCCGCTTGCGCGGCGGATTCAGTGCTTGCGAAGGCTAAAGCTGGAAACTACAGAACCGGATGGAGGCGGGGGGATCGGGGAAACGCGAGAGGCAAAAGACCACCTTGGCAACCCCGGTGCCGGGATCGAGCTCGGTCGGAACAATCAGTACCGCGAGCTTGGGCATGTCGGCCACAGCGACATGGATTTGAACGGTACTCTGGTCGCCGGCAGTGTACTGCTGCAGGCAGGCATTCTTGTTGACCGTTTTGTCGCAATCGCCTTCGTGATTCGCGTTCGCAAAGGCCATAGTTGGCGATTGCGTAGCCTCGATGCAGGCCTGTGCGACGCCGATCGCCTGGGCGAAAAGCATCCCTGCCGTCAGAAGGCGGCAGATTGCACGACGAATTCGGGGACGGCTAAATATCACGAATCTCTCACGTCAATAGAAGAACCTAAGCCATTGTAGGGGAAGGACTGGAGCACTGTCGAGCCGGCTTGATGGCCCAAGATACGTCAAATCGGGTTTTTCGGATTCAGGGGAGCGGCGGCACCTTTCGCTTTGTCCTGGAAGCCGGGCAAAGGAAAGGTGCCGCCGCAGGTCGTACTCAAACGACAGTCGGACTCACTTCTTCATCATTTTCATGCACTCGTCCATTATGGCGTACATGTCAGCTTGCTTCTGCTTTTCTGCGATGACGCGCTTGTTTTGCTGCTCTTGCAGCATGATCTGATCACCTGTTCTCCCGGCAAAAGTGCCGAATGCGGCTATCGATAGAACAGTAGCTGCAAGTACTAACGCGAGTTTCTTCATGATTGTTTCCTCAAGTAAATGTGACTATCGAAACGAGGCTTTGGGCCATGTACTGTATCAACGGCGGCCATAGACCTCGGAAACATTGAGCGAGGAATAACTGCTGCGGGTCCGCACGATGTCTGCGTCCTTTTTCGCGGTTACGTCCTTGCTGCTGCGGTCGGTCATTTGAACCGCGTTTGACGACGCTGCGGATTGCTGGGCAAGCGTCGGTAATCCATATCCCATCAGCGCCACCAGGGTGGCGATAACGAAGGCACGCATGATTTGGTCCTCCAATAATGCTGGTTTGCGACCGCTGCCACACCGATTACTGCTGTGGTGTTCGGCAGTCGATAGAGCCGAGACGCGGCCTGTACAGGCCAAAGTCTCAGTCTAGATTCGCTACAAACTGCGGAGGGCCCGACGGGGTGGGTGTTCGAGCACGTCCAAAGAGCGGACGTACGGCTGCCATGTTGCGACGAGCTCGAATCGGGGAGGTTGCGAGAAAGACAGGGCGTGGTCATCGCCCAGTGCGGGCGTGGGACAAAGTATGCAGGAGTGGCAAAGCTTGCAAACCGGCGGTGTACCCGAGTCCGCCAGGTTGCAATTGGAACTGCCGTGGGCCGCAACGCTTGCTGTTGTGTCACCCTGCGGTGCGTGCTGGCAAAGTGCCATGCTGGCTGCCTCGATGCTTTGGAGCGGCAGCCACAACACCATGACGACAATCAGGACCCGGGCAATCAGCAAAGTAATTTCTCGAAAGAATGAAGTCGGGTTGTAAAGCCAGAGACAGCGAAACTTCCCGAAAAGTTCAAGCTTTAGATTTGCACGGCGATTGGCATATCAACCCCCCGCACTACGAAGCCGCGCTACGTTGAGCGTCAGGATTGCCGGGCTCGCTGTGAAGAAGCCGAGTAGTGAAGCGATGCGCCAGGCCGCGGCCCCCAGGTTCCGTGCCCATCGAACCGAGCTTGGGATGCCACGCAGGGGTGCGGCGCCCTCATCGCGGTTCGGCCCTGCTCGTTTTTCTGGGCAGCGTGCCTGGCCTCCATAGCTTTGCGGATAATCTGCGTCTGCAGCTCATCTCGGCCGGCGGGCCCGTTGATCCGCTACGCGGCCAACCGAAAAGCACAAGAATCGTTCAAGTGCTGCCGTGAGCCAGCGTTTCAATGATCGGGCATCTGATCTTTCCACCGCCTGCCCCGCACTGGCCTATCAGATTCTTTAAAGTGCGACGCATGCGGTTGAGGTCCGCAATCCGGGCGTCTATCGCCGCGAGTTTCGTTGCGGCCAAACTTTGGGCCTTGCCGCAACTGCGACCATCCTCGAGGGCAAGCAGATTTTTCACTTCCGCCAAGGTGAACCCGAGTTGCTGAGCGCGCTTGATGAAGCGAACCCGCGTTGCGATCTCCGGCGGGTAATCGCGAAAACTTCCGTGGGCGCGCTCCGGCACGGGCACCAGCCCCGTCCGCTGGTAGTACCTCACGGTTTCCACGTTGACTCCGGCAGCCCGGGCGACGCCGCCGATCGTCGATTCTTTGGGTTCCTTCATGCGTGCCCCCTTTGCGCTTGAATCCGTACGTATGTACGGGTTTATGATCGTTTCAGAAGGAGAGAAGTTCCGATGCAATCGACACCTTCCGCCGGCACGTCTCTGGTTGCAGGCGCGCTCGCCGCGCTCGGCGCCACCGCCTGCTGTCTCGGTCCGCTCCTGCTGGTTTCCCTCGGAATCGGGGGAGTCTGGGTAAGCGGCCTGAGCGCGCTGGAGCCGTTCCGGCCGATCTTTATCGGGGTTGCGGCGTTGTTCTTCGGGGTGGCATTTCATCGGCTTTATATCGTCCCGCGGCAGTGTGCGCCCGGCGAAGCATGTGCGGTACCCGCGACGCTCGTTCGACAGAAAATCGCGTTCTGGATTCTGCTGACCATTGCCGCCGCATTGCTCCTGTTTCCCCTCTACGCGCACTGGTTCTATTGAAAGGAACCCATCATGTTCCGGTCCTTCATGTTTGTGATATTCCTGGCTCTCTCCCCGGGCATCTTTGCCGCTGACGCAATCAACACAGTGACGCTAGGAGTGCAGGGCATGACCTGTGCAGCTTGCCCCATCACGGTCAAAACGGCGTTGAAAAGAGTTCCGGGTGTGTCCGACGTCAAAGTGGATTACAAAACCGGGATTGCCGAAGTCAGTTACGACCCAAAGAAAACCAGTCCGGATGAACTGGCGAAGGCGATAACATCAGTTGGATTCCCGACGTCCGTCAGAGGGGTGCACTAATGGCGCTTGTGCTGGAAAGCATGATTACCTGCCCAAAATGCGGCTTTGACAAGAAAGAAATCATGCCGACCGACGCATGTTTATTCTTTTATGAGTGCACGAATTGCAGGGCGCTTCTCCGCCCGGAACCGGGCGACTGCTGCGTGTTCTGCAGTTACGGCACGGTGTCGTGTCCACCCAAGCAGCAACCGCAGTCTTGCGGACCCGCGTCTTCATGCAAGTGAACGAACATGAACGGGATCATGCGACGTTATCTGCCGTTGCCCAACGCCGGCGCCCCAATCTGTCGGCGAACAAGCCACAGAAGACCAGAACGTTGAATTCCGGAGTGTTTGGCAGGTTCGCAAACCAACGTCCGAGTCGCAAGATCTTTACTCCGCAGTCCAATTCAGCGGAAGTGCTTCGCAGCGTCATCGGCCATGCGCCGCGTGCACCATCGCGCATAGAACTCCGTAGCGAAGATCGAACTCATCGCGAGATACGCTGCTGCGCCACGTTCATAACTTGGTGCGGTTAAGTCGCAGCGCGTTGGTAACCACCGACACCGAGCTTAGCGCCATGGCAGCACCGGCGAGGATCGGCGATAGCAGCAGGCCAAACGCCGGGTAGAGCACGCCGGCGGCAACCGGTATGCCGAGCGCGTTGTAGCCGAATGCGAAAGCGAGGTTCTGGCGGATATTGCGCATCGTGGCGCGCGAAAGCACGGCGGCGCGCGCGATGCCGCGCAGG
>DASYUW010000182.1:0-3019 GCA_036000845.1 Burkholderiales bacterium
ATCGCTGGCAGATTCAATTCTGTTCGCTCGTCTTGGGTGGGTTGAATCAACGAACCGGGAAAATCGAACCTCTGTGATAACCAGAAACTGTTACCCATGTCCCCGGTCCGATTTGTTACCCATGTTCCCGGTTGCACACCATACCATTCCCTCTCCCGGAGAGAGAGAGGGTCCGTATGTATGGCGGAGAGAGAAGATAACTCCCTTCTCCCCCCGGGAGAAGGGTTGGGGATGAGGGAAACGCAGGAATGTGGTTCGATCGGATCCGACGATCCTACTACAAGCTTATGGTGATGGATCGCGACCAGTCATCCCGCTTCTAACTTCAACTTTATTTTCCTCGTTTTCTTCTTCCTCCGCGTCCTCTGCGTCCTCCGTGGTTGGCGCCGGTCTTCGCAGTAGATCAGGAGGCGGCGGAGACGTTGCCGGGACGCCAGCGCAGCAGGCGCCGCTCGGCAAGCGTGACGATGCGATCGAGAACCAGCGCGCAGGCGGTGAGTACCAGCACGCCGGCGAACACGGTGTTGATGTCGAACACGCCCTCTGCCTGAAGGATCAGGTAGCCGACGCCCTTCGCCGAACCGAGATACTCGCCCACCACCGCGCCGACGAAAGCCATTCCCACCGAAGCGTGCAGGCTCGAGAAAACCCAGGCAGTGGCGCTCGGCAGGTAAACGTGCCGGAGCAGTTGCCGGCCGGAAGCGCCCAGCATCCGTGCATTGGCCAGCACCGTTGGGCTGACTTCGCGCACGCCGTGATAGACGCTGAAGAACACGATGAAGAACACCAGCGTCACGCCGAGAAGCACCTTCGACCAGATCCCCAGCCCGAACCACACCGCGAAGATCGGCGCCAGAATCACCCTCGGCATCGAGTTGAACGCGGTGATGTAGGGATCGAGCAGCTTCGACGCCAGATCCGACAGCGCCAGCCACAGGCCGAAAACAAGCCCGAGCGCGGTGCCGATCGCAAACGCCAGCACGGTCTCGAGCAGCGTGATGCCCAGGTGCGGAAAGATTTTCCCGGTTACGAACCAGTCCCAGACGCGCCGCAGAACGATCAGCGGCTCGCCGAAAAAGAAGGCCGGCAGGACATCCGCTTTCACGAGCACATGCCAGAGCGCAAACAGCGCCAGCAGCAGCCCCACCTGCATCACCGCTAGTACACCTGTTTTTTGCATTGATTCACCAGTTCCTTAACCACGGAGGACACGGAGAACACGGAGGAAAAGAAAGAGAAAGAAAAATGGGTTCAGGTAAAAACTTTCAGTGGCCAATTGTCCGGCTCAGTGAAAATTGGCGACACAGGTTCGCCAACAATATCCCGGCTTCTAACCCCGAGTCGCTTTTCCTCACTTTTGTTTTTTCCTCCGTGTCCTCTGTGTCCTCCGTGGTAAACGACTTGTCTTCATGCAAGCGAATGCGCGTAGGCCTTCTGGACTTCGTCCCGGAGAGCGCTCCAGATCAGCGTATGCAGCTCGACGAAGTGCGGCGTCAGGCGGATCTCGGAAACGTCGCGCGGCCGCGGCAGGTCGATCGGAAATTTCCCGATCGGGCGGCTCGCCGGCCCTGCCGACATCACCACCACGCGGCCGGAAAGCGCGATCGCTTCTTCGAGGTCGTGGGTGACGAACACCACCGACTTGCGGTCCTGCGACCAGAGCGCCAGCAACTCGTTTCCCATCAGGCTGCGGGTCTGCACGTCGAGCGCGGAGAAAGGCTCGTCCATCAGCAGGATTTTCGGGTCGAGGATCAGCGTCTGCGCCAGCGCCACCCGTTTTTTCATGCCGCCGGAGAGTTCGTGCGGATACTTGTGCGCGTGCGCAGCGAGCCCGACACGTTTCAACCAGTCGGCCGCCCGCTCTCGCGCCTCTTTCCCGCCGACGGTGCGGAACTCCAGCCCCGCCGTCACGTTGTCGAGCGCGCTGCGCCAGGGCATCAGCGCATCGGTCTGGAACAGATAGCCGGCCCGGCGGTTGATGCCGGCGAGGGGCTCGCCGAAGACCGTGACGGACCCGCCGGTCGGTTTCAGCAACCCGGCGGCGACGTTGAGCAGCGTGGATTTGCCGCAGCCGGTCGGGCCGACCACCGCGACGAACTCGCCCTCTGCCACCCGCAGGTCCACGCCGGCAATGGCGGTGTACGCTGCAGCGCTGCCGGCGCGGGGCGGAAACGTGCAGGTTACGCCGTCGAGATCCAGTGCCTTGATCATCTGCATTCCTGAAACGCGTTTGCGACGAAGCAGCAGGTGCAAGTTTGGCCGCTCCACAACACCGGTGCGCAGCGCGCAGCGTCTTTGTGCACGAGCATCAACACTGCCACCGCGGGCATGAGCGCGAGCTATTTCATCGGGTGATTGCGATCTTGCCCCGGTAATCGAAAGGAAACTTATGGTTGCCGGAGAAGAAGCGGCCGACCAGCCGGTAACGAAAGCCATCGAGCGTGAAATTCTGGAGATCCATGACCTGTTCAATCGCCCTGGGCGTGTCGCTCACCGCCTGGACCTGCACCATTGCCTCACCGAGTCGGGGTATGACAACCGATTCGTTGCCGACCCCGCGGGCGAACAGCTTGCCGTTGGTTTCGACCGAGAAGGACAGGCCGTCGGCGACGATCTCGAAGTTGTGCGGATTCTGCACCCGCAGCGTCAATGCATAGGTCTGCTCCAGCATCCCGGCCTGCGCAACACGGAGGTCGGTTATGGAGACGTTCACGCGCGGCGGCCGTTCTCCACCGCCGCCGCCGCAGGCGCAGACAAACAGAAGCGCAAGAACCGATACGGCAAAGCGTGTGCGCATGATCTTCTCCTTCCTGAAATATGCCAAGCTCAAAAACGGCATTCTACGCACTGATTATCTGAACTACCCTCGGCTGCAAGCCGAGGGGTTCGAATAATGTCGGCTGGAAGCCGACTGGATACCCTTCTCCCCCGGGACAACACGCTGCACAGCAGCTGTTGCGGCGCAGGCTAGCCTTTAGCGGGCAGAGCCGATCAAGGTTATGCCGAAGTCACAAGGGCC
>DASYUW010000183.1:0-3125 GCA_036000845.1 Burkholderiales bacterium
ATCGCTGGCAGATTCAATTCTGTTCGCTCGTCTTGGGTGGGTTGAATCAACGAACCGGGAAAATCGAACCTCTGTGATAACCAGAAACTGTTACCCATGTCCCCGGTCCGATTTGTTACCCATGTTCCCGGTTGCACACCAGCGAGAGGGTATCTGCTCCCTTCTCCCCTCGGGAGAAGGGGCGGGGATGAGGGAAAAATAGTCCACGTACTATTTTGTGTGTAAGCAGCGTCTGAAGGAGCCGACGCTCGAAGCGAAGGCCCGCTAGTACCACCGTGTACTAGCTAGAAGGGGAGCCGGGCGGTGGGGGCGGCCTCCCGCAGCACGCGCCGGAAGTCCGCCTGGATGCGCATCAGTGCCGCTTCGTCTTCGGCTTCGAAGCGCAGCACCACCACCGGGGTGGTGTTCGAAGAGCGCGCCAGACCGAAACCGTCGGCATACTCCACGCGCAGCCCGTCGATCGTGATCACCTCGCGTGCATCCGGAAAACGCGCGGTCTTCTGCAACATCTCGATGAGCGCGTAGTTCTCGCCTTCCTTGAGCTTGATCTGCAGCTCCGGGGTATTGACCGAGTCGGGCAACTCGTCGAGCGCCGCACCGATGTCGGGAACGCCGCTCAGGAACTCGAGCAGGCGCGCGCCGGCGTAGAGGCCGTCGTCGAAACCGTACCAGCGTTCCTTGAAGAAAATATGACCGCTCATTTCGCCGGCGAGCAGCGCGCCGGTCTCCTTCATCTTCGCCTTGATCAACGAGTGCCCGGTCTTCCACATGGTCGGCCTGCCGCCGTGCTTGCGGATCCAGGGCGCCAGATTGCGGGTGCATTTCACGTCGAACAGGATCTCGGCACCGGGATTGCGCTTGAGCACGTCCGCGGCGAACAGCATCAACTGGCGATCCGGGAAGATCACCTTGCCTGCTTTCGTGACCACGCCCAAGCGATCGCCGTCGCCGTCGAAAGCCAGCCCGATCTCGGCGTTTCCATTTTTCAGTGCCGCGATCAGGTCTTTCAGGTTCTCCGGTTGCGAGGGGTCGGGATGATGGTTGGGGAAGGTGCCATCCACCTCGCAGAACAGTTCTTCGACCTCGCAGCCGAGCTTGCGGTACAGCGACGGCGCGAAGGCGCCGGGTATGCCGTTGCCGCAGTCCACCGCGATGCGCATTTTGCGTTTCAACTTGATGTCGCCGGTCACGCGTTCGAGGTAGGCACCGCCGACGTTTTCGCTGCGAATGCTTCCGGCGCCGCGTTTCAGATCTCCGGTCTCCAGCCGCCGGCGCAGTTTCTGGATGTCGTCCCCCGACAGCGTTTCACCGGCGAGCATCATTTTCAAACCATTGTAGTCCGGCGGGTTGTGGCTGCCGGTCACCATGACGCCGCTGCCGGTTCCGAGGTGGTGCACCGCGAAGTAGAGGATCGGGGTGGTGACGCGGCCGATGTCGATCACCTCCACGCCGCTATTCTGCAGTCCGCGCGCGAGTGCCTGCGCCAGCGCCGGTCCCGACAGGCGTCCGTCGCGGCCGATGCAGACGGCGCGTTTGCCGCGCGCCTGCGCCTCCGAGCCAATCGCCTGCCCGATCGCCTCGACCGCCTCGACAGTGAGCGTGCGGTCGACGATGCCGCGGATGTCGTAGGCCTTGAAAATTTCCGGCGCGGGGAGGTTCATGCAAGTGAGGATATCAAAGGTCCGCAGCGAAAGCATCACACATGGGCAGACCGTGCTCGCGCGCTGTCCTGTTCGCGGCTGCCGATATGCTGCTCGAAGAAGCGGATCACGCGCCAGGGTATCCAGTCGAGGTTGCCCGGAAACGGCCCCGAGGCGAACCCAACGTGGCCTCCTCCGTCAGAGAACTCCAGGTGCACGCTTGCCGATACCTGCTGCGGCTCTGGCAGAAAGCGCCCGGGCAGGAACGGGTCATTAAAGGCGTGCACGATCAGCGTGGGCACCGAAACGTGAGCCAGATCGGGCTTGCTGCTCGCGCGCGTCCAGTAATCGTCGGTGTCCCTGAAGCCATGCAGTGGCGCGGTGACCAGATTGTCGAACTCGCGTAGCGTGCGCGAGCGCCTCACGGCCTCCCTGTCGTACAGACCGGGAAAGCGCGTCAACTTGGCAAGGCTTTTTTTCTTCAGCCGCGCGAGGAAATGGCTGCCGTAGGCGCGCGACAGGCCAGTGCCCAAGCGATCGCCGGCAATCATCAGGTCCATGGGCGCGGATACGGCGGCCGCCGCATGCACGAGCGCCGCTGCTTTCGCACGCTCGCGACCGAGCCACTTGAGCAGCGCATTGCCGCCGAGCGAGACGCCGACGGGCAACAACGCAATATGTCCCGGTAGAGCGCGCAGCCGCCGCAGGATCCAGTCGATCTCGTTGGCATCGCCGGAATGGTAGGCGCGCGGCAAACGGTTGGGCTCGCCTCCGCAGCCGCGGAAGTGCACCACCGCGCCTGCCCAGCCGCGCCTTGCCACAGCCTGCATCAACGCCGCGGCATAGTGGCTGGTCGAGCAGCCTTCGAGCCCATGGAACAGCACCACCAGCGGCGCCGGTTGCTGCGCATCCACCCAGTCCAGATCGATGAAATCGCCGTCGGGCGTGTCCCAGCGTTCGCGCCGGTAGGGCGGTGGTCGGCGCTTGAGAATGAAGTAAGGATAGATGGTCTGCAGATGCCCGCCGGGCAGCCACCAGGGCGCGCGGTAACCTTTCATCAATGCAGCGTCGAGGGCGGGTTTTCCTGGGGTGCTGGTTCGCCTGCGAGCGGCGAACCGTGGTGCATCAACATGCGCCAGCCCCGATCGGTAAGCAGGTAAATGTTGGTGGCGAGCACCGGATTTGCCGGCCGCGGGTCACCGGCCACCGAAACCTGTTCGTAAACGCTGTGGATCGACAACATGCGGCCGGAAAACACGCGGCTGCCGGTGAGCCGAAAACGCAGGCGCGGACCCTGCGCGAAGATCTGCCGCCAGGATTCGCGCACCTCGACCACGCCGGTGCGGCGCGCGCCGCCCGGGTGGACGCAGACGATGTCGTCTTCTTCGGCCCAGACTGCCATCATCGCGGCGAGATCGGCGCGCTCGAAGGCCTGGTAAAAGGCATGCTCGGCGTCCTGGGCGGTGGCGAAGATTTCGGTGATCA
>DASYUW010000184.1:0-9938 GCA_036000845.1 Burkholderiales bacterium
GGATTTCGTCGTAGACCTTCTCGAGCGCGGACACATCCCGCCCGTGCAGCACCACAGTGGCGCCATGAGCGGCGAAAGTAAGCGCCGCTACCCGGCCGATGCCGCGCGTGGCACCGGTCACCAGGATCACCCGGCCTTTCAACAGATCGGGCCTGGGCTGATAGTTACGAAGGTCGGTCATTTCTCCATTTCACTGAAGATCAACACTGAAAATCTCACCACGAAGGCACGAAGAACAGGAAGAAAAACGTGGATAGTCAACTTCCGTCAGTCTTGTTCGTTGCGGATCACGTGACGCGGAACTTGTGCATACCAGTTCGACCCCGCGCAAAGCGAACACTTCCTCAACCACTCGGCAGGAAGCCGCAAAGAAACACGTAGACCTCCGCTTTCTTCGTGTTCTTCGTGTCTTCGTGGTGAGATGTTGAACCTGCAATTCCGAAGAGACCAACTCAGGAATCTTCCAGAACCAGTTTGGCGCAGGCAACGCCGCTGCGCACCGCGGCTTCGAGGGTAGCCGGGTAGTCGCTGGCGGTGTAGTCGCCGGCCAGGTACAGCCGCGGAATCGGTGTGCGGTTCCCCGGACGGCGCAGCCCGACGCTGCAGGAAAAGGTCGCGCGCTTCTCGGCGATAATGCGGTGCCAGCAAGGCTCGCCAAGGCCCGGGAAGTGTGCCGACAGTTCGGCGTGTACGCGCCTCGCCAACTCTTCCTGTTCGAGTTCCTGATGCGCTCCCGAGGCGGAGATCACCACGCCGATCAGGCCGTCCTGGCCACACAGCCGGCCTCGATCGAACAACCACTGCGAATACGTCGCCTCGATCCCGCCCATGCGGAACGGCAGCCGCGACCCGGGCGGGTACTGAAGGAAGACCGAATAGATCGGCTGGTAGGAAAAGGCCTGTACCAGCTTGTTGATTTCCTCGAGTTCGGTATGGGGTGCGATCAGGGCGTTCAGGCGGTGCGGCGACACTGCCAGGATTACGTGGCTGAAACGCCCGTCTTGATCTGCCACTTCGAATCCGCCGGCCGTTCTGCGCACGGCTTCGACTGTCGCGCCCAAACGCACGCTGCCGCTGTGCCGGCTCACAAAATCCGCCGCACGTTCCGGGAACAGCGCGGAGAAATCCATGGTCGGAAGCAGCAGGTCGCTGTCTGCGCGTGCGCCATTGAAGCTGTCGCGAAGCACGTTCAGGAAGATCTGCGCGGACGCCTCGTAGGGCTGGGTGTTCAATGCCGAGATGCACAACGGGTTCCACAGGTAACGCGTGACCGCCGGCGGCTGCCGGCAGGAGGCGAGCAGGTGCCCGACGCTGGTATCGGTCCCGAGACGGAAATTCTGTCGCCGCATGGAGGCGATGAACGCGGCGGCTTTCATGCGTCCGGCGAGATCCAGACCGCGCGCGCAGATCAGCGCCGCGGCGAGGTTCAGAGGGGCGGGCAGCCGTGGTGCGCGCAGGCGGAAGTGCGGATGAACGATGAGTTCGAGCGGCAGCCGGACCAGGCCCGATGCTTCCTGCGGACGCCTGGTGAGTTCGATCAGCCGCAATGTTTCCCGATACGCGCCGATCACGATGTGCAGGCCGTTGTCGAGCGTTACGCCGTTGATCTCGACCCGGCGCGCCCGCCCGCCGAGAGTCTTCGCCGTTTCGAAAACCACGACCGGGATTTCGCGGCGGCCGAGTTCGGCCGCGGCAGCCATACCGGCATAACCGCCACCAACGATCGCTACGCGAAAGGATGAAGGCGAAAGGCGGAAGGATGAAGGAAAGTCAGAAGCCTTTGAACTTACTTCCTCCTTCCTACTTCCGCCTTCATCCTTGCCCTTCATCCTTCCTCCTTCATCCTTGCATCCACGTCCGCCACGCGATCCACAATTTGCGCAACGGGGTGAGTGAAGTGCGCCGGTTGAGCACTTTGCAGCCGCCGGCGTGTATTTCATCCAGGACGGTCCGGTAGATCGCCGCCATCACCAGACCCGGGCGCTGAGACTTGCGGTCCTGGCGCGGCAAGTCGGCGAAGGCACGCCGGTAGTAGTCCCTGGCACGATCGATCTGGAATTCAATCAACCGCCGAAAGGATTCGGTCTCGCGCAGGTGAACGATGTCGGACGCTGCGACGCCAAAGCGCGACAGTTCGTCCAGCGGCAGATAAACGCGATTGCGACGCGCGTCCTCGCCGACGTCGCGGATGATGTTGGTAAGCTGGAACGCGGTGCCGAGGTTTTCGGCGTAGCGCAGCGTTGCGGGATCGTAGTAGCCGAAAATCTGGGCTGCCATCAGGCCGACCACGCCTGCCACCCGATAGCAATATGATTGCAGAGTGGCGAAGTCGGGATAGCGGTTGTACTGCAAGTCCATCTCCATTCCGTCGATAATCTCGTAAAAGCGCGCCTGCGGAAGGTCGAAACGGCGCACCACCGGGATCAGGGCTTTTGCCACCGGATGCAGCGCCGCGCCGGCGAAAGTGCTGGCGATTTCCTGGCGCCACCAGGCGAGCTTGGCCTTGGCGAGATCAGCGTCGCTGCACTCGTCCACCACGTCGTCTACCTCGCGGCAGTAGGCGTAGAGCGCGGTGATCGCGCGGCGCTTTTCCGGCGGCAGGAACAGGAAGCTGTAGTAAAAGCTCGAACCGCTTTGCGCCGCCTTTTCCTGGCAATACTGGTCAGGGCTCATGGATAGGCGAATAGCGAGCGGAACAGCATGGTGATCCAGTCGAACGGTTGCAAGACCGGGCGTTGACGGAACACGTCGCCGCGGCTCGCCTGCAGTTTTTCGAGGGTGCGGCTGCCGCCCATAACGATCAAGCGCAATTCCAGCCCGATGCGCCCCGGGAGCTGCCTGGCCAGCGGCGCGCCGGCCAGCAGCATGCTGCGCGCGCGCTCGATCTGGAACATCATCAGCGCCTGCCATGCCGTGCCGTTGGCGCGGTCGGCGATCAGCGCTTCGGTTACGCCGTACTCCGCCATCTCGTCCTGAGGCAGATAGACGCGGTTTTTGCGGAAATCGATCTCCACGTCCTGCAGGAAGTTGATCAACTGCAGGCTCGAACAGATCGCGTCGGAGCAGGCGAGATTGCGCACTTCGGTGGCCTGATACAAGTGCAGCAGCAGCCTGCCGACCGGATTGGCCGAGCGCCGGCAGTAATCCATGACTTCGCCAAAATCGGCGTAACGGTTCTTGGTTACGTCCTGGGAGAACGCCGAAATCAGGTCGCGAAACAGGCCGACCGGCAGGCGATGCGCCGTGATCACCTGCGCCAGATCGGCAAACAGCGGCAACCGCGGCGATTCACCGCGTTCGATGCGATCCAGCTCACGGGAGAACTCGGCAAGTCTGTGCAGACGCTGTTCCGGCGGCGCGTCCCCCTCGTCAGCGAAATCATCGGCCTGGCGGGCAAACGAGTAGATCAGCTCGACCGGACGGCGCAGTCTTTCGGGCAGCAACACGGAGGCCACCGGAAAGTTCTCGTAGTGATTGACCGCCATCGGCTATTCGCTTTGCGTGACAGAAGGTTAGAGGGCGGAACGAGGGCCCGTGGCAAGCGGGCATTCGGGTGGCGGGGGCGGGGGCATTATATTAGAATGTGTCGAGTGCGAAAGTGGCGGAATTGGTAGACGCACCAGATTTAGGTTCTGGCGCCGGAAGGCGTGAGAGTTCGAGTCTCTCCTTTCGCACCAGAGCCCCGGAAAGCGCAGTCTGCCAAGCCTCGCCCACCTACCAAAACAGGAAACCGAATTAGATGCAAGCGAATCTGGAAACTCTGAGTTCTCTCGAGCGGCGCCTCTCGGTGACCTTGCCGCTCGATCAAGTCAACAGCGAAGTCGAGAACCGCCTGAAGCGGCTCGCGCGCACCGTCAAGCTGCACGGCTTCCGACCCGGCAAGGTGCCGCTCAAGATCGTCGAGCAGCAGTTCGGAGGCCAGGTGCGCCAGGAAGTGCTCGGCGATGCCGTGCAACGCAGCTTTGGCGAGGCGGTCAAGGAAAAGAACCTGCGCGTTGCCGGCTATCCGCGCATCGAAGTGAAGTCCGCCGCAGACGCCGAGGGCAAATTCGAGTACACCGCGACCTTCGAGGTTTACCCCGAACTGGCCATCGGCGAACTCGGCGGCGTGAAAATCGAGCGTCCGCTGGTCGACATCGGCGAAGCCGAAGTGGGCAAGACCCTCGAAATACTGCGCAAGCAGCGTACCCATTACCACAGCACCGGGCGCACCGCGCAGTCCGGTGACCAAGTGCTGATGGATTACCGCGGCAGCATCGACGGCAACCCTTTCGAAGGGGGTGCGGGAACCGATCAGTACGCCCTGCTCGGCGGCAGCCAGTTGCTCGCGGATTTCGAGAAGAACGTCCTCGGCATGAAGGCCGGCGAAACCAAGACTTTCGAGCTGCGCTTTCCCGACGATTACCACGGCAAGGAAGTGGCGGGAAAGACCGCCAGGTTCGAGGTCACGGTCAAGGATGTGCGCGAGCCGCACGTCCCCGCAGCGGATACCGAGTTTGCCAAGACCCTGGGTGTTGCCGACGGCGACATCGCAAGGATGCGCGCCGAGATCAAGGCCAACCTCGAGCGCGAGGTCAAACGCCGCGCCAGCACGCGCGTCAAGGATCAGGTCATGAAAGCGCTGCTCGACGCGACCCGAGTGGAGCTACCCAGAGCGCTGCTGGACATGGAAATCGATCGCCTGATGCACAACATGCGCCACGATCTGGAGGCGCGCGGGCTCAAGGCCGACAAGGTGCCGATGCCCAAGGAAGCCTTCGAACCGGAGGCGCAGCGCCGTGTCAGCCTCGGACTGATCCTGGCGGAGCTGGTGAAGAAGCATGGACTTGAAGCCAAGCCGGACCAGATCAAGGCCGTGGTCGGGGAATACGCGCAGAGCTACGAGAAGCCGGAAGAGGTGTTGCGCTGGTACTACCAGTCGCCCGACCGGCTGCGCGAGGTCGAGTCTATCGTGCTCGAGGACAACGTGGTGCAATGGGTGCTGGCCAATGCCAGGGTCGAGGACAAAGCGACCGAGTTCGACGACCTCATGGGGAACGCAAAATGATCACGATGCAAGACCGAATAGTCAGCGAGCCGCACGGCCTGGGTTTGATACCCATGGTCATCGAGCAGAGCGGCCGCGGCGAGCGCGCTTACGACATCTACTCGCGGCTGCTCAAAGAGCGCGTGGTGTTTCTGGTCGGGCCGGTCAACGAAATGTCGGCGAACCTGATCGTGGCGCAGTTGCTCTTTCTCGAATCGGAGAATCCGGAAAAGGACATCTCCTTCTACATCAACTCACCCGGGGGATCGGTCTCCGCGGGGTTGGCGATCTATGACACCATGCAGTTCGTCAAGCCCGACGTGAGCACGCTTTGCATCGGCCAGGCGGCCAGCATGGGAGCCTTCCTGCTTGCCGCCGGCGCCAAGGACAAGCGCTTCGCGCTGCCCAACTCGCGGGTCATGATCCATCAGCCGATGGGCGGCTTCCAGGGCCAGGCTTCGGACGTAGAGATCCACGCGCGCGAGATCCTGTACCTGCGCGGCCGGCTCAACGACCTGATGGCGAAACACACTGGACAGGACGTGAAGACCATCGAACGCGACACCGACCGCGACAATTTCCTCAGTGCCGAAGAGGCGGTAAAGTACGGACTGGTGGACAAGGTGCTGGTAAGTCGCGCCGAGGCCGGCGTGCCTGCATGAGGCGCGGGTTGGACCCCGGCGCGGCGGCATGGGAACCGACGCGTATGGGTGTCTGATGGGTTGATGTTTAAAGCGAAAGGACGTTATGTCTGACAAACCTGGCGGCGAGAAACTTCTTTACTGTTCTTTCTGCGGCAAAAGCCAGCACGAGGTTCGCAAGCTGATCGCCGGCCCCTCGGTGTTCATCTGCGACGAGTGCATCGAGCTGTGCAACGACATCATCCGCGAAGAGAGCCACGCCGAGACCACCGGGAAAGGCGCAAAGTCCGATCTTCCCGTTCCGCACGAAATCCGCGAGATCCTCGACCAGTACGTGATCGGCCAGGACACCGCCAAGAAGATCCTTTCGGTCGCGGTGTACAACCACTACAAGCGGCTCAAGACGGTGCAGAAGAAGGACGACGTCGAGCTTGCCAAGAGCAACATCCTGCTGATCGGCCCCACCGGTTCGGGCAAGACACTGCTGGCGCAGACGCTGGCGCGGCTGTTGAACGTGCCTTTCGTGATGGCGGACGCGACCACGCTGACCGAAGCCGGATATGTCGGGGAGGACGTCGAGAACATCATCCAGAAGCTGCTGCAGAAGTGCGACTACGACGTCGAAAAGGCGCAGCGCGGCATCGTCTACATCGACGAGATCGACAAGATCTCGCGCAAATCCGACAACCCCTCGATCACCCGCGACGTATCGGGGGAGGGCGTGCAGCAGGCGCTGCTGAAGCTCATCGAGGGCACGATCGCTTCGGTGCCGCCGCAGGGCGGCCGCAAACATCCGAACCAGGAATTCGTCCAGGTCGACACGACGAACATCCTGTTCGTCTGCGGCGGCGCGTTCGACGGCCTAGAGCGGATCATCCGCGCCCGCTCCGACAAGGGCGGCATCGGTTTTGGCGCGGAAGTGAAAAGCAAGGACAACCGCAAGGACATCGGAGAGGTGCTGCGCAGCGTCGAGCCCGAAGATCTGATCAAGTACGGCCTGATTCCGGAATTCGTCGGCCGCTTGCCGGTTGTCGCCACGCTGGATGAACTTGATCAGGTGGCGCTGATCCAAATCCTTACGGAGCCGAAGAATGCGTTGCTCAAGCAGTACCAGCGCATGTTCAGCATGGAAGGCGTCGAGTTGGAGGTGCGTTCCGAGGCGCTGAAGGCGGTGGCGACGAAAGCGCTGGCGCGGCGCACGGGCGCGCGTGGGCTGCGTTCGATCCTGGAACACGTGCTGCTCGACATCATGTACGACCTGCCCTCCCTGAACAACGTCGAGAAGGTGGTCGTGGACGAAGGCATGATTACCGGCGAAGCGCGGCCGATCCTGCTTTACTCCGATCAGCCCAAGGTGGCCGGATCTGCCTGACCACGGGCCAAAATCCAGAGCCGGCCCGCGTCGGGGTCCCCGGGGCCGTGGAAATGGCTGGCTTTACAACAACTTGCGGTCTGGGTTGAAATACCCGGGCGGCCCCCAACCTTGGAACGTATGCTTGCCCTTTCAGGTGACCAATGACTTATCCCGCTGATCCGTCCCAAACGACCGTCACCTACCCGCTGTTGCCTTTGCGCGACGTGGTGGTTTTCCCTCACATGGTCATTCCTTTGTTCGTCGGCCGCCCGAAATCGATCAAGGCGCTGGAGACGGCAATGGAGGCGGGCAAGAGCATCCTGCTGGTGGCGCAGAAGTCGGCCGCCAAGGACGAACCTTCTCCGGAAGATTTGTATGACATCGGCAGCATCGCCAATATTCTGCAGATGCTCAAGCTGCCCGACGGCACGGTGAAAGTGCTGGTCGAAGGCGTACAGCGCGCCAAGGTCCTGTCGGTCGTGGATGAGAAGACGCATTACGTCGCCGAGGCGCAGCCGGTTCCGGCCGATGCGGTCGAGACCAACGAGGTGGAGGCGATGCGCCGCGCCATGCTCACCCAGTTCGACCAGTACGTGAAACTCAACAAGAAGATCCCTCCGGAGATCCTCACGTCGCTGTCGGGCATCGACGAGCCCGGCCGGCTCGCCGATACGGTGGCCGCGCATCTGCCGCTGAAACTCGAGCAGAAGCAGGCGGTGCTGGAAATGTTCGAGGTGAGGAAGCGCCTCGAGCATCTGCTGTCGCTCATGGAAGCCGAGCTCGACATCCTCCAGGTCGAGCGCCGCATCCGCGGGCGCGTCAAGCGCCAGATGGAGAAGAGCCAGCGCGAGTATTACCTGAACGAACAGGTCAAGGCGATCCAGAAGGAACTCGGCGACATGGAAGAGGGCGCCGACCTGGACGAAATGGACAAGCGCATCAAGGCGGCGCACATGCCCAAGGAGGCGCGCAACAAGGCCGAAGCCGAGCTCAAGAAACTGCGGCTGATGTCGCCTATGTCCGCCGAAGCCACGGTGGTGCGCAACTACATCGAAACGCTGGTCGGACTGCCCTGGAAGAAAAAGAGCAAGATCAGCAACGATCTGGCCAAGGCGCAGGAAATCCTGGACGCCGACCACTACGGCCTGGAGAAGGTCAAGGAACGCATCGTCGAGTACCTGGCGGTGCAGCAGCGCGTGGACAAGCTCAAGGCGCCGATCCTGTGCCTGGTGGGCGCCCCGGGCGTGGGCAAGACCTCGCTCGGGCAGTCGATCGCGCGCGCGACCAACCGCAAATTCTCGCGCATGTCCCTGGGCGGCGTGCGCGACGAGGCCGAGATCCGCGGCCATCGCCGCACCTACATCGGCTCGATGCCCGGCAAGCTGCTGCAGAACATGTCGAAGATCGGCGTGAGGAACCCCCTGTTCCTGTTCGACGAAGTGGACAAGATGGGGCAGGATTTCCGCGGCGACCCGGCTTCCGCGCTTCTGGAAGTGCTCGACCCGGAGCAGAACGACAAGTTTGTCGATCATTACGTCGAGGTCGAGTACGACCTTTCGGACGTGATGTTCGTGGCCACAGCCAACACCATGAACATCCCGGCTCCGCTGCTGGACCGGATGGAAGTGATCCGCCTGTCCGGCTATACCGAGGACGAGAAGATCAACATCGCTATGCGTTATCTGCTGCCGAAGCAGATGAAGAACAACGGCGTCAAGGAAGGCGAGCTGTCGGTCTCCGAGAGCGCCATCCGCGACATCGTCCGCTACTACACGCGCGAGGCCGGCGTGCGCAGCCTGGAGCGCGAAATCTCCAAGATCTGCCGCAAGGTCGTGAAATCGCTGCTGATGAAGAAGCGCGACCACCGGGTAACGGTGAGCGCGCGCAATCTCGACCACTACCTGGGCGTGCGCCGCTTCACATACGGCCTGGCGGAAAAGAACAACCAGGTCGGTCAGGTGACTGGCCTGGCATGGACCGAAGTCGGTGGCGAGCTTCTAACGGTCGAGGCTGCCGTCATGCCGGGCAAGGGCAACATCCAGCGCACCGGCTTGCTCGGCGACGTCATGAAGGAGTCGGTCGAGGCGGCCCGGTCCGTGGTGCGCGCGCGCGCGGCGCGGCTCGGCATCAAGGACGACGCGTTCGAGAAATTCGACATCCACGTGCACGTGCCCGAGGGCGCAACACCCAAGGACGGTCCCTCGGCGGGCATCGCCATGACCACTGCGCTGGTTTCGGCGTTGACCGCGATCCCGGTGCGTGCGGACGTGGCGATGACCGGCGAAATTACGCTGCGCGGCGAGGTACTTGCGATCGGGGGGCTTAAGGAAAAGCTGCTGGCGGCGCACCGCGGCGGCATCAAGACGGTGCTGATCCCGGAAGAGAACGTCAAGGACCTGACGGAGATACCCGACAACATCAAGAATCGCCTGGATATCCATCCGGTGAAGTGGATCGACGAGGTGCTGGAACACGCGCTCGAGCGCAAGCCCGAGCCGTTGCCGGAGAAAACCGAGGCGGTGGCTATCCCGGCAGTGGACTCCACCACCGAGGTGGTGAGCGCGGTCAAGCACTGATTCACTTGTTTCGAATGAACGGGAATGCGAAAGGCATTCCCGTTTTTTTTGCGACATCGCATTGCGCGAGAGCCGTGATCCCGTGGAAGCTCGCTTGACACGAGGATTTTCGCCTTGTTATAAAGTGCGTCCGGGAAATCGATCGTCAAAACAATTCTTCTGTCTTCGGCCCGCAGTCGAAAACAGTTTCCTGTTTCTCGCGTCAACGAATAACGAAAGGGGACCCAAGTGAACAAATTCGAACTGATTGAGGCCGTTGCGAAGTCCGCCGACATCTCCAAGGCGGCCGCGGGCAGGGCATTGGAAGCCACCGTCACGTCGATCAAGGGCTCGCTGAAGAA
>DASYUW010000185.1:0-6927 GCA_036000845.1 Burkholderiales bacterium
CAAACCGATCTTGCCCCCCTTGGCGAACGGGCAGATCAGGTCGATGACCTTGATGCCGGTTTCGAGCAGGTCGACCGAAGGTGACAGGTCTGCAAACTTCGGCGCCGGCTGATGAATCGAGCGTTTCTCTTCGGTCTTGACTGGCCCTGCTTCGTCGATTGGGCGCCCGAGCACGTCCATGATGCGCCCCAGGGTGCCGTGGCCGACCGGCACCGTAATCGGGGCGCCGGTGTTCTTGACCTTCATGCCGCGGCGCAGGCCATCTGAGGAGCCGAGCGCGATGCAGCGCACCACACCGTCGCCAAGCTGTTGCTCGACTTCGAAGGTGAGTCCTTTTTCCGCGAACGACGCTTCGCCCGACTCTTCGAGTACCAGCGCCTCATAGACTTTCGGCATCGCTTCACGCGGAAACTGGATATCTGTTACCGCACCGATGCACTGAACAATGATTCCTTGGCTCATTATCGTTTCCTAACGTCTAGATCAAATTCGGTTTACCACAGAGGCACAAAGAACGCGGAGAAACTCTGGTTTTGTGCATTTCTCTGCGTACTTTGCGTCTCTGCGGTGAAAAGTAGTTCAGACGGCCGCCGCGCCGCCGACAATTTCAGACAGCTCCTTGGTGATCGCCGCCTGGCGGCTCTTGTTGTAGATCAGGGTCAGTTCGTCGATCAGCGTTGCGGCGTTGTCAGAAGCCGACTTCATCGCCACCATGCGCGCCGACTGCTCGGACGCCATGTTCTCCGAAACGCCCTGATAGACCACAGCCTCGATGTAGCGGGTCAGCACCTGTTCGAGCACGGTCTTCGCCTCCGGCTCGTAGATGTAGTCCCATGTTCCCTCGGGGGCGCCGAGCCGTTCGCCGGATAGCGGCAGCAGTTGCTCCATCACCGGTACCTGCTTCATGGTGTTGATGAAGCGGGTGTAGAAAATCAGCACGCGATCGAAGCGGTCTTCGGTGTAGCCGTCGAGCATGACCTTGACCGCGCCGATCAGACTTTCGAGTTTCGGACGATCGCCCAGGCCCGTCGCCTGGGAAACGATGTTCGCGCCGAGGCGCTGCATGAAGCCGAGACCCTTGCCGCCGATGCAGCAGATGTCGATTTCTTCTCCCTCGGTCTGCCACTGCTTGTATTGGTTGAGAACCATGCGCAGCACGTTGGTATTGAGCGCGCCGCATAGACCTTTGTCGGTGGTGATGATGATGATGCCGACACGTTTGACCGTATCGCGCTCCACCAGGAAAGGATGGCGGTACTCGGGATTGGCATGGGAAATGTGCGCCGCCACGTTGCGGATCTTCTCGCTGTATGGACGCGCCGCCCGCATGCGCTCCTGCGCCCTGCGCATCTTCGACGCGGCGACCATTTCCATCGCCTTGGTGATCTTGCGAGTGTTCTGCACACTCTTGATCTTGGTGCGTATCTCTTTTGTGCCTGGCATAGATTGCCTTGTGGGTCGGCGGTACGCGGCGGGGCTTGGGTCTCCCGCCCTAAGCCTCTCGCCTCACTCAATACGAGCCGTTTTTCTTCCAGTCCTTGATCGCCTCATGCAGCGCCTTCTCATCGTCGGCGGACAGTTCCTTGTCCATCCGTGCGATCAGCGCAGCGTACTTGGTCTTGAGATGGTCGCGCATGGATTTCTCCGCGGCCAGCGCCTTCTTCACGTCGATGTCGTCGTAATAGCCGTTATTGACCGCGAACAACGTGAGCGCCATTTCCCACACCTGCAGCGGCTGGTACTGCGGTTGCTTCATCAGCTCGGTGACCATGCGGCCGCGTTCGAGCTGCTTGCGGGTGGCTTCGTCGAGATCGGAAGCGAACTGCGCGAACGCCGCCAGCTCGCGGTACTGCGCCAGGGCCAGCCGCACGCCGCCGCCGGTGTCCCTGCGCTTCATGATCTTGGTCTGCGCTGCGCCGCCGACCCGCGACACCGATATGCCGGCGTTGATCGCGGGACGGATGCCGGCGTTGAACAGGTCGGTTTCCAGGAAGATCTGGCCGTCAGTAATCGAAATCACGTTGGTTGGCACGAACGCGGATACGTCGCCGGCCTGAGTTTCGATGATCGGCAGCGCGGTTAGCGAGCCGGTTTTGCCCTTGACCTTGCCTTTAGTGAAGCGCTCGACCCAGGCCTCGCTCACGCGCGCGGCACGTTCCAGCAGGCGGGAGTGCAAGTAGAACACGTCGCCGGGGTAGGCTTCGCGTCCTGGCGGGCGCCGCAGCAGCAGCGATACCTGGCGGTAGGCCCAGGCCTGCTTGGTCAAATCGTCGTAAATGATCAGTGCGTCCTGGCCGAGGTCCCGGAAGTACTCGCCCATGGTGCAGCCAGAATAGGGTGCGATGTACTGCATCGCCGCGGACTCGGATGCCGTGGCCGCGATGACGATGGTGTAAGCCATTGCACCGTGCTCTTCGAGCTTGCGCACCACGTTGGCGACCGTGGAAGCCTTCTGGCCGATGGCGACATAGATGCAGAACAGGTCCTTGCCCTTCTGGTTGATGATGGTGTCCACCGCGACCGCCGTCTTGCCGGTCTGGCGGTCGCCGATGATCAGCTCACGTTGACCGCGGCCGATCGGCACCATCGCGTCGATCGCTTTCAGACCGGTCTGCACCGGCTGGGACACCGACTTGCGCCAGATCACGCCCGGCGCGACCTTCTCGATCACGTCCGTTGCCTTGGCGGCGATTGGGCCCTTGCCGTCGATCGGCTGGCCCAGCGCGTTGACCACGCGCCCGATCAGCTCGGGACCGACCGGCACTTCCAGAATGCGGCCGGTACTCTTGACCGGGTCGCCTTCGGAGATGTGTTCATATTCGCCCAGCACCACCGAGCCGACAGAGTCGCGCTCGAGGTTCAACGCGAGTCCAAAGGTGTTGCCGGGAAACTCCAGCATTTCACCCTGCATCACGTCGGCAAGGCCGTGGATGCGGCAGATGCCGTCGGTCACGGACACCACCGTGCCCTGGGTGCGAACCTCTGCATCGGTGGCAAGATTCTGGATCTTGTTCTTGATCAGTTCGCTGATCTCGGACGGGTTCAACTGCATGGTTCAAAACTCCTATTTCGAAAGGGTCACGGCCATTGTCTGCAGCCTGCCGCGTACCGAGGCATCCCAAACCTTGTCGCCTATCTCGACCTTTATGCCGCCGATCAACTCGGGGTCAACGGTCACGGTGGCGTTGATCTTGCGCTTGAAGCGGGAGGACAGCAGGTTCACCACCTGATTGCGTTGTACGTCGTCGAGCGCATAGGCGGAACTGATTTTCGCGTCCAGCTTTCCTTCGTCTTCCAGCTTCAGCTTCTCGAACTGTTCGCGTATCTCCGGCAGCACAGTCAGTCTGCGGTTGCGCACCAGCAACGGGATCAGGTTGCAGTCCGCGCCATCGATTCGTTCGCCGCAGATGGCAAGCATCAGGCGTTCGACGTCGTTGGCAGTTACCTTCGGATTGCCGATCGCCGCTTGCATCTGGGGATCCTGGTAGACCGCGGCGATGAATGCCAGCTTTTCCGACCAGGCGGCAAGCGCGTTGCCTTCCTTGGCCAGGCGGAACACCGCCTCCGCGTAAGGCCTGGCGATCGTTGCGAGTTCAGCCATGCGGGCGTTACCTGAGTTCGGACTCGAGGCCGGACAGTAACTGCGCGTGCGCCTTGGCGTCCACCTCGCGCTTGAGTATCCTCTCGGCGCCAGTCACCGCCAGTACCGATATCTGCGCGCGCAGCGACTCCTTGGCGCGGAAAACCTCCTGTTCGATCTCGGCCTTCGCGGCGGCGACGATGCGGTCGGCCTCGGCCTTGGCAGCCGCCTTGGCTTCTTCGACCACGCCGGCTCCGCGTTTCTCGGCCTGGGAAATGATTTCGCTGGCCTGTTCGCGCGCGCGGTGTAATTCCTCCCCCGCACGCTTCGCGGCAAGCTCGAGGTCCTGCTTGCCGCGTTCCCCCGCGGCTAGGCCGTCGGCGATCTGTTTCTGGCGCGTCTCGATTGCCCGCAACAGCGGCGGCCAGATGAACTTGATCGTGAACCAGATGAACGCAAAGAACGCGAGCCCTTGCGCGATCATCGTGAAATTGAGATTCATAGTTTTCTCCCCTGTACCGGGAAAAGCGGATACACGTTACTGAGGAATGACGGCGAGCAGCGGGTTGCCGAATGCGAACAGCATCGCCAGACCGACTCCGATGATGAATGACGCGTCGATCAGGCCGAGCAGCAGGAACACCTTTGCCTGCAGCGTCGGAATCATCTCGGGCTGGCGAGCTGCGCCTTCGAGGAAGCGGCTGCACATGACGCCGACGCCGATACACGCGCCGGCGGCACCCAGGCCGATCATAAGGCCGATGCCGATCCCGGTGTAAGCCTGGATCATGGCCAGCATTTGCAGATTCTCCATTCTAGTTTCCTTTCGTTAGCGGAAATGGGTTGGTGAAGTGTTATGGACGTTAATGACTTTCGTGCGCCATCGACAGATAGACGATGGTGAGCATCATGAATATGTAGGCCTGCAGGACTACGATCAGAATGTGGAAGATCGCCCAACCGAGCCCGAGGACGCTGCCAAAAATTGTGCCGACCAGCCCGGTGGCCGCCCACAGCCATAGCAGCAGAAAAATGATCTCCCCCGCGTACATGTTTCCGTACAAGCGCAGCGAATGCGAGAGCGGCTTGGATATGTACTCGACCAGGTTGAACAGGAAGTTGGCTGGCCACAATAATGGGTTGGAGCCGAATGGCGAACAAAACAGTTCGTGGATCCAACCACCGAGCCCCTTCACCGCGATGGAAAAGTAAATCATCAGCAGCCAAACTGACAGTGCCAGCGCGAATGTGGTGTTGACGTCGGCAGTGGGGACGCTGCGCCAGATGTGCTGGTGGAATACGTGCCGGTAGATCCAGGCCATGATATCCACCGGCAGGAAATCCATGGCGTTCATCAGGAGCACCCAGAAGAAGACCGTGAAGGCGGCCGGAGCGACGAACTTGTGCCGCTCGCCGTGGAAAATCCCCTTCACCTGTTCATCGATGAACTCGAAGGCCAGTTCGACGAAGGCCTGGCGCTTGGTGGGAACGCCTGCCGTAGCGCCACGCGCGACCAACCAGAACAAACCCATTCCGATAATACCCAGGATGACCGAGGTCACCAGGGAATCCACATGTAACGTCCAGAACGAGCCATCGCCGAGAGGCTTCTGCAGGAACGTCAAGTGGTGATTGATGTACGAAGTGGGGTTTAGCTGTTCGGCGGTCATATGCTGCGGGCTTGAATATTTGTCTGGATTTCCAGCGTCACTCTCGTCTGTCACTGACGAAGAAAGCCATGCTTGAAACCGAGATCGTCGCGATAAACGTTCCGATAAAAATGACGGCAACCACGTTCTTGTACGTCGCCATTACCAACCAAAGTGCCAGCACTATAAATACGATCTTGGCGGCTTCCGCCTTAAAGGCGGTCAGCAGCACGTCGTCCACCGTTCTGCCTTTGCGCACGGTCGCGATCGCCGCAAACAGCAGCCCGGACGCCATGCTGATCACGCCGCCAAGTCCAGCCGAGACGACTCCGTGAATACCCGCAAAGTAGGCGGCAAGCGCCAGGGCTGCCGCCGTTAGAAGGCCCTGCCACCACAGGACAGTACGAGCCGGCCGGCCTGCAGAAGCCAACGGGAAGAAAGACATCACAGCAAAACCGTGCCGGTCGTCGCAAAATCGGCGGATTTTAACCGGCCCGGTATTTCATGGTCAACGACAAGCACGGGTATTCGCAGAGATTTTCCGCTCGAGTGGAGGATATTGCTGCCGAGGACCGCAAAGGCGTCATCAATGCGGTGAAAAGACCGGATGCATCTAACCACGCAGGCGCGCCAGGATTTCGTCGAGCTGATCGAGGCTTGTGTAATTGATGGCCAGCTTACCCTTCCCACCCTTGCCCGGGGTAATGGTCACCGGCGCGCCGAGCGTTTCCGCAAGGTCTTCCTCCAGAGCCTGAAGGTCGCGATCCTTCCTGTGTTTGCGCGGCGTCTTGCGGGCGGTCACCTCGGCACGGCCCGCCAACTGCTCGGTCTCGCGCACCGACAGGCCGCGGCTGACGACCTGGTGAGCCAGCTCCACCTGACGCGGCCCACTCACCGCCAGCAGCGCCCGGGCATGGCCCATGTCGAGCTTGCCCTGCATCAGCAGTTCCTTCACGGGCTTGGCAAGATTCAGCAGTCGCAACAAATTGGTAACCGCGCTGCGCGAGCGCCCGACCGCCTGCGCAGCGGTGTCGTGGGTCATGCGGAATTCGTCTATCAACCTGTGGATGCCGCCCGCTTCTTCCAGCGGATTGAGGTCCTCGCGCTGGATGTTCTCGATCAACGACATCGCCAGCGCAGCCTGGTCGGGTACCGCGCGCACGACCACTGGCACTTGCGCCAGTCCGGCAAGCTGGGCCGCGCGCCAGCGGCGCTCACCGGCGATGATCTCGTACTTGCCGCCGTCCACCGGGCGCACCAGGATCGGCTGGATCAGGCCCTGGGCCTTGATCGAATCGGCAAGTTCCGCAATCGATTGCGGGTCCATGCGTGTGCGCGGCTGGAAGCGGCCGGGTTTGAGCATGCCCACCGCGAGCTCGGCCTGCGCGTCTTCGGCCCGGCTATCGTTGCCGGCGAGCAGGGCGTCGAGCCCGCGGCCAAGTCCTTTGAGTTTCGCCATCTGCAATTTTCCTAAGTGTTCTTGCCGAGCATCTCGCCTGCCAGCGCGAGGTAGGCCAGCGCGCCCTTCGATTGCCGGTCGAAGCTGAGCGCCGGGAGGCCGTGGCTGGGCGCCTCCGCAAGCCGTACATTGCGCGGGATCACGGTACGGTAGACCTTGTCGCCGAAGTGTTGCTGGAGTTGATCCGAGACCTGTTGCGAAAGCATGTTGCGCGGGTCGTACATGGTGCGCAGCAAACC
>DASYUW010000186.1:0-12795 GCA_036000845.1 Burkholderiales bacterium
ACGCGGAAATCCGCCGCATCATCGACGAACAGTACACGCTCGCGCGCAAGCTGATAGAGGACAACCGCGACAAGGTCGAGGCGATGGCCAGGGCGCTGCTGGAGTGGGAGACGCTCGATACGGACCAGATCAACGACATCATGGAAGGCCGTCCGCCGCGTCCGCCGAAACCCACGGGCACGCCGAGCGCGCCCTCCTCCTCGCAGGGCACTGCACCGTCGCCCGCTGTGACCACCACGCCGGCACGGGAAGCCTGATCGGGCAGGCAAGAGGCTAGAGGCTAGAGGCGAGAGGGTGGGGAAATAATCCTCACCCTTTTTCTTTATAGATGCGTGGGCCGTCCTGAAGAGACTATGTCCGTTCAACACGATGAAGTAATGCGGCCTCTCGCCTCTCACCTCTTGCCTCTTGCCTCCCTGCAGGCCGGCCGTTTCTCGCTGGCGCTGGAACGTCCGCTGATCATGGGCGTGGTGAACGTCACCCCGGATTCGTTTTCCGACGGCGGACGCTTCTTGGGCACGCAGCAGGCCGTGGAACACGCGCGGATCCTGGTCGAGGAAGGTGCCGACATTCTCGACATCGGTGGGGAATCCTCGCGCCCGGGCGCAGAGCCGGTGGGCCTCGACGAAGAATTGCGGCGGGTGATGCCGGTGCTTGAAAAACTAGGCGGGATCCCGATACCGGTATCGGTCGACACCTGTAAACCGGAAGTGATGCGCCGCGCGATTGCGGCCGGGGCGGCGATGGTGAACGACATCAACGCGTTGCGCGAGCTGGACGCGCTCGAGGCAGTGGCGGAAAGCCAGGTTGCGGTGTGCCTGATGCACATGCAGGGTGAACCGCGCACCATGCAGCAGGACCCGCACTATGAAGACGTGGTGTCGGAGGTAGCGGAGTTCCTCGCGCTGCGGGTCGAGGCGGCGCACCAGGCAGGTATTGCACGCGAACGCATCGTCATCGATCCCGGCTTCGGCTTCGGCAAGAAAACCGGGCACAACCTCGAATTGCTGCGCGGCCTGCCCAGGATTGCCGGTCTCGGACAGCCGGTGCTGGTCGGACTGTCCCGCAAATCGCTATTCGGTAAAATCACCGGGAAACCGGTTGCGGACCGGGTTTCCGCGAGCGTGGCCGCGGCCCTGCTTGCGGTCGAACGCGGCGCAGCACTGGTTCGCGTGCATGACGTGGCGGCGACCCGCGACGCGCTGCTGGTCCTCAACGCAATCGAAAGTCACTCCCTTGTCAAAGACTAGAAAGTATTTCGGAACCGACGGCGTGCGCGGGCGCGTAGGAGAGCTGCCGATCACGCCCGACCTTGTGATGCGGCTCGGCTATGCTGCGGGCAAGGTACTCGCGGCGGAGCGCGAGTTGCCCTCGGGCGAGCACGCGGCGGTGCTGATCGGCAAGGACACGCGCATCTCCGGTTACATGCTCGAATCGGCCTTGCAGGCGGGGCTGTCGGCCGCGGGCGTGGACATTTACCTCTCCGGCCCGATGCCGACCCCGGCGGTCGCCTATCTCACCCGCGCGCTGAGGCTGCAGGCGGGCATCGTCATCTCCGCCTCGCACAACCCGTTCGAAGACAATGGCATCAAGTTCTCCTCCGCCGACGGCAACAAACTTCCGGATGCCGTCGAGCATGCGATCGAGGCGCACTTGGAGGCACCGCTGGAAACCATGCCTTCGGCTCAACTGGGCAAGGCGCGGCGTATCGACGACGCGGCCGGCCGTTACATCGAGTTCTGCAAGAGCACTTTTCCGAATGATCTCGATCTGCGCGGCGTAAGACTGGTGGTCGACTGCGCGCACGGCGCGACCTATCACATCGCAGCACATGTTTTTCACGAACTCGGCGCGGATGTGACTTCCATCGGCAACCAGCCGGACGGGCTGAACATCAATCGGGATTGCGGTGCCACACACCCGGAAGCCCTGGTTGCGGCGGTCAAGGCGCACCGCGCGCATCTCGGAATCGCGTTCGATGGCGACGGCGACCGGCTGGTGATGGTGGATCACGCGGGCAGGCTTTACGACGGCGACCAGTTGCTTTATGTGATTGCGCGCTTCCGCCACGAGCGGGGGGTGCTCAAGGGCGGCGTTGTGGGCACGCTGATGACCAACCTGGGAATGGAAAAGGCGCTCGCCGAACTTGGCGTGCCCTTCACGCGTGCCGCAGTGGGCGACCGCTACGTGCTGGAAAAGCTGATCGAGAACGACTGGCAGCTCGGCGGCGAGAACTCCGGCCACATCATCTGCCTCGACAAACACACCACCGGCGACGGCATCGTCTCCGCCCTGCAGGTGCTGCACGCGTTGCGCGCCGAGGGCAGGCCGCTGGCCAACCTGTGCGCGGACATGCGCATGTATCCGCAGGTCCTGGTGAACGTGAAAGTGCGCAAGGGTTTCGACTTGCAGGCAAACGGCCAGGTGCAGGCGGCGCTCAAGGCCACCGAAACGCGGCTTAAAGGCACCGGCCGTGTGCTGTTACGCGCATCGGGAACCGAGCCGGTGATCCGGGTCATGGTGGAAGGCGAGGGGCGCAAGCACATCACGCAACTCGCCGATGCACTTGCCGAAACCATCCGGGCACAGGCTCACGCTCGCGCCTGAAATTCGGCGGGCTCACGGCCCGGCAGCAATAAAGGGCCATGCAATCAAACTGTCACAATGGGGCCATACAATTCCGGCGTTGGCTCACAAAAATACACAATGACAGGAGATTTGACGTCATGATCAAGACGCACCGACTCACGCTGGTGGCAGTTGCTGCGGTGTTCGCGGGCGCGCTCGGCGCAAATGCTGTTCCGGCGCATGCCCAAACGGTCAAGATCGACGGTTCCTCGACCGTATTCCCGATCACCGAAGCCGTAGCCGAGGACTTCCAGAAGGCCAAGAAAGGCAAGATCAGGGTAACGGTCGGCATTTCCGGCACCGGTGGCGGATTCAAGAAATTCTGCCGCGGCGAGACCGATATCTCTGACGCATCCCGTCCGATCCTGAAGAAGGAGATGGACGAGTGCAAGAAGAACGGCATCCAGTACATCGAACTGCCGGTTGCCTACGACGCGCTTACGGTTGTGATCCACCCCGAGAACAAGTGGGCGCAGACCCTGACCGTGGGCGAACTGAAAAAAATGTGGGAGCCGGCCGCCCAAGGCAAGGTCACCAACTGGAAGCAGGTCAACCCGGGCTTCCCGGACGCGCCGCTGAAGCTGTTCGGCGCCGGCGCCGATTCCGGAACCTTCGACTACTTTACCGAGGCGATCACCGGCAAGGCCAAGTCCAGCCGCGGCGATTTCACCGCTTCGGAAGACGATAACGTGCTGGTTCAGGGCGTGTCGCGCGACGTCAATGCGCTCGGTTTCTTCGGGCTGGCCTACTACATCGAGAACCAGGACAAGCTCAAGGCAGTGGCGATCGCGGAGAAATCCGGCGCCAAGGGCGTGCTGCCATCGGTGGAAACCGTGATGAACGGCTCTTATCAACCCCTGTCGCGCCCGATTTTCATCTACGTCAGCGCCAAGTCGCTCGAGCGCCCCGAAGTCCGGGAGTTTCTCGAATTCTACATGAAGAACGCCGATGCACTGGTGCGCGAAGTCAAGTACGTTCCGCTTCCCGCGGATGCCTACGCCTACAACAACGATCACATCCAGAAGAAGGTCCTGGGCACCAAGTTCGGCGGCGAGAACAAGGTCGGGCTGACCATCCAGCAACTGATGAAGATGGAAGCGAAGCTGTAGCAGAGAGCGAATCCGCCACACAGGAGGGGCGCTGCCCCTCCTGTTTTTTGCCCGGGTTTCGGCTGATCTGAGAATTCTGTGATAATAGCCCCGGCTCCGAACCGATGAGTTCTGTCGCCCCCACTCACAGCCTGAATATCTTGGCGGATAACACAGTCAGCGCGCGGCTCGCGAAGAGGAAATCCCGCCATATTCGCGAGCGCTTCATCGAGGTCCTTCTTTTCCTCGCGGCATCGGTGTCGGTTGCGGTTACGGTCGGTATCGTCGTCATCCTGGTTACCGAGTCGTACCAGTTTTTCCAGCAGGTCCCGCTCTGGGACTTCCTCACCGATACGCAATGGACGCCGCTGTTCGACGACGCGCACTATGGCATCACGGTGCTGCTTTCGGGCACGCTGGTCAGTTCCTTTGTTGCGCTCCTGGTGGCAATTCCCCTGGGCACCATTATTGCGATCTACCTGTCGGAATTCGCGCCGTTCTCGATACGGGAGGTGGCGAAGCCTTTTCTCGAGTTGCTGGGCGGCGTACCGACCATCGTCTACGGTTATTTCGCGCTGCTGTATGTAACCCCAGCGCTGCAGTATTTCTTCCCCGGCCTGCCGGGCTTTAACCTGCTGTCGGCCGGCCTGGTGATGGGCATCATGATCATTCCCTATGTGAGCTCCGTGTCCGAAGACGCGATGCGCGCCGTGCCGATGGCGATGCGCGAAGGCTCGTATGCGATGGGGGCCACGCGCTTCCAGACCGCGATCCGGGTGGTGACGCCAGCGGCATTTTCGGGAATTGCCGCCGCTTACATTCTGGGTATTTCGCGGGCGGTGGGAGAAACCATGATTCTCGCGGTCGCTGCCGGCATGCAACCGAATCTGACCTGGGACCCGACGGAACCGGCGGCCACCATCACCGCATATATCGTACAGGTGGCCCTCGGCGACTTGCCGCACGGCAGCATCGGCTATCAGACTATTTTCGCCGCGGGCCTTACCCTGATGTTATTGACGCTGTTCTTCAACGTCCTCGGGCATATGCTGAAGCGCAGATACCGGCAGGCCTATTGATATGGCCGACATGACGGTAGCCGAGATCCGGGCGCTGATCGTCAAGCACAAGCGCTGGGACCTGATCTTTGCGACCATCGGCATCCTGGCGCTGATGGTGGGCGTGCTGACCTTTGCCTCCCTGTTCGCCGGCATGGCGATCGACGGTGCGCACCGTCTGTCACTGGATTTCTTCATCAATTTCCCGTCGCGGCGGCCCGAGCAGGCTGGCATCCTTTCGGCGTGGGTCGGTACCACGCTGGTAATGATCGTCACCGCGGTCACCGCGGTGCCGCTCGGAGTGGCGGGCGCTGTCTATCTCGAGGAGTACGCGCCCAAGAACTGGGTCACCGACATCATCGAGATCAACGTCACCAACCTGGCAGGCGTGCCCTCGATCGTTTACGGCCTGCTTGCGCTGGGGTTGTTCGTGTATCAGTTCGGCTTCGGACAGAGCATTCTCTCGGCCGGCCTGACGCTGGCGCTGTTGATCCTGCCGGTGGTGATCGTCGCCACGCGCGAGGCGATCCGCTCGATACCGGCGGTCATCCGCGAAGGGGCTTACGCATTGGGCGCTACCAAGTGGCAGACTACCGCGGACCACATTCTTCCCTATTCGCTTCCGGGAATCCTGACGGGCGTGATCATCGGAATGGCACGCGCAATCGGCGAAACGGCGCCGATCATCACCATTGGCGCGCTGACTTTCATCGCCTTCCTGCCGCCTGCGCCGTTCAGCGGCGATCCGCCGGCGGCTCTGTTCGACTGGCTGTTCGCGCCGTTCACGGTGATGCCGATACAGATGTTCAACTGGACATCGCGTCCGGAGGCGGCGTTCCACCAGAACGCCGCCGCTGCCGGCCTTGTTCTGGTGGTGATGACGCTGTCCATGAATGCCCTGGCGATTTACATTCGCTACCGGCTCAGGAAGAAAATCAAGTGGTAAGGACTCACCATGTCGAAGATCACTGACGGAACCGCCGCGAAAGCGAACCTCGTCGTCAAGGCCGAGGCGCAGAACCTGAGTTTCTACTACGGCGCGTTCAACGCGTTGAAGCGCATCAACATGCCGATCTACGAGAAGAGGGTCACCGCGCTGATCGGCCCCTCGGGATGCGGCAAGTCAACGTACCTGCGCTGTTTCAACCGCATGCACGACCTCTACGCGGGTAACCGCTACGAAGGCGAGATCCGGCTGCAACCCGACAACACCAACCTGCTCAATCAGCAGGTGGACCCCATCGAAGTGCGCATGCGAATCAGCATGGTGTTTCAGAAGCCTAATCCCTTCCCGAAATCGATCTACGAGAACGTGGCCTACGGTCTGCGCGTGCGCGGCGTGAGGAGCGTGGCGACACTCGACGAGAAAGTGGAGCAGGCGTTGCGCGGCGCCGCCCTGTGGGACGAAGTAAAGGACCGGCTCAGTGATCTGGCATTCAACCTCTCGGGGGGGCAGCAGCAGCGCCTTTGCATCGCACGGGCGCTTGCCACCGAGCCGGAGATTCTGCTATTCGACGAACCCACCTCTGCGCTCGACCCGATCGCGACAGCGAGCATCGAGGAGCTGATAGCCGACCTCAAGCACAAGGTGACGATCCTGATCGTTACCCACAACATGCAACAGGCGGCGCGCGTGTCGGACTTTACCGCTTACATGTATCTGGGCGAGATGATCGAGTTCGACGCCACCGATACCATATTCATCAAGCCCAAGAACAAGGCCACTGAAGACTACATCACGGGAAGGTTCGGCTGAGGCGAACTGATCGTGCTGTAGCGGCGGACACTAACCTTCAGGTTACGTGGGAGCCAATACATAACCGGACGCTTCGGCTAACGAAGCGACCGGTACTGTAACGGTGAAGATAAGACGCCTCGCAGAGGCTTCTTGCGGTGGAGGCTAATGCGCTTGCGCGTTATGCCGGAACCACTAACTTGCTCGAAGATCAAGTTAAGTGCCTCAGGCACGGCCGGAGCCACAATGTAACTGGAAGATTCGGCCGATCGTCCCACATGCAGCGCCTTTGGCCAATCCCATCACATGCGAGTGGTCGGGCGGTTGAGTCTCTAACGCCCTGATTCTCCTCAGTGCCATTCCCCGGGCCCGCGCAGACCGCCATTTCGCGGCGCACAACGTTGACCCCTCTTCCCCGGGACAGGTAAAATTCATCAGTTTTTTCGGTAGGATAGCGCATGCGGCAGCGGCTGGCGGTGGGCAACTGGAAGATGCACGGCAGCCTTCCAGAAAACCAGGCCCTCCTCGACGCGGTCGTGATGGCCGTAGCTGGGCTGCGTCAGGCGATCTGCGCGGTCTGTGTCCCTTTTCCCTACCTCGCCCAGACCCAGGCAGCGTTGGCCGGGTCGAAAGTGGCATGGGGCGCCCAGAACGTCAGCCAGCATCCCAGGGGAGCGTTTACCGGTGAGGTCTCCGCCGGAATGCTGCGCGAGTTTGGCTGTCGGTTCGTGATCGTCGGACATTCCGAGCGCAGGCAGTGGTTCAGTGAGGACGACCGCACCATCGCGCTCAAGGCGAAAGCGGTGCTGGCGGCGGGAATGGTGCCGATCGTCTGCGTGGGCGAAACGCTTGCTGAACGCGAAAGTGGCGTGACCGAAGACGTGGTGGGCCGGCAGATAACTGCAGTCCTCGATGAACTGGGCGGCGAGGGACTGAAAGGTGCGGTCCTGGCGTACGAGCCGGTCTGGGCAATCGGCACCGGCAGGACTGCAACCCCGGAACAGGTGCAGGCGGTGCATACCTACATTCGGGGCTTGCTGGCCAAACGGGACGGCAGCCTTGGCGATGCCGCTCCGATACTTTACGGCGGCAGTGTCAAGGCCGCGAACGCCGCGGAATTGTTTGCGATGCCGGACGTCGATGGCGGATTGATTGGTGGCGCTTCGCTGGCGGCACAGGAATTCATTGCGATCTGCAAGGCGGCGGATGCGCCGATCGGGCGGGACCGTTGAAAAAGCTGATCGCTGAAACGACAGGATACTTATGGAAACCTTGATTCTTGTTCTTCACGTGGCTGCGGCCCTGTGTGTTATCGGGCTGGTGCTGCTCCAGCACGGCAAGGGCGCGGATATGGGAGCGGCATTCGGCAGCGGCTCCGCGGGCAGCCTGTTCGGCTCCAGCGGCTCGGCCAATTTTCTGAGCCGCACAACAGCGGTCTTGGCGGCGGTGTTCTTCCTTACCAGCCTCGGCCTGACGTACGTGGCCAGCCACAAGGGTGGACCCGAGGGAGTGATGTCCACGCACCAGGAGACACCGGTGGAACCCTCGAAGACCATTCCGGCGCCGTCGAGCACGGCGCCGTCGCCTGACGGCGAGTCCAAGGCGAACGAAGTACCGAAGTAACAGTGCTGAGTACCCGGTACTGCGCGCTGCAAAAAAATGGCATCAGGACCGGGACTTCAGCACGCAGCACTCAGTTGAGTTTGCGCCGACGTGGTGAAATTGGTAGACACGCCATCTTGAGGGGGTGGTGGGGTAACCCGTGGGAGTTCGAGTCTCCCCGTCGGCACCAAAGCATACAGAGCGCGGCAGGCACAAGCGCGGAGACGCAGGCAGACCAAGGGCACAACCGGCTGCGCGCAATCGATTCTGATCCTGTCTGCTGACAGGTCGAGAGTGGTCAATGCTTGAGCAGTACTTTCCGATTCTGCTGTTCATCTTCGTCGGCCTGGCCGTCGGAGTGGCGCTTCCGCTGTTGGGTGGTGGTCTGAGCAGATTGCTCGGCGTCCACCGTCCCGATCCCGAGAAGCTTTCCCCCTACGAATGCGGTTTCGAGGCCTTCGAGGACGCCCGGATGAAATTCGACGTCCGCTATTACCTCGTCGCCATCCTGTTCATCCTGTTCGACCTGGAAATTGCCTTTCTCTTCCCCTGGGCGGTCGTGCTCGAGGAAATCGGGACCTTTGGCTTCGTTTCCATGGTCATATTCCTTGCCATCCTCGTCATCGGCTTCGTTTACGAGTGGAAAAAGGGGGCGTTGGAGTGGGATTGAGACCATGACCATCGAAGGCGTTACCGAAAAGGGCTTCGTCACCACCACGATCGACAACGTCGTCAACTGGACGCGCACCGGCTCGATGTGGCCGATGACCTTCGGCCTGGCCTGCTGTGCTGTGGAGATGATGCATGCCGGCGCGGCACGGTACGACCTCGACCGTTTCGGCGTCGTGTTCCGACCCAGTCCGCGCCAATCCGACGTCATGATCGTAGCAGGCACCTTGTGCAACAAGATGGCGCCGGCGCTGCGCAAGGTTTACGACCAGATGGCCGAGCCGCGCTGGGTCATCTCGATGGGCTCCTGCGCCAACGGCGGCGGCTATTACCACTATTCCTACTCGGTGGTTCGCGGCTGCGACCGAATCGTTCCGGTGGATGTTTACGTTCCCGGCTGCCCCCCCACTGCGGAGGCGCTGCTATACGGAATCATCCAGCTCCAGAACAAGATCCGGCGCACCAACACTATCGCGCGCTGACCATCCGGCCATGAACACCAAGCTCGCGGCGCTTGCCGAAAACCTGAAGTCTATCCTCGGCGACAGAATCGGCAGCCTTGAGGAGGCGCATGGTGAGCTGACGCTGGTGGTCAGGGCGACGGATCTCCTGTGGGCCGCCGCGCAACTGCGCGATCATCCGCAACTCGGGTTCGAGCAGCTCGTCGATTTGTGCGGCGTCGATTACCTCGACTTCGGCAATCGAGCGCGCGAGGGCCCGCGTTACGCGGTCGTGTACCACCTGCTTTCGATTTCGCGCAACCAGCGCTTGCGGCTGCGGGTATTCGCTCCCGACGACGATTTTCCCTCGGTGGATTCGGTGAACGGAATCTGGCCGTCGGCCAACTGGTACGAGCGCGAGACTTTCGACCTGTTCGGGATCGTATTTCCCGGGCATCCCGACCTGCGCCGCATCCTCACCGACTACGGCTTCATAGGCCATCCATTCCGCAAGGACTTTCCGCTCTCGGGGTACGTGGAGATGCGTTACGACCCCGACCAGAGGCGCGTCATCTACCAGCCGGTCAGCATCGAGCCGCGCGAGACCGTGCCGCGGGTGGTGCGCGAGGCGAATTACGGCGACGTCGAGTAAATGCAATGATTCGGTGCAATTCCTCCATGAATTTTAGTTCCGGCCGTCCTGCGGACTTAACTTGCCAAGGCAAGTTAGCCTGCACTGAAGTTCATCGTGTCGGTGCTCTCATTGACAACTTGATCGTTCGAGTTCGGTGCTGTGGCTGAAATCCGTAATTACACGATGAACTTTGGACCGCAGCACCCCGCGGCGCACGGCGTGTTGCGGCTGGTGCTGGAGCTGGACGGCGAGGTGATCCAGCGTGCCGACCCGCACATCGGCCTGCTGCATCGCGCGACCGAGAAGCTTGCCGAGCACAAGACTTTCCTCCAGTCAGTACCGTACATGGACCGCCTGGATTACGTTTCGATGATGTGCAATGAGCACGCCTACGTGATGGCGATCGAGAAGCTGCTCGGGCTCGAGGTTCCACAGCGGGCGCAATACATCCGCGTGATGTTCGACGAGGTCACCAGGGTGCTGAATCATCTGCTCTGGCTCGGAGCGCACGCGCTCGACGTCGGCGCCATGACGGTGTTCCTGTACTGTTTCCGCGAGCGCGAGGACCTGATGGACTGCTATGAAGCGGTCTCAGGTGCGCGCCTGCACGCTGCCTACTACCGTCCGGGCGGGGTCTATCGCGACCTGCCTGACGCCATGCCGCGTTACCAGGCATCAAAAATCCACGACGAGAAGGCGGTGCGCGAACTCAACAGGAACCGGCAGGGTTCGCTGCTGGACTTCATCGAGGACTTCACCGATCGCTTTCCCCGATATGTGGACGAATACGAGACGTTGCTCACCGACAACCGCATCTGGAAGCAGCGCACGGTGGGTATCGGCGTGGTCGCGCCCGAACGTGCGCTGGCGCTCGGGTTCAGCGGACCGATGCTGCGCGGCTCGGGGGTGGAGTGGGACCTGCGCAAGAAGCGACCGTACGAGGTCTACGATCGAATGGATTTCGACATCCCGATCGGCGTCAACGGCGACTGCTACGACCGCTATCTGGTGCGCGTCGAGGAGATGCGCCAGTCCAATCGCATCATCAGGCAATGCATCGACTGGCTGCGCAAGAACCCCGGGCCGGTCATCACCGACGACTACAAGGTGGCGCCGCCCTCGCGCGTGGACATGAAGATGAACATGGAAGAGCTGATCCACCACTTCAAGCTCTTCACCGAAGGCATGCACGTGCCGGCGGGCGAGACTTACGCCGCGGTCGAGGCGCCCAAGGGCGAGTTCGGCATCTACCTCATTTCCGAAGGCGCCAACAAGCCTTACCGGCTGAAAATCCGCGCACCGGGTTTTGCCCATCTGGCGGCGCTGGACGAGATGGCACGCGGCCACATGATCGCCGACGTGGTGGCCATCATCGGCACCCAGGACATCGTTTTCGGGGAAGTGGACAGATGAACGCACCGATGAGGCTGTCGCCGGAATCGCTGGCAAAGATCGACAAGGCGATTGCGAAGTATCCGCCGGACCGGCCGCAGTCGGCAGTGATGGCTGCGCTCACCGTCGCGCAGGACGAGAAGGGCTGGCTGTCAACCGAGACCATGGATTTCGTCGCGCAGTACCTGGGCATGCCCCCGATCGCGGTGTATGAAGCGGCGAGTTTCTACGGCATGTACAACCTGAAACCAGTCGGGCGCAACAAGATTACCATCTGCACCAACCTGCCGTGCGCGCTGTCGGGTGCCGCCGATGCGGCCGAGCACCTGAAGAAGAAACTCGCCATCGGCTTCAACGAAACCACCCCGGACGGCGATTTCACCCTCAAGGAAGGCGAATGCCTGGGGGCCTGTGGCGATGCGCCGGTGTGCCTGCACAACGACAAGAAAATGCTGTCGTTCATGACGCCTGACAAACTGGATGCGCTGATCGAGGAACTGAGGAAATGAACGCCCCTCTCCCGCCTTTCCCGCCGGACATCTACGGCCCCGAGGCGATCCTGCTCAAGGGGCTCACCGGGCTCAACTGGCGGCTGAAGGACTACGAGGCGCGCGGCGGCTACGAGGCGCTGAAGAAGATCCTGCGCGGGAACATCGCGCCGGAGCAGGTGATCGCCGAAGTGAAGAAGTCGGCTTTGCGCGGGCGTGGTGGCGCAGGCTTTCCGACCGGGCTGAAGTGGAGCTTCATGCCGCGCGCTTTCCCCGGCCAGAAGTACCTGGTGTGCAACTCCGACGAAGGCGAGCCCGGCACATTCAAGGACCGCGACATCCTGCGCTACAACCCGCACGCCGTCATCGAAGGCATGGCGATCGCGGCCTACGCGATGGGAATCACCGTCGGTTACAACTACATCCACGGCGAGATCTGGGACGTATACGAGCGCTTTGAGGAGGCGCTCGCCGAGGCCTACGACGCCGGTTATCTGGGCAAGAACATCCAGGGTTCGGCATTCAGCTTCGATCTGTACGCACACCACGGCTGGGGCGCGTACATCTGCGGCGAGGAAACCGCGCTGCTGGAGTCGCTCGAAGGCAAGAAAGGACAGCCGCGCTTCAAACCGCCGTTCCCGGCGAGCTACGGCCTGTACGGCAAGCCGACCACGATCAACAACACCGAAACGTTTGCCGCGGCGCCCTGGATCATCGCCAATGGCGGCGAGGCCTTCCTGAATCTCGGCCGGCCCAACAACGGTGGCACCAAGATTCTTTCGGTCTCCGGTCACGTCGAGCGTCCCGGCAACTATGAAGTCAGGCTCGGCACGCCTTTTCCGAAATTGCTGGAGATGGCCGGCGGCATGCGCGGCGGGCGCAAGCTTAAAGCCGTCATTCCCGGCGGATCCTCCATGCCAGTGCTGCCCGCCGAAATCATGATGCAGACCGACATGGACTACGATTCGATCGCCAAGGCCGGTTCGATGCTCGGCTCCGGGGCGGTGATCGTCATGGACGAGACCACCTGCATGGTGCGCGCATTGCAGCGCCTGTCGTAT
>DASYUW010000187.1:0-5100 GCA_036000845.1 Burkholderiales bacterium
CACCACCGGCGTGCCGCCGCGCAGCAGCATGCCGAGTGTGCGATAGAAGCGCGCAAGCTGATACAGCCGCATGCGGCGGCCAATGGACGGGATACGCCAGAGTCTCTCGCCAAGCCAGCCGCGCGCGGCAGGACTGAACGCGAACCGCGCGGCAAGTGCAGCGGCACCGATGCCCACGACCGCAACCGCAAGGCCGTTAGCGCCGAGGAATTTGCCGAGCTCGAGCAGTATTCTCGACATCAGCGGCAGATTGCCCTGGATGTCTTCGTAGACGTGGCTGAACTTTGGCACCACGTAGCCCAGCAGGAACAGCAGCACCAGCAACCCGACGCCCATCAGCAGCACCGGATAGATGGAGGCACTGACGATTTTCTTGCGCACCAGCTCCAGTTGTGCCTGGTAGCCCAGGTAGCGCCTGAGCGCGTCGGGCAGGTCCCCGGTCTTCTCGGTAGCCCGCACGCTGGCCACAAACAACGCGGGAAACGCCTGCGGCAGGTCGTGCATCGCGTGGGAGAGCGTGCGCCCCTGGCGGAGCTGGGTGGTGAGGTGCTCGAGTGTCGCGCGAGTGGGGCCGTGACTTTCCTTCTCCGCCAGAGCCTCGATGGATTCGACCAGCGTCAGTCCGGCTTCCAGAAGCGCCAGCAGTTCCTGCGCAAACGGCGCCAGTGGAAAGCGGCTACGCCGCTTGAACAAGTCGAGATTCCATGCCACCGCACGGCGCAGCGAGAACACCGCAAGCCCGCTTGCCCGCGCCTGCCGCTCGGCATCTGCCTCGTCAGCCGCATCCAGAATAATGGACACAACGCCTTCCGGGTCGCGCAGTGCTTTAACGACGTATCGCATCGCGTTTAGCCATCAATCGATCCGCACTCATATGTGTAGGCCACCTCACGACGTTACTTCTCGTGAATGACGTGAATACCGTGACTCATGACACCCCGATCGGAGCAGGCGACGTCGAAATACGACATTTACGGCATTTACGGCATTTACGATATTCACGCTATATCATAGCTTTACCAGTTCGTGATGTCCGCAGCCTCCTCAGTCCCGCCCAGCTTGCCGTCCTTACCATACGAAAACAGGTCGTACTCTCCGTGCTCTCCGGGCGAGCGATATACGTACTTGCTGCCCCAGGGATCAGCTGGCACGGCCTTCTTCAAGTATGGACCGGCCCACTTCGGCTCGCTTTCGGGACGCGTCATCAGCGCATCGAGCCCCTGCTCCGTGCTCGGGTAGTGCCCGGTGTCGAGCCGGTACTGGTCAAGCGCCTTGTCGAAGGCATCGATCTGCGCTCGCGTGGTCTTTACTTCCGATTTACCGATCTGGGCGAAGTAGCGCGGCCCGACATAACCCGCCAGCAGACCGATGATGACCATTACCACAAGCAGTTCGAGAAGCGTGAAGCCTCTCGTAAACCGATTATTCGTTGCGGAGGACACGATGATCCTGTGAATTTCAGTGAATGCCGGCAAAAAACCTGCGGGCGGTTCCCCTGCTGGTAGCAGGTTGGGACGCCGGGAAGAACGGCAATTTACTTCTGTTAGATGACAGGCTGAAGAAATCGGTCATTATCTTAACCCTTACTTCCCGGCGCGTGGGCGCATTCGCCAGGAATCCGGAAGCCGGATTGAAACCGCGGCTGCTCGAGCCTGAGCCTGTGTCCCTATTATCGTTTAACGCAGCCTCATTCAGGGATGCAGCAAGCCCTGGCGGATTGCGTAACGCACGAGGCCCGCAACCTCGTGGATGTCGAGCTTCTTCATGATATGGTTGCGGTGGGATTCGGCCGTCTTGAAGCTGACGTTGAGCAACTTCGCAATCTCTTTCGTGGTGTTTCCCTCCGCGACCAGTTGCAGGATCTGGCGCTCACGCGCAGTGAGCGGATCCACGGCCGCACTGGCATTCTCCAGGACGGCGTCCACAACGGATGCGGCCACGCCCGGGCTGAGATATGTTTCCCCACGCAAGATCTGGCGTATTGCGAGTATCAAGTCCTCCGCCGCCTGGGTTTTCAGAACGTAACCCCTCGCCCCCGCCCTCAACGCCTGCAGTACATAACCCTTGTCGGTGTACATCGTCAGCAGGATGATCTTGATTTCCGGCGCGAACCGGCGCATCTCGCGCCCGGCATCCAGGCCATTGAGCAACGGCATGGAAAGATCCAGAACGGCGATGTCCGGACACAGCGTTCGCGCGAGCCTGAGCGCCTCGCGTCCGTCGGACGCCTCGCCGACGATCTCGTGGCCGGCCGCCTCCAGCAGCCGCCGCAGTCCCTGGCGGAAGATCTGGTGGTCGTCTGCGAGCAGTACACGGCAAGGCATGTCAACCTCTCAGCGGAATGTCGGTCGTGAGCGTTGTGCCGCGCCGCGATTCTGAGACCAGGCGCATCGAGCCGCCGAGCGCGTTGAGCCGTTCGCGTATTCCGATCAATCCCAGGCCGTCAGTCTCCAGGCGCGTGTCGAACCCCGATCCGTCATCACGGACACTGCACGCAACCTTCGATGGTGTGCGCTTCAATTCGATCCTCACCGAGTGCGCGTGCGCGTGCTTGACCGCATTGTTCACGGCTTCCTGCACAATCCGATACAGCGCCGTTTCGACTGCAGCGGGCAGGCGCACGCCAGCCTCCCCGTCAACGTACACCCGGAGTCCGGTACGCCTCGTCACATTCTCCGCGAGGAACTCGAGCGCCGGAACCAGCCCGAGGTTGTCCAGTTCCGTCGGGCGCATCTCGTGAGACAGCTTGCGAAGCTCCGCTTCGACCTGTTTGAGCAGGTTTTCGACCGCGTCGAAACGGCCGCGCGCCTCGGGCGGAAGTCCCCCCGCAATTTCCGAAACAGCGATATGAACGGAGGCGAGAAGCTGGCCGGCCTCGTCGTGCAGCGAATGCGCGACCCGCTTTAGCTTGGCCTCGAGGACCTCGTTCAGGTGACGCAGGGCGCGAGTGCCTTCCAGGGCGCCGCGGTGGCTCATCTCAAACGGGCACAGGCACTCGGCGAAGAAATCATCCGCCGCCTGCAACCATTCCTCTTCAACCGACTGTTCCGCGAAAAGGCGCCGCAACGCCTGGTGATGGACGGCCGCCATCTCGACAACGCCGCGGCCGTCCGCCAACGCACGCTGTGAAACCTCGCAACCACGGTTAAGCAGAACTTCACCGGGATCTTCCAGGTACTCCCGGAGGATCTCCCAATAGTCTTCCGCCAACTTCCGGCTCGGGATACGGTTTGCGGATTCGGCGTCGATTGGCATGTGGGCCTCGCCATGCATCCCAGCCGGCGCTATTTGACCAGCCATACGCGTATCACGGACAGCAGGTGTTCCATGTTCACCGGCTTGGTGACGTAGTCCGACGCGCCCGCTTCTATGCATTTCTCGCGGTCGCCTTTCATCGCCTTGGCCGTGACCCCGATGATCGGTACGCCCCTGAAGTGCTCCAGTCCGCGCATGACACGGATCGTGTCGTACCCGTCCAGCTCGGGCATCATCAGGTCCATGAGAATGATGTCGATGTCCGGATTTTTCTTCAGCGTTTCGATGCCATCCACGCCGTTCTCCGCATTGATGACGATCATCCCCTGCTGTTCGAGAGCGCTGGTAAGCGCGAAGATGTTGCGGATATCGTCGTCGATGACCAGCACCTTCCTGCCCGACAGGTCCGGCATCCCGGCCCCGAGACTTGACAGCGAAGGGCGCTGCCTTGGCGGCAGATCCTTGATCGAGTGGCCAATGAACATCACCGTCTCCTTCACGACCGCCTCGGGAAAAGGGACCCGCTTCAGCACCAGAGGTTCCGCCACCTCATCAATGCCACCCCGGCCGGCGCCGCCCGGGTCCTCGGCGGTGTAGATGATGATCGACACCTGGTCGGCTCGCTCCGTCTGCACCAGTTGGCGGACCAGGTCGACGGGCGCCATGTCGGGAAGGCCCGGGCCGATCACTAGGCAATCGATCCCGGCACCCTTCAGGAGCAGTTCGAGCGCCTCCTTGCCGCTGTTGGCTGTAGTAACCTGCAAATGATCTTTTGCGATCGCCTTGGCGATGCTTTCCCGATGGGTTTTGTTTCCGGCCGCCACCAGCAGGGTGCCCGGGTCGCGCTGCATGACATCGCGTAGCCTGGACAGGGCCTCGCTCAGCGTTTCTTGCCTGGACGGCTTTTGCACGAACCCGAGCGCTCCCAGCCACATGCATTGGCCATTCAGATCGTCAATCGAGATCACGCTTACCGGAATGCGCCGTGTCTCCGGGTCCTGCCTCAAGAGGTTGAGGACGTCCCAGCCGTCCATGTCCGGGAGCTTGATGTCCAGCGTCATGGCGTCGGGCGTGAACTTCTTCGCGAGCGCGAGCGCCGTGTGCGCATTCAGCGCGATCAATCCCTTGATGCCCTGTTCGTGCAACCGGTCCAGAAAGCTCGCGGCAACCTTCGTGTCGTCTCCCACGACTACAGCGACCCGGTCACCGGGCAGGATGTTGCCCAGGTCGTCGTGGGGGACTGCCGGGCTGCGCGCCGAATGCTCCGCCGCCTGGTGCTTGCGTGTGGCCTCGTTCTCGACAAGCGCAGGCCTGGTGTGTTCCGTGCGCGCCGGTTTTGCCAGCGTGCCGTCGCCGTCCGGCGCGAGAACGACTGGGATGTAAAGCGTAAACCTGCTTCCTTCACCGGGGCTGCTTTCCACCCGAATATCGCCACCGAGCAGACGCGACAGTTCGGAACTGATCGAAAGACCAAGGCCGGTCCCTCCAAACTGGCGGCTGGTCGTTCCGTCGGCCTGCTGGAACGCTTCGAAAATGATCTGCTGCTTGTCGAGCGGAATGCCGATGCCGGTGTCGATAACCGCGAACGCCACGACATTACTGGCCTCGTCGAGCAGGCGGTGCCCCGGCGTCCAACCGGATGTCACCATCGACACCTCGAGCGATACAGCGCCCTTGGTCGTGAACTTGAACGCGTTGGAAAGTAGGTTCTTGAGAATCTGTCGCAGCCGCTTGGCATCCGTGCGGATCGCGGGCGGCAGATTCCGCGCCATCGAGATCTTGAACTCGAGCCCCTTGTCCTGCGCAACCTGCCGGAAGGCGCGGTCTACGTAATCCCGCAACTCG
>DASYUW010000188.1:0-8585 GCA_036000845.1 Burkholderiales bacterium
GCGAAGCGGCGCACGCCGTTCGGGCCGTCTTCCACCACCTGGTGCAGGTAAACCGGATCGTCGAACTGGCGCAGCGCCTTCAGCGCTTCCGGCGTGAGTTCCGCCACCCGCAGGCCTGCGCTGATCTGCATCTTGTGCACCCGGATGCCGGCCGTTTCCAGGCGCTGCAGGCAGGCGACCGGGTCCTCGAACTCCACCGCCGCATGGCACAGGTCCAGGCACAGGCCCAGGTAATCGTGCAGCGCCACCGACGCGGCCTGCCGCTCCAGACCGGTAAGGTCGCCCAGGCGACGAACCGCCTGGGCGCTGAACAGATGCCGCTGGAAAAACCCGACGCTCTCGTCCACCGTCTCCAGGTAGCAATGCGGCTCCGGCTCGATCGCCAGCGTGACGCGCTTGCCGGTACGCCTTTCAAGCTCGATCAGATGCGCGACATGGCGCAGCAGGTTGTCGGCGATGCGTTCCACGTCGGCTCCGTTGTTGCCGGTCATCGCCGGCTTGAATGCGCCCGGTACCGTGCTGACGCTGCCCTCGACGCCTCCCGGCAGCAGCCTAGCGAGCAGGTCCGCCAGTTCGTCGGTATAGCGCAGCCGCTCCGCGTCGCGCCAGTCCGGCAGGTAGACCTCTTCCTTCACCCGCGTGCCGTGGAATGTGCCGTAGGGAAAGCCGTTGATGGTGAAAACGTAGAGTTTGTTGCGCCGGAGGAAGTCGCGAAACTCCTCCAGCGTCGCCTGGTCAGTCAGCGCCCGCGAAGCCTGCGCGGACAGCCGCAGGCCGATGCCGAACGGCTGGCCCGGCGCCACGCGGTCGCGCACGGCCGGAAAGAAACGCTCGATGTTGGCCCGTACCTCGGCCCAGGTCTCGCCCGGATGGATGTTGCTGCAGTAGGTAAGGTGGCTGCCGTACGCCCCGAGCCTCATTGGCCGGTCTCCCGCCGGCGCAACCACGTCATTGCATGCAGGATCTCGTTGTTGTCCATCTGGTGCACTTCCTCGCCGCGACCGAGGTCGCGCAGCAGTGTTATGGTAAGTTCGCCGCCGAGATGTTCGCGGAATTCCTCGATGCCGCGCAGGATGACCAGGCGGCCCTGTTCGTCGCGGGTTTCCATGGCCGGGTGCCACAGGTAGAAACCCAGGCGCTTGAGCAGCTTGTACACCCGCTCTTCGCCGCCCGGCGCCAGCATGCCGATCTGCACCGAATAGCGCGTGTCCAGCGCCAGGCCGATGGCGACCGCTTCGCCGTGACGCAGCTCGTGCTGTGTGAGCGCCTCCAGTTTGTGTGCCGACCAATGGCCGTAGTCGAGCGGACGCGCGCTGCCGGTCTCGAAGGGGTCGCCGCCGTGCGCGATCTGGTGCATGTGCAGCTCGGCGCAGCGCCGGATCATGCGCGCCATCGCGGCCGCCGCGCAGTCGCGCAGCGCCTCGGCGTTGGCCTCCAGCCAGTTGAAGAACTGGCCGTCGCGAATCAGCGATACCTTCACGGCTTCGGCGACGCCGGCGATCTTGTCGCGCGGATGCAGCGTGCGCAGGAAGACGAAATCGTTGAACACCGCGAACGGCGGCGCGAAAGTGCCGAGCAGGTTCTTCACGCCGAAGGCGTTGATGCCGTTTTTCACGCCGACGCCGGAATCGTTCTGGCCGAGAACGGTGGTCGGCACGCGCACGTGGCGGATGCCGCGATGCGTGGTGGCCGCGACGAAACCGATCATGTCCAGAAAGGCGCCGCCACCCACGCCGACCACGAATGCGTGGCGGTCGATGCCCATTTCCACCAGTTTGTGCTGCAGGCTGGTCACCAGGGCAGGGTCGTTCTTCACCTGCTCGCCGCCGGACACCACTTCGGGACGGCCGACCAGTTCCAGCGAATCCACGTGCATCTCGGCATACGCGGCGATGTCGTGCACCAGCGTTGGCCAGCTTGCCGCGACGTTGGCATCCACGAACACCACAAAACGATGGCGCTTGCCGGGTTCGCGGCGCACCATCGCCTGCACGAATACCGGGTTGTCGCGGGCAAACAGGTGCTCGGTAAAATGCACCGGATAGTCGTAACGGACCGAGAATTCCTGGTTGTAGACCGCCTCGGATTCTGCGGATGCCCTGACCAGCTCGATGCTCATCTGGTTTCCCGTCTGCCGGTGTGCTGTCCGGATTATTTGAATACGGTTGCGTCGCTGTGTTGTGGGACCGCAGGCGCCTCGCCGACGCGCGGCGCCTGGCCGCGCAGCACCGAGTTGCCCTCGAACAGCACGCGCTGGTCGATCGGCGCCGGATCGAGCCAGTGCTCCTCCTTCATCTGGCCGCTCTGGCCGAATGCCTTGAGCGCGTTGCCGTAACAGATCGCCTCGACGTCCCTGGCCACGATGCCGCGCTCGAGCATCAGGCGCGCGGTCTTCGGCACCGCCAGCGGATCGGACACGCCCCAGTCCGCGCTGGAATCGATGAAGATGTGGTCCGAGCCGTACTTGCGCGCGATTTCGACCATGCGCTCGTTGCCCATCTTGGTGTGTGGATAGATCGTGAACGCCGCCCAGAAGCCGCGGTCGAGCACTTCCTGCACGGTTTCTTCGTTGTTGTGATCGATCACCACGCGCTCGGGATCCATCCCCATTTCGATGGCGACGTCCATGCTGCGGGTCGTCCCGCTTTTCTTGTCGCGATGCGGCGTATGCACCTGCACCAGCATGTCGAATTCCTTCGCCAGCGCTATCTGCGCGCGGTAGTACTTATCCTCCACCGGTGTCTGATCGTCGTAGCCGATCTCACCCACCGCCACCACGCCTTCCTTCATCAGGTAACGCGGCAGCACTTCCAGCACCTGCTCGGCGAGCGCCTCGTTGTTGGCTTCCTTGCTGTTCAGGCCGATGGTGCAATAATGGCGGATGCCGAATTGTGCGGCGCGGAAACGTTCCCAGCCAACCAGGCTGGACATGTAGTCGATGTAGCTGCCCACCTGGGTGCGCGGCTGGCCCAGCCAGAACGCCGGCTCGACGATGGCGACGATGCCGGCCGCGGCCATGCGCTCGTAATCGTCGGTGGTACGCGCACTCATGTGGATGTGCGGGTCGATGAATCGCATTGTCTTCCTCCAGATGATCGGTGCCGTCAGGCTGGATTCGCAATCGCCTGCCAGCTCAGCTTCTTTTCAGACACGGCGACCGAGAGTTCCGGGTATGCCCATAATAGCCCGGATGCCGCCGGATCGGGCGAGCTGGAGAGCGCCAGCGCCGCCGCCGCACGCTCCGGACCGGTTCCCTTTTTTAGCACGCGGCCCAGGTCGGCGAGCATTTCGCCCCGGGCATGCGGCCCGACGCAACGCCACAATTCCGGGCTGACCGGCCGCCCGGCAGCCCAGCGCTCGTGCGCGTAATCGCAGAGCATGCGCGCCAGCGCCGGATTGGCACGGCGGTCAAGGCCGATGATCGGATCCAGGCTGACGCCGATGAACAAGGCCTTCAGCACCATCTGGTTCCAGGCCGGTTCCGCCAGTTGCTCGGACGGATAGGGATTGCGGTGCGCGACCGCCTGGAACACCGCTTTCATGTTGGTGCGCACGCCCTCCGCGGCGCGCAGCACGTGGCGCGGCTGATCCGGGTACAGCGGCAGGCCGCGATAAAAGGCGACCAGTTCGCCGACGTCCGCAGTCGCGCATAATTGGTCCAGCCGCCGCGAGAAGGTGGCGCCATCGCTTCCGGCCGCGAGCAGCAGATAAACGCGCGCCGCTTGGTCCAGGCTCCACTCACACGGGTCCCAGCCGGGCCGGGCCGCAGTCGCCTGACCGAGTTCCGCGGCGCTCAACGCCAGGTCCGCCTTGCCGATCTTGCGCGGAACCAGGCTCACCGACATGTACAAGTCCTTGTCGTTGCCGCCGCCGCGCAACCGCTGAGCGCTGCCTTTCAGCCACGCGACCGCGTCGCCCGGCAGCCGGCCGACCAGCCATTGTTCGATTACCTGTGCCGGAGTCACTTCGCCGCCTCCGCGACCATTTCCACTCTCCTCGCGGAAATTGCCGTGCCCGCAAACACATGGTCGAGCAGCAGGCGTTTCACGTCGGTCGCGGCCACTGGTCCCTCGCCGAAGAGTTCCGGCGCAGAGCTGATGAACAGCGGACCCTCTTCCGCGCGGTCGGTCGGGCGTCCGTGCGAACCCTTGACCAGAGTCGCGTCGAGCGAGATCACGTCCATCAGATAGCGCATGCCGAGCATCTTCTGCGCCAGACGTAACGCGATGCGCAGCTTGGCAAGCGGCAGCGCCGGATCGATGAACAACTCCACCGGGTCGTAACCCGGCTTGCGGTGGATGTCGACGGTGCGCGCATAATCCGGTGCACGCGCGTCGTCCAGAAAATGGTAGTAGGTGAACCAGCTGTCGGGACGCGCGATCGCCACCAGTTCCCCGGAGCGCGGATGATCCAGGCCCATTTCGCGCTTGCCCGCCTCATCCAGCACCCGCTCCACGCCCGGCAGGACGCGCAACGCATCGGCGACTTTGTCCACCAGGTCCGGGCGCGCCACGTAGACGTGCGCAATCTGGTGATCGGCGACCGCGAACGCCTCCGACGCGCCGGCATCGAGTTGCTCGCGCCCGAGCTCCTCGCGCACGTGCAGCCAACCGGCCTGGCGCAGCTCGCGATTGATGTGCACCGGCCTTGTCACTTCTGTGACGCCGTACTCGGACAGCGCAACCACGTGCGCGCCCGCGCTCTGTGCCGCATCGATCAGCTCGCCGCACACCTCGTCTATCTGCGTCACGTCGCGCGCGATACCGGGATGATTTGGCCCGAGCCGCTGCAGGTTGTAGTCGAGGTGCGGCAAGTACACCAGCGTCAGCGTCGGCTTGGACTTGCCGAACACGTGCAGCGCCGATTTGCCGATCCAGCGCGATGAGGTGATGTCCGCGGCCGGGCCCCAGAAGCGGAACAGCGGAAACTGGCCGAGCGCGCCCTGGAGCTCGTCGCGCAGGCCGGCCGGGTGAGTATGGATGTCGGGAAGCTTGCGGCCGTCGGCCGGGTACATCGGCCGCGGCGTGACCGCGAAGTCCGCGGTCGAATACATGTTGTACCACCAGAACAGCTTGGCGCAGGTGAACGACGGATTGCGGCTCCGCGCAGCCTCCCACAGTTTCTCGCCACCGACCAGGCGGTTGGACTGGCGCCACAGCCAGATCTCGGAGAGATCGCGAAAATACCAGCCGTTGCCGACGATGCCGTGTTCGCGCGGCAGTGCGCCGGTGACGAACGTGGATTGAACCGTTGTGGTCACTGCCGGTACCACCGTGTCGACCGGCCGCATTCCGCCCCGCTTCGCCAACGCACTCAGATTCGGCGCATATGCGAGCAGCGCGGGCGTCAGGCCCACCACGTTCAGCACCAGCGTGCGGTTCATGGCTGCGCCTGCAACGGATGGTGAATAATCCGCAGCCGCCGCACCAGCGACCATCCTGTTGTCACTGCCACTCCTCCATGCCCGTCAATTGGGGGCATCGATCGATTGTCCATCAGGCGCTTCCGCGGCAAGTGGCGGAACCATCGGGATTGCTTTCCACAATTGTAACCTTGCCAAGACGGTGACTGGTGATTGGTGATTGGTGATTGGTGATTGGCGAAGTCTAGCTCTTTATTTGCGCACCTTGGCGTACCTTGGCGTCCTTTGCGTTGAACGCTCTTGATGCCGGCCTCTGGCTGGCTGGTTTCGTCGCAGCAATCGGAACGCAGAACCCGCCTCTTGTCGTTTCTTCATCCTTCTGCCTTCATCCTTGCTGTCCATTGCGTCCTTTCTTTTTTCTTTGGGGCCTTGCGTCAACGCTTTTGTCTTGGTTGAGATGAAAAAAAAATGCCGGGCTTGTGGCCCGGCATTAAGAGAGAGTCTTCAACTTCGAACACTACGAACCACAACTAAGGGGTATGCGGACCAAAGCTTAGCTGTCGGCGGATTACCCCCACAGGAACGCTTGCCCGAACCGGGCGGAAACTTTCCCGACCGCGGTTTCAACCTGTTTCGCGGTTCTCCTCGGCTTCGGCAGGGCCCGCGATCAGCCCGTGGCTCAAGGCGATGCGCACCACCTGCGCGGTATTGCTCACGTCGAGCTTGTGCTTGATGTTGGACTGGTAGTTGGCGACGGTTTTGTAGGACAGGCACAGGATCCGGGAAATCTCCTGCAGCGAATGCCCCGCCACCAGCAGCCTGAACACCTCGAACTCGCGCGCCGAAAGCGCGTCGATCGGATTGTCGCGTCCAGGCAACATCTGCACCGCCAGTTCCTGCGCCATCTCGTGGCTGATGTAGAGCTTCCCGGCGGCGACCAGCCGTACCGCTTCCACCAGCACTTCGGGCGCCGCGGACTTGGTGACGTAGCCGCGCGCGCCGGCTTGGAGCGCGCGCGAGGAAAATACCGTGTCCTCGTGCATGCTGAACATCAGGACTTTCGCCTCCGGCAGCCGCGCCACGATGCGCCGCACCGCCTCGATGCCGCCCAGCCCGGGCAAGTTGATGTCCATCACGGTGACGTCCGGCTGCAGCTCGCACACGACCCGGTAGGCTTCCTCGCCACTGGCGACCTCTGCAATCACCGAGATATCCTCGGTGCGCTCGAGCAAACGACGGTAGCCTTCGCGCACAACGGCGTGGTCATCGACCAGCACCACCCGCACCGGCGGGCTTGTACGTCCTTCGTTCATTTATGTCCCTTTGCCGGAATTAGGGCCTTCACATGCACGCCCCGGCCCGGCGCGCTTTCCAGTTCGAAATGGCCGGCCAGCGCTTCCACTCTTTCGCGCAGGCCCACCAGCCCCAGCCCCCGGCGTTTCTGCGACGGGTCGAAGCCTTTGCCGTTGTCGCTGAAACTGAAGCGCACATCTTGCGCCGCGCGGGTCATGGATACGGCGACCTGCGTCGCTTCGGCGTGCTTGGCCACGTTGGTCAGGCACTCCTGGACCAGGCGGTAAAGCGTGATGTTGGTCTGTTCGTCGAGATCGTCGAGCTCTCCTTCCACGGTGAACGTTGAGCGCACGCCGGCGTGGCGGCGCTGCCATTGCTCGACGCTGTACTGCACGGCGGAGCGCAGCCCGAGTTCGTCCAGAGCCACCGGACGCAACCGCTGCATGAGGCTGCGCACCACATCATAGACCTGGCTCGACACTTCGATGATGGAGAGCGCGCTGCGGTGTATTTCCGGCAGCGCCGCGCTGCGGTCACGGATGGTGACCGCGTCCACCTTGATCGCGTTCAGGCTCTGCCCCAGTTCGTCGTGCAGCTCGCGCGCCAGGTTGCGCCGCTCTTCCTCCTGCACCTGCATGGAACGCTGCGACAGGCGGCGGTTTTCCTCGAGCGCGCCGGCCAGCTCGTTCTGCATGAGCGTGACTTCGGAGATGTCGGTAACGTAGATGCGTAGCTCGGGTTCCCGGGACGGCGACAGCCGGGCGCCCAGCTTCGCCACCACCTGCACCGGAACCCCCTCACGGTTCTTGAGCTCCAGCATCGGCATTTCGATCTTCTCGCCGCGCAGCAGTCTTTCGCGATGCGATTCCCACAACTTGCGATCGGCGTACAGCTCACCCAGCTCCCGGTCGATGAGATCCTCCGCCGTTTCGAAACCAAACAGTTGTGCCGCAGCCGGATTGGCGAGCTTCACCCGTCCGCTCGTCGTCGCCAGCAGATTCCCGGACAGGTTCTCCATGAACAGCGTGCGGTACTGCTCTTCGCTGTCCACCAGCGCCTGCTGGGCTGCCAGCCGCAGCGTCACCTGCTCCATCGCCTGCCGCGAACGCCGCCAGGAAAACCAGGCCAGCGCCACTGACATGGCCAGGATCGTGACCGGCAACTCGTCGAGTTGATAAGCCTCGTGCGGCACCGTCCACGTGGCGAGCCGTTCGTTCAATTCGAACAGGCCGGAAAGCAGGTAAGTCGCTGCCGTGACCACGCCGACCACCAGCAGGTCCTTGCGTACCGAGGGCTTGATGATGTTGGCGGGCGGCGCCTGAAAGGTTTGCGTGAGTGTGTTCATGGGAATGACGGCTGATATCGCCGGAACGGCAGGGTAATCGGAGCTGTAGGAGCCTATATAGCGGAAGGCGCCCACCGGCGCCAAGAGAAATTTTCCCGAACGGCCCACTACGCACCGGCCACGCTGGCATAGCCAATGGGTACCGCCGGCGGCCCTGCCAGAAGGCACCTTGGGAATTTTTCCCGGTCGGTTTGGGAGGCTGTCCCTGACGCCCCGTCTGTCGCACCTCTTAGATTCTCCCTCCTGCTGTCAAAAGCAGGCCTGCGTGCCGATCTCCCGCGCCGCACCCGGCTTGCAAGGGAGGGGAGCGGTGCTTAACCGCTCCATAGACAACTAGAAAGGCTGAAAGGAACTCAGATGGTCCTTCGATTACGTCCGACTGCTCGGGCGAGTCTCGCCTTCGCCGTCGCCCTGGTACTGTCCGGGGGTCTGGCCCACGGCGCCGAAGAGAATCCCGCCACCGCGCTGGAGGCGCCGACCGTGGAAATCATCGGCACCACCCCGCTGCCCGGCATTGGGGTGCCCGTCAACCAGGTGCCGGCGAACGTTCAGGCCGCTACCGGTGCCGATATCCAGAAACAGAAA
>DASYUW010000189.1:0-1756 GCA_036000845.1 Burkholderiales bacterium
GCTCGAGCGAGACGCCTCCTCGCCGAGCCCGATGCCGTTGTCGCGCACCACCAAGGTGACTTCGTGCGGCGTGATGGTGAGCGCGATCGCCACCCGGCTCGCACCCGCGTGCCGCGCGACGTTGCTCAGCGCCTCGCTGTAGACGTCGAAGATCGTCGCCGTATATTCCTCGGGCAGGTCGACGCCGGCCGCATTGTTCACCGCCAGCTCGTAAAGAATTCCGGTGCACTTCTGGACCTGATGCAGGTGCCAATCGATGGTTGCCGCAAGGCCCAGCGTGTCGAGCAGCACCGATCCGAGCTCGGTCGCGACCTGCCGCGTCCAACCGCTGGCGCGGCGCAAGGGGCCGCTCGCGCCGTTCACTTTTCCGTTCACGCGGGACGGCGTGTTGACGTCTGCGTAGATGGCCGAGCGCAACTGCATCGTGATCGATGTCAGCGCATCCTCGATCTTGTGGTACATGGCGCGCGCGGGGTGCTGGCGCATGGTGCCCTTGGCCGAGTCGCTCATAGATAGAATGATTATCCGCCGCGGGTCAGGCAGGTTCTGTGCGGTACCAAACATATGGCGCGGCCGTTAGGGAGGCTCGCTCTTCACTGCCTATTCCACCGCACAACGTGAGCTGCCGGCCTGGCGAAGGCGATCCCATCCCGGGCTTTTTGCTGGCAACGGGTCCCCGCCGTCGACGAAGCATCAGCTGCGTGCACAGGGCGCCCCCTGCGCCACCGGAGGAAGTGGTGGTCTCGCATCCGACCGGCGCTGCCAAAGACAAAGCGAACGACATTACCGCAAGAGCCCTGGAAGCCGACAGGAGCCGTCTTGCTCGCCAGTCGCCTAACGCTTGGCGGTCAGAAAACCGATCAACACTCAAGTTGTAATCGCGACACCGACGGCGGAGGTTTCCCTTGTCCTGTCGAACAGCGGTTGCGACTCACGAATTCCTCGAGTTGCCGGTCGGCTTCCTGTTTCGAGATGCCGCGCTGCTCCCGGATCCTGCCGGCGAGCCGATCGCGCGTGCCAGCGGCCACCGCGAGCGGATATTCGGTGAGCGTGCCCCACTGTTCCTTCACCTTCCCGCTGAAATCGGCGTTCTGTGCGCTGGCGTACATACGGCACATGACTATCGAACTAGGCTTGCATCCGTCGCGGGGCTGCAGCCGGTCGCGGCGATAAGGTCATCTTCGGGGCTCGAATCGATCAGTTCACCATGCTCGCACCGCACAATCCAAAGCAGAATTATCTTCTCGCCGCGCTGCCTGATGCGGATTACGAGCGCCTGCTGCCTCATCTGGAACAGGTTCCATTGGAACTCGGCTGGGCTCTCTACGAATCCGGCAGTCAGCAGGGATATGTGTATTTTCCCGCCGACAGCATCGTGTCCCTGCTCTACGTCATGCAGGACGGATCCTCGGCAGAGATCGCCGTCGTGGGCAACGAGGGCGTGGTGGGCATCGCCCTGTTCATGGGCGGCGAAACTACCCCGAGCCGCGCAGTGGTGCAGAGCGCCGGCTACGCCTACCGGCTCAAAGGGAGCCTCCTGAAAAGGGAATTCGAGCGCGGCGGCTCGCTGCAGTACTTGCTGCTGCGCTACACGCAGGCGCTGATCACGCAGATGGCGCAGACCGCGGTGTGCAACCGGCACCATGCGGTCGAGCAGCAGCTGTGCCGCTGGCTGCTCTTGAGCCTGGACCGGCTGTCCTCGAACGAGTTGACCATGACCCAGGAGCTGATTGCCAACATGCTGGGCGTGCGCCGC
>DASYUW010000190.1:0-3170 GCA_036000845.1 Burkholderiales bacterium
GGACGGCACCGCGCTGATCTACATCGACCGCCACCTGGTGCACGAAGTCACCAGCCCGCAGGCATTCGAAGGGCTCAAGCTCGCCGGTCGCAAGCCCTGGCGCATCGACTCGGTGGTCGCCACCGCCGACCACAACACGCCGACCACGGACTGGGACAAGGGAATCAAGGATCCGATTTCGCGGCTGCAGGTCGAGACGCTGGACGCCAACATCCGCGAGTTCGGCGCCAAGGCGTATTTCCCCTTTCTAGATCACCGCCAGGGGATCGTGCACGTGATCGGCCCGGAGCAGGGCGCCACGCTGCCCGGGATGACCGTGGTATGCGGCGATTCGCATACCAGCACCCATGGCGCGTTCGGTTGCCTCGCCCACGGCATCGGCACCTCGGAGGTAGAGCACGTGCTCGCCACCCAGTGCCTGATGCAGAAAAAAATGAAGAGCATGCTGATCGAGGTGAACGGTGCGCTCGGCCGTGGCGTCACCGCCAAGGACGTGGCCTTGGCGGTGATCGGCAAGATCGGCACGGCGGGCGGCACCGGTTATGCCGTCGAGTTCGGCGGCGGCGCCGTGCGCGCGCTGTCGATGGAAGCACGCATGACCCTGTGCAACATGGCGATCGAAGCCGGCGCCCGCGCCGGGATGGTGGCGGTGGACGAAACCACCATCGAGTATCTGCGCGGCCGTCCGTTCGCTCCCAACGGCGAGATGTGGGACCGGGCAGTGGCGCATTGGCGCACGTTGAAAAGCGACGACAACGCCCGTTTCGATTTTGTGGTGCGGCTCGATGCCCGCGAGATCAAGCCGCAGGTGACCTGGGGCACTTCGCCGGAAATGGTGGTGCCGGTGGACGGCCGCGTGCCCGATCCGGACAAGGAAAAGGACGAGGTCAAGCGCGAGGGCATGGAGCGGGCGCTGACTTACATGGGCCTCGAGCCCAATACCCAGATCACCGATATCAGCGTCGACAAGGTGTTCATCGGCTCGTGTACCAACTCGCGCATCGAGGACCTGCGCGCCGCGGCGCAAATCGTGCGCGGCAGGCGGGTTGCTGCCAATGTGCGCCTCGCGATGGTGGTGCCAGGCTCGGGCCTGGTCAAGGAGCAGGCGGAGAAAGAAGGCCTGGACCGGGTGTTTCGCGATGCGGGATTCGAGTGGCGCCAGCCGGGTTGCTCGATGTGCCTGGCGATGAACGACGACCGTCTCGAACCCGGTGAACGCTGCGCCTCGACCTCGAACCGCAACTTCGAAGGCCGCCAGGGCGCGGGCGGGCGCACGCACCTGGTGAGCCCGGCGATGGCAGCGGGCGCGGCGATCGCCGGCCACTTCGTCGACGTGCGCTCAGGACTGTAGAAACCGCGATTCGGGAGAAATCATGGTCAACCGCGTCCTTCTGGTGTTGGTAGTCGCAGTCTTGCTGACGCTGGCCGGCTGCAACACCATGGAAGGGTTCGGAAAGGACCTGTCCACGCTAGGCGACAAAATCGAGAAGAAGGCGGACGAGAAAAAGTAGCCATGGAGAAGTTCACCCGACTGGAAGGCCTGGTCGCGCCGCTCGATCGCGCCAACGTCGACACCGACGCCATCATCCCGAAGCAGTTTCTGAAGTCGATCAGGCGCTCGGGCTTCGGCGTCAATCTGTTCGACGCGTGGCGTTATCTGGATCATGGCGGACCCGGAATGGATCAATCCAGGCGCAAGCCCAATCCCGATTTCGTTCTGAACCAGCCGCGCTACAAGGGGGCGAAGATTCTTCTTGCGCGAAAGAATTTCGGCTGCGGCTCCTCACGCGAACACGCACCCTGGGCGTTGGGCGACTTTGGATTCCGTGCGCTGATCGCGCCGAGTTACGCCGACATCTTTTACAACAACTGCTTCAAGAACGGCCTGCTGCCGATCGTGCTGCCCGAATCCCAGGTCGATCGCCTGTTTCACGACGTCGCCGCGTTCCCCGGATTCGGGCTGGTGATCGATCTCGGCGCGCAGACGGTGGCCTACCCGGACGGCAGCCAGGCGTTCGCTTTCGAAGTCGATTCCTTCCGGAGGCATTGCCTGCTCAATGGGCTGGACGACATCGGGCTGACGCTGCGGCATGTCGACGAAATCAAGGCCTTCGAGGCCAAACGCCGCATCGAGCAACCCTGGCTATTCAGCTAGGGTGAAGGGTAAAGGGTGAAGGGTAAGACCTTCGCGATGCCGCTTCTTGCCCCGCACGCATTTGCTCCTTCACGCATTCACGGAATCAGTCCATGAAAATCGCAGTACTCCCCGGTGACGGCATCGGCCCCGAGATCGTGAAGCAGGCGCTCAAGGTGCTCGAGGCGCTGTCGCGCGAAGGCCGGAATTTCGAACTGCAGGAAGCGCCGATCGGCGGTGCCGGTTACGATGCCGGCGGAGATCCCTTGCCGGAATCGACGCTGGCGCTGGCCAAGTCCGCGGACGCGGTGCTGCTGGGCGCGGTTGGCGGCCCGAAGTACGACACGTTGCCGCGGTCGATGCGTCCCGAACAGGGTTTGTTGCGCATACGCAAGGAACTGGGCCTGTTCGCCAACCTGCGCCCGGCTCTGCTATACGAGGAGCTAGCCAATGCCTCGACGCTCAAGTCCGAAGTGGTGGTGGGGCTCGACATCATGATCCTGAGGGAGCTGACAGGTGACATCTACTTCGGCCAGCCGCGCGGGCGGCGCGAGACCGGCAGCGGCGAGCGCGAGGGTTACGACACCATGAAGTACAGCGAGCCGGAGATCCGCCGCATTGCCCATTTTGGTTTCGGCGTCGCGCGCAGGCGCTCGAAGCGTTTGTGCTCGGTGGACAAAGCCAACGTACTCGACACCAGCATCCTGTGGCGCGAGGTGGTCAATGAAGTGGCGAAGGAATATCCGGACGTCGAGCTGTCGCACATGTACGTGGACAACGCGGCTATGCAGCTGGTGCGCGCACCCAGGCAGTTTGACGTGATGCTCACCGGCAACATGTTCGGCGATATTCTGTCGGATGAAGCGTCGATGCTCACCGGCTCGATCGGCATGCTACCCTCGGCTTCGCTGGATGCGGGCAACAAGGGTTTGTACGAGCCGATCCACGGCTCCGCTCCGGACATCGCCGGCAGGAACGTGGCCAATCCGCTCGCGACGATTCTTTCGGCCGCGATGATGATGCGCTATACCTTCAA
>DASYUW010000191.1:0-25101 GCA_036000845.1 Burkholderiales bacterium
CTCCTGGTGGGTGGTAAACATCACCATGCCGCCGCGCTGCAACTGCTCCGTGATCGTCCTCGCCAGCCGCCCCACCGAAGCCGCGTCCAGCGCAATGAAGGGCTCATCCAGGATCCAGAGCGGTTTCTGCGCGGAAAACGACAGGCGCGCGAGCGCCACCCGCCGCTTCTGTCCCTGCGACAGCAGCTTTACCGGCAGGTCAGCGACGGCGGTCAGTCCCTGTTCGGCCAGCGCCGCGCGCAACGCCGGATCATCGGCACCCACACCCGCCAGCACCAGCGCGTAGCGCAGGTTCTCGACCGGCGAGAGATCGTCCTTCAGGCCGTTGGAATGTCCGAGGAACAGCAGGTCGCGAAGATAGTCCTCGCCGAGCGCGCGAATGTTGCCTTTGTTCCATGACACGCTTCCCGACTCGGCCGGCGACAGCCCGGCAACGATTCTCAGCAGACTGGTCTTGCCGGACCCGTTTTCCCCGCGGACGCGCAGCGCCTGATGCGCTTCGAGCCGGAAGGACAGGTCGCGGAAAAGGCGTCGATTGCCACGGACGCACTCGATCTGGCTTGCTTCGAGCATGGAGTTGCGGAACTTCCGCGGTTTGCGGGCGCGCCATTATAGCTGGGGAAGCGGGGTCCATTCGGCGGCCTCCAGACCGAACGGGACACGGAGGACATACAGCGCGGCCGATCTGCGAAACCACATCGGCTTGGGACGGAAGGCAGTTCAGGCGACCACAGCGGGCCGGGATACGGCCTCCACAGCTAACGGCAGGTTGGCCAGGATGATTTTGGCCAGGTTTCTGATGGTTTTCTCCCGGGGATAGCGATGACGCCAGGCGATGCCGACGGTACGCGCCGGAACCGGCGATTCGAACGGACGGATCTGCACCAGTCCGTTTTGCACCGAGCCCACGCCGGGCATCGCGGCCAGCGCCGGCAGCAGCGTACAGCCCACGCCCGCCGCCACCATCTGGCGCAGCGTCTCGATGCTGGTGGCCTTGAGTTCCTCCCTCTGATCGGATGCTGCGGAACCGCAGATCGCGAGCGCTTGGTCGCGCATGCAATGCCCCTCCTCCAGCAGCAACACGTTCTGCCCCATCAAATCGTCCTCCCGAATCTCCTTGTTCCTCTCAAGCAGGTGTCCGGCCGGCAGCGCCACCACAAAAGGCTCGCGGAACAAAGTCATTGCCTCGATATCGTCTCCGGGGACGGGCAAGGCCAGCAAAAGCGCATCCAGGCGCCCCTGCCGCAATCTCTCCAGCAGGTTGGCGGTCAGGTCTTCGCGCAGGAACAGCTGCAACCTCGGATAGGAACCGCGAATCGCTGGCAGCAGGTGTGGGACCAGGTAGGGGCCGAGCGTGGGGATCACGCCGAGGCGCAACCCCCCCTTCATTGGATCGTCGCCCTGGCGGGCGACGTGCCGGATTTGCTCTACTACGTCCAGAGCGATTCTCGCGCGCTCGATGATCTCCTCGCCGATCGGGGTGGGCAAAAGATAGTGCTTGTTGCGTTCGAACAGGGTGACGCCGAGGTAATCCTCCAGCTTCTTGAGCTGCGTACTCAGCGTAGGCTGGCCCACGTGACAGGCTTCCGCAGCGCGGACAAATCGCCCCTGATCCGCCAGCGCAACCAAATAGCGTAGTTCCTTCAGCGTCATGGCTCCCCCTTGTACGTTTTATGTAGTTGTACTGCTGATCGATTGCAGATGGCTGTGAATGTCAGGAATGTCTGATCAAGTCCTCCACGGTCGGTGCGTGATCCGTCGATCGGGCGCCGCGTCTGCAGGCCGAGCGGGACGGCGTCCGCTGTTGGACCATCGCCGGCAGTCCGGGTCGGCCGTCACGACTCCCGACATTTCCATGAATCGGATCATCGGCCGCAATGGATGACGGACAAATAATCCGGGTCCATTGATGTTATCAATAATCATTATTCAAGGGCACGTTGACACACGAGTATCGATAACCACCATTGAAACATTGAATTTGCAGCGCGACAAGAATGTTGTTTCAGTATCGACAATTCTGGAACGCGCCAAACGTACGCCGGCGACGGGCCGCGCAATCGCCGCCGAAGCGTTGCCGCGGCTGGGCTCCAATCCCAAACCGCAAAGAATAAGGAGCTTTGATGAAAAAAATCATGCCTGGTGCAGCCCTGCTGCCGATTGTTCCGTTGGTCGTATTCAGTGCTTCCGTTTTCCCCTACGAAGCCGTGAGCGTTGCCGGCGGCGCCACCATCACCGGCAAGGTCGTCTATCAGGGCAGCGTTCCGATCAAGAAGATCATCCCCACCAAAGACAAGGAAGTGTGCGGCAACCCGCGCGATGAACCGCAGGTTCTGGTCGGGTCGGACAAAGGCGTGCAGGATGCCGTCGTCTACCTGAAGGACATCGCCAAAGGCAAAGCCTGGGGCAAGCCGGACAAGACACCGGTGCTGGACCAGGAGCATTGCCGGTTCGAGCCGCCGGTTCAGGTAATTCGCGCCGGCAATATCGACATCGTCAGTTCCGACCCTGTGCTGCACAACACGCACGGCTTCTACGGCAGGCGCACCGCATTCAACCTGGCATTGCCCAACAAGGGCACGAGGATCCCGGTGGAGTTAACGCGGTCCGGCATGGTGCGGGTCGAATGCGACGCTCACGGCTGGATGCTGGCACACATCTACGTTGCCGACAGCCCCTATTACGCGCTGACCGGCAAGGACGGCAGCTTCAGCATCACGGACATTCCGCCCGGCGACTACACCCTGGTGACCTCCCAGTCCTTCTTGGGCGACACCGAGACGGCGGTGACGGTAAAGAGCGGCGAGACCGTGAAGCTATCCGTCGAATTGAAGAAGAAATAGCGGCACCTGCCCCGAGTCGCGGGCGGGCAATCTAATGAGGAGGGCAAGCAAATGAGCGAACGTGAACGACTGCAACGCGAAATGGACCGGGTATCGCGTCCGTCCGGGGAACGTCCGGACAATTCATTAGTGATGACCCGCCGCACCTTCCTGCACAAGTCCGTGGTTTACGGCGCCAGCGCAGCCGCCTGCGGCCTGTTCCCGAGCATCAGCACCATCGACATGGCCTTTGCGCAGGGCGGCCCGAGCTTCAAATTCGCCTGGCTCTCGGATACTCACCTTTATCCGAAGGAGGTGAACAAACGCTTCGTCGAGAAGACCGTCCGTGCCGTCAAGGAAATACAGGCGATGAATCCGCCGGCTGACTTCCTGATCTTCGGTGGTGACCTCGCCCAGTTGGGCGATCCGGTCGAGTTGCGGCTGGGTGCCGACCTGTTGAAGGAAGTAACAATCAAGAAAGTCTTCATCCCCGGCGAGCACGACTGGTACCTCGACATGGGGGCGACCTGGAACAAGATGTTTGGCGCTTCCCCGTGGACCTTCGACCACAAGGGCGTGCGCTTCATCGGCCTGGACACCGTCAGCCGAGCGGAGGACTTCTGGACCTCCCGAAAGTTTACAGCGAAAGAACGCATGGGCCACATGGCGACCCTGGACGGCACGCTCGGCGGCGCCTGGGCGGCGGTGGGGGCGGACGGGCTGAAATACCTCAACAGCACACTCGCCAGTTGGCCGAAGGACAAGCCGGTGGTCGTTGTCACCCATAACCCGCTTTATGAATATTACCCGCCGTGGAACTTCTGGGTGCGCGACTGGCTGCCGGTGCAGGAGATTCTCAGGCCGTTTGCCAATGTCACCAACATCCACGGGCACACCCACCAGCCGCTCTACAACGAGATCGGCAAGATGCGCTCCATCGGCATGCTCGCCACCTCCTGGCCGTGGCCTTATGCGCCCGAGGGCGTTCCCGTTCTCACCAAGCCGATGATACGGGCGGATCCCGGCGACCATTTCGATGGTGTGGGCTGGAGCAGTCTGGCCATGACCTCCGGCACGCGCGTCGACTACGAATACAAGATGTGGCGCAAGGAGGTGTTCGCGCAGGCGGACGAAGATTCGGGCACGGGCGACAACCGCAACCAGGTGTTGACCCCGCGCATGGCGGACCGCATCTAGCCGCCGCGGAGCACAACACGATAACGGAGGAGGGACCATCATGACCCGCAAAATGCTTCGCTACCCGATCTTCGCGGCGGCAGTGGCTGCGCTGCTGTTAGTCGCCACCGACACGCAACAGGTGTACGCGCACAAGGAAAAACATACCGCCGAGCAGTTGCAGGCGTTCCACGACGCCTTCATGGAACAGGTGAAGACCGGCGACAACCTGTTTCACGGCGACACGGACACGGAAAAACGGCTCGGCGTGAAATTGTCCAACACCGGGATGGCCTGTGCCATGTGCCATCCCTATACGTCGGACAACCACCCGCAGGAGTTTCCCAAGTACCAGGAGCAGATGCAAAAGTTCGCCACGCTGCGCGACATGATCAACTGGTGCATCGAGAAACCGAACGAAGGCGAGAAGATCGACCCGGACGGGGAGGCCATGAAGGCGCTGGAGACCTACATCTACTGGTCAAACCGCAACTCCAAGCTCGACCCGGGAAGGCACTGATCGCCGTCGACCCGGGCGGCGAATCCGCCGCCCGGGAGAGGATCGATACGGCAACAGGCACGCGAGCCGATCATGCACTCGCGGAGGCGTTACAAGCGGCGCGCAGCCGGAAAAGAAAAACCGGAGGAGGGGCAACATGGCCAGCACTAGCTCAGCCCAAGAAGCGTTTCCGGATCTCGATTCGCTGATTGACCGGGAACTTATCCTCAAGTGGCTGTTCTGGGGATTGTTCTGGCTGATGTTCACTCCCAGCATCGGCGTAACTATTTCCAGCCTGTTCAACTACCCCGACTATCTCGGCACTTCGCAATACCTCACTTTCGGGCGGCTGCGCCCGATGCACGTGAACGGCGTGATCTTCGGCGCGTTCTCGACGCTGTTCATCGGGCTGTGCTACTACCTGCTGCCGCGTCTTTGCGGCGTGCGCATCTGGAAAGGGCATTGGGGCCACTGGCTGGTGTGGGTGTGGAATCTGGGGCTGGTCGCGGGCATGGTGTCCCTGTTCCTGGGTTACAACCAAGGCCTGGAGGCGGGCGAGTTCCCGCTGCTCATCGACATCGTCATTTTCGTAGCAGTGACCATCCTCACGGTCCAGTTCCTGGTCACCATCGCCCAGCGCCGGGAACCGCAGCTGTACGTGGCACTCTGGTATCTGATCGGCGCCTTCGTGTGGACGGTGTTGAACCTCATTCTGGGCAGTTTCATCCTCCCCTACTCGTTCACCGGCATCAACAGTGCGGCCTGGCACGGGCTGTTCCTCCATTACATCGTGGGCCTGTGGATCACCCCCGCGGGCTACGTGCTGATCTATTACTTTCTCCCCGCCAGCGTGCGCAACCCGGTGTACAGCCACAAACTCTCTCTGGTCGGGTTCTGGTCGCTGGCGCTGTTCTATCCCTTCGTTGGCATCCACCACTACTTATTCAGCCCGATCGCCGACTGGGCGGAAACGCTGGCCATCATCACCTCGATGCTGTTGATCGTGCCGGTGTGGACAGTGCTGCAGAATTTCTTCGGCACCATGATCGGCCGCTGGCACATGTTCGGGCAGAACCTCACGGCAAAGTTCATGATCATGGGCTCGCTCATGTATCTGGCGGGCTGCTTCCAGGGTTCCACCGAAGCCTTGCGCGCGATCCAGCAGCCGACCCACTTTAGCGATTTCGTGATTTCGCACTCCCACCTGACGGTGTTCGGCACCTTTGTGGTGTGGGCAATCGGCGGCACGGTGCACGTGATTCCCAAGCTCGTGAACAAGCCGATCTGGTCTTTCAAGATGGGCAACTGGTCGTTCTGGCTGATCACCTGCGGCATCACGCTGATGGGCTTGGACCTCACGCTCGCCGGACTGCAGCAGGGCTACATGCTGATGGCCGGCACCGAATGGGTGGATTCGCTGGTCTCCATCCGCCCCTACTGGCTGGTGCGCACCTTCGCCGGCGCGCTGATGGACATCGGCATGTCGCTGCTGGTCTATAACCTGATGCGCACCGTGATTTCGCCGGCGCGACAGGCAGCCGCGGCGCCCGCTGTGCGGCCGGCGCAAGGTGGCGCCGTGCCCGGAGGGGTGATGCCATGACCCGCTACGGGCTGCGCTTCTACGCGCTGGCGGCCGGGTTCGGCTGCATCTCGCTCGCGGCCTTCGTGCAAGGGGTCCTGCCGATGATCGAGCCGCAGTCGCGCACCACGCGGGTCACCAAGGTCGTGCGCACCGATCTGGGCGAGTTCAAATGGATGGAGGACCACGCTACCGATTACACGCCGCTGCAGCAGCGCGGCCGCCAGGTCTATACCCGCGAAGGTTGCTGGTACTGCCATTCGCAGTACATCCGTCCGGTGACTGGTGAGACCCGGCGTTGGGGACCGGTTACGCAAGCCGGCGAGTACGCCTTTGACATGCCGCACCTGTTCTCCACCCGCCGCATCGGACCGGACCTGTCGCGCGTCGGGCTCAAGTTCAGCGATGCCTGGCATCTGGCGCACTTCTGGAACCCGCGCATGCTCTCGCCGGACTCCATCATGCCGCGCTTTGCCGCGATGTTCGACGGGCCCTACACGGCCAAGATCGTGACCGATGCAGAGGGCAATCGCAGCATCGAGAACACGCCGGCGACCGAGAAACTGTTCGATTTCAAGAGCGACAAGAAGATTCTCCTGACGCCGAACGCGGACGGACTTCTGTACGTGCCGGAGCGAGGCAAGTATCCGGTGGTTTTCACGCCGAACGACGAGTACAGCGGCGAAGTCCTGAGCCTGCTCGCCGAAACCGAAGACCTCAAGGCGCTGATCGCCTATCTGCAGAAGCTCGGCGTCAACCGTGGCAAGTGGCGCGACGTGTTCGAGCCGCAGCGCATGGAAGCCTCGCAGGTATCGCTGCCGCGTTCGGAAGAGTGGATCGATTACGGCAAGAACGTCTACCAGCGCCGCTGCCAGGGGTGTCACGGGGAAAAAGGCGACGGCAACGGTCCGGCGGCGGCCTTCATTCAGACCGACCGGCCGCGCAACTTCACCCTCGGGGTGTTCAAGTTCCGGCTCACGCCGTCGGGATCGATGCCCGATGACGGCGATCTGTTGCGCACCATCACACGCGGTGTGCGCGGCACGTCGATGCCGACCTGGCACGAACTGCTGGAGAAGGACCGGCTGGCGGTGATCCAGTACATCAAATACGAACTGGCCGCCGATCGCAGCAAACCCGACAAGCCCTACTTCTACTTCGTCGAAGAGCCGCCGAAGGCGCCGATTTTCATCGGCCAGCCGCCCGCCCCGTCGGCGCAAATCGTCGCCCATGGCAAGGAAGTCTGGAAGCAGGCCAAGTGCTGGGAATGCCACGGCGACGGCGGCAAAGGGGACGGCGAGAAGGCAGAGGGACTCAAAGACGATTTCGGCTTTCCGATTCCGCCGGCCGATCTCACCACCGGCCAGTTCAAGTCGGGACCGGGCGTGAAGGACATCTTCCGCACCATGTCGACCGGACTGTCCGGCACGCCGATGCCGTCGTTCAGCGACTCCCTCGCGGAAGGCGATCGCTGGGCGCTCTCCTACTACGTGCTGTCGCTGTCGGCGTTCACCGATCCGCTCACCGGGGAAGAGATGGCGATCTCGGAGCAAGACCGCGCTGCGCTCAACGATCCGGCGCTTGAGGCCCCCTCTTCGCGTCTGGCCTACAAGTCGCAGTCGGAGCGGAAGCCGGGCTTCTATGGCGGCGAGGCCTGGGCAAAGAGGCACGGATTCGATTTCGCCGCGGCGAATGCAGAAGATACCAAATAGGGAGCGATGATGGCCGAACTGACCCTGATCCAATTCCTAGTGGCGCTGTTCATGGGGCTGGGTGCAGTGTGCCTGTTCATCTGGGGCGTGCTGTCCGGCTCGTTCAACGACGTGGAAGCGATCAAATACAAAGCCTATCGTGCGGAGGTAAATGAAGATGAGTGACGAGAACGATCAGGCAAAGTCTGCAAACGTTCCACACGACCAGCAGACGGTAGGATACGGTGGCGGTCATATCGAGGCGCGGCATGGGCGCGTCGACCGCTGGCTCCTGGTGGTCTACGTGATCATGCTGGTCTGGTCGCTCTACTATGGCATCAACTATTGGGGCGGGCTCGGACCCGGGCTCGATTTCTGATGCAGGCGCGCAAAGGAGGACGTTCATGGCGGCAAGACTGTTACTGGCGCTGGCGGTGCTGAATCTGATTTTTCTGTTCAGCGAACTTGCTCTCAACGTATTCGGGGTAATGCTCTCGTGAGGAAAGGATGATGACTCTGGCAGAAGGCATCGCATTCTGGATCTTCATTGTCATGACGGTCGCCTTCTTCGTTTGGGTGGCATACCTCGCATTCAAGACGTAGCCCCACCTCACCCCGGCCCTCTCCCCCAAGGGCGGAGAGGGAGCCTGGATGCCGAGAGGCCACATTCTTTCTACGGTTTCACCACGCTCTTCGCACTGGGGAGAGGGGCGGGGTGAGGTGCGGAATAACCGATGCTGCAGTACCTGCTGATTTCCCTCGCCGGACTGGCTGGCAGCGCCCACTGCCTCGGTATGTGCGGCGGTTTCGTCTGCGTCATGGGCAAGGACCCGCGCGGCGCGGCGGCGACGCTGCGCCGGCACCTGACATACAACCTCGGCCGGGTCACGACTTACTGTTTCCTCGGCGCGGTTGCCGGCACGCTCGGCCTGCTGCTGGTCGGCCACCACGGTGAAGCCACCACTGTCAGCCTGGCGCAGCGCGCTCTGGCAGTTCTGTCCGGGCTGCTGATGCTGTACATCGGCTTACAGTTCTTCGGTTTCTTCCAGGGGACGCGATGGCGGCCGCTCGGTTTCGGCGCTGACCATCTTGTCTTCGCACTGCGCCAATTGGTAAAGGCGCCCGGCGCTGGCGCACCACTTGCGCTCGGCGCACTCAACGGCTTCCTTCCCTGTCCACTGGTGTACGCATTTCTAGCGCAAGCCGCCTCCGCCGGCGGCCCGCTGCCGGGGCTTCTGACCATGGCGGCGTTCGGCCTGGGGACATTCCCCGCAATGTTGGTGATGGGTGGCCTCGGCTTGTGGTTGCGCCCCACGCTCGCGCGCTCCGCTGCACCGGCGCTCGCGGTAAATGTTGCAAGCGGCGTCGGTGGCAGCGGCGCGTTGCCGCTGCGGCACGACTGGCGCCGGCACAGCCTGCGAATCGCCGGCGGTTTCATCGTGCTGCTCGGCGCCATCACGCTTGCACGCGGCGTGCTGCCGATGGGCGTGCACCTGCACTGAACATGACTGCAACCGCGACTTGCGTCCATTGCCTGCTGCCGATCGGCCGCCTTGGACAGCAGCGCGAAGTCAATGGCGAAGCGCTCGCGTTCTGCTGTTACGGCTGTTGTCTAGCCTATCAAGTGCACCACGGCGAAAGCGAGGAACCAGATGCGGCGCGGCTTCTGATCCGGCTCGGCGTGGGCGCATTCCTCGCCATGAACATCATGCTGTTCAGCCTGCTGCTTTACTCCGGCGCCTTCGGCGCCGCGACTTCTGGCAGCGGCGACGCTACGACGCTGCACCTGGTCCACTGGTTGCTGTGGATCCTTGCTACGCCGCTGCTGGTGGTGCTGGGTGGCCCTTTCATCGCCGGTGCGTGGCGTGCGGCGCGCTGCGGCCTGCTCAGTACCGACACCCTGGTAGCCGTCGGCACGCTGGCGGCGTATGGCTTTTCCGCTTATCAGGTCTGGCATGGCTCCGGAGACGTGTACTTCGACACCGTCACCATGGTGCTTATCCTGTTCACGCTGGGGCGTTACCTGGAAGCGCTCGGACGGGTGCGGGCGGCACGCAGCCTGGCGCCGATGCTTGCCGCCGAGCGCGCCGAAGTCAGGGTCGTGGTTGACGGACTCGATACCATTCAACTGGCGCGCGAAATCCAGCCGGGAGCGGTGGTACGAATTCTGCCGGGCGAACGCATCGCGGTGGACGGGGTCGTCATCGAGGGCCGCTCTCAGTGCGATGAAGCCGTTCTCACCGGCCAGGCGCAACCGCAGACCAAGACAGCCGGTGCGCCGGTACATGCAGGCAGCATCAACGGCGCGGGACTTCTGCTGGTGCGCGCGACCGCGGCGGGCACCGCCACGCGTTGGATCCAGATTAGCCGACTGGTGCGCGAGGCGCTGGCGCGCAGATCGTTGCTGGGAAATACGGTAGACCGGTTGGCCGCGGTGTTCATTCCGCTGGTCCTGCTGCTCGCAGCCGGGACGCTGTGGTTCTGGAGCGGAGTAGTGCCCTTCGAGCAGGCGCTGCTCACCGCGCTGGCGGTGCTGGTGGTCGCCTGCCCCTGCTCGCTGGGGTTGGCGGCGCCGCTTGCGACCACGCTGGGAATCGGCCTCGCGGCGCAGCGCGGCATCCTGTTGCGTAGCGGCGGCGTGCTGGAAAAACTGGCGCGGATCAAAGCCGTCGCCTTCGACAAGACCGGCACGCTTACCGAGGGCCGGCCGCAAGTGCTGCAAGTTGCCGCGCGCGACGCCAGCGAGCAGCAGGTTCTAAACCACGCCGCTTCGCTGGCTCGGGCATCGGAACATCCGCTGGCGAAGGCGATTGCGCGAGCGTATCGCACGGCGGGCGAAAGAGTCGCCAGCGAGGTGCAAGCGCGACCAGGCGCCGGTATCTCGGGACGAGTCGACGGCGGTGCTGCCGCAATGGGATCCGCCGGCTTCATGTCCGCCCTGGGATGGCAGGTTCCCGCGCTGTGGCCGGCAACGCCGCAAGGATGCACGCTGGTCTACGTCGGCTGGGAAGGCAGGGTGCAGGGCCTGATCGCGCTCGCCGACCGCCCGCTGGCCGAGGCCGCTGCCGTGACGAAGGCACTGCGCGATCGCAATATGACGGTGCTGCTGTTGAGCGGCGATCGCGAGTCGGCAGTGGCGCAAACTGCGACCAGGCTGGGAATTCCGGCGTGGCGCTCTGAGCTCATGCCCGAAGACAAGGTCGGCGTGCTACGGGATTGGATGCAGCGCCACGGCCCCACCGCCATGGTGGGCGACGGCCTTAACGACGGTCCGGTACTGGCCGCGGCGGCGGTCGGCATCGCCGTGGGCGGCGCCACCGATCTCGCCAGGGAAAGCGCCGATATCGTATTGCCCGAACACGCGCTTGCAAACCTGCCGTGGCTGTTCGAGCTGGCTGCGCAGGTGCGCAATTCTATTCGCGTCAATCTCGGCTGGGCACTCGGCTACAACGTGGTGGCGCTGGGACTGGCGGCATCCGGATTGCTCCAGCCGGTTCTCGCGGCCGGCCTGATGGCCGGCTCCAGTCTGGTGGTCATCATTCGTTCCCTGGGCGCAAGGCGCGGACTGGCCTTGCCCTCCGCAGACCGGGCAGCGGTTACAGGGTCTGCTTCCGCCTGATCACGCCGGCAATGAAACCGAGTTTCCGCCGTGGGCTCGCGACCGCAGCGCTCGCGGCAACGCTTGCCGCGCCCGCGTTGGCGGACCACGCCGAACCGCAACGGATCGATCGCGCATTGGAAGGCTGGATGGTCGGCGATTTCACCTTCGTCGACCAGCACGGCAACGCGTTTACGCAGGAGCATCTGAAGGATCGATGGACTTTTCTGTTGCTGGGCGACACTCGTTGCACGGATCCCTGCCTCGCGGCACTCTCCGCGTTAGCTGGGATGCGCCAGCGCATCGCCAGAACCGAAGTTGCTAAAATTACCCAGGTACTGTTCGTCTCCCTCGATTCGCAGCGTGATTCGCCGGAAAGCCTCCGCCGATATCTGGTGCCCTTCGATCCGCAGTTCATCGGCGCCAGCGGAAGCCGCGAAAATCTGGCCCGGTTGAGCGAGGATCTCACCCCGCCCGAAGCGCAGCCCGGAAAGCAGACAAGCGCAGGTTCGCTGTGGTTGGTCGGCCCGGACCGTTACGTGCGCGGTGAATTTCTCCCGCCTTACGATGCGTTGCAGCTGACGGCAAGATTCCTGAAGACGCGGATTGGTCGCTGAAAAGCTTGGCATTCTGCTCGGCGTCTGTCGGGTGATTTAGTAATTGAGCAATTGAGCGATTCGGTGATTGGGCGATTGAGCGATTGGGCGTTCGGGCCAGAATCACTTAATCACTTAATCCCTTAATCACTTAATCGCTGAATCGCTCAATCACCTAATCGCCGCATCACATACCCGGCGCATGCTTTCCCCGCCGGGCGCTTCCGGATTCACCCACTCGAAACTGACCTCCGCGTCCGGCGTGCGATAGACCTCGGTAATCTCGCCGCGGCCCATGTTGCCGCGGTAGAGCGTGGTTTCGACGTTGGCGCGGCCGCCGGCACCGCACCGGTAGCGAGTCAGGCGAGTCGCCGACAGATAGGGCTTGACCGGCCGCCGGGTCAGCTGCACTTCCGGAAAGTCCCAGAGCAGCACCACCTCGACCATGTCGCCTTCGCGCTTCAGGCTGTCACGATCGTAGTAAATCGAGGATTCGTAGTCCGAGGAGATCTCGATCCAGTCGGCCGCCTCGAGAGCGCAGGGGCTCAGGGCAAGCAGGAAGACAAGACCTTTAGCGGGGAACATGGGCTCCAGGCGTTGTTTGTGATCTTGGGATGACAATGCAATGCACATTCGTAGCCAAGCGAAATCGTTTTGTGCAAATTCGGCCGTCACTGACGCTTTACGCCTTCGCTCTTTGCCGAGCTTTCGTCAGCCTGGTTTGTCAGTTATTTGACACTTCTCCTTTCCGTTTGGAAACAGAGTGCTTTCCAACCACTGCCAAGTGCCACTTTTTCGACACCCCGTAATGGCATGGCCGTTGCGGAATAGAGGGTGCGCCGGGAAAATCCGGAGAACTTGGGAGACACTGCCGCTTATAGGCATGTGTCTCTGATTATCCCCGAGCGCACCTTTTTTCCCGAGTATCTTTTTGGGGAGCATCCAATGAAACGTTCACGACCTGAATCTTGTGCTTCGTCGCTTCTGAGAAAAGTCCGGTTCGTGTATGAGTATCCGGGGCACCTCGTGCTGGCCGACATCGCGAGGCTGAAGAAGACGATCAAGCGAGCCTACTACACCGCGATGCGCGGTGTTTGAACGAGCGCCACACGCGAATCAGTGCGATCCGGCCATCCGTCGTGCAGCGAGGGACCGCCCTACGGGGCGTCCCAAAACGCAGTGCGTTTTGGTCAAACCTGTGGGTTCGTCCACCCACCCTTCCACACAAACAAAAGAGCCCCGCGGTGGGGCTCATTATGTTTGTGGCGGAGAGGGTGGGATTCGAACCCACGTGACGGATTTTGTCCGTCCATCTGATTTCGAGTCAGCGCCGTTATGGCCACTTCGGTACCTCTCCGAACTCGAATCGTTCAGTAGCGTGATATTTTAACAGCGATGCAAGTCTTTGCGAACACGCGCCGCGCCTTTTATCGGCCCCGGAAGCGAAAGAAAATCACGGCGTACTCGCGCCGTCAGCTGTCGTCCACGCACAAGCTCGCGGCCGCGGCGCTGCTCGTTATCCTGCCTTTCTGTGACCCAGGCATGCTGATCGAGCGGCCCGTGCTTCCATTCGGAGCAACCGATGAACTGGTGGTACTGGTGCGCAACGGTCCGACCACGCGCTTCCTTGGCGCCGATGGCAAGTTCAGTGGCATGGAGCAGGACATGCTCGAGATGTTCGCCAAGGATCTCGGTGTGCGCCTGCGTGTCATCGAAAGATCGAACTTCGCCGACATTCTCCCGGCATTGCGCCGCGATATCGCACATCTCGCCGCAGCCGGTCTGAGCGCAACCGACGAACGCCGCAGCCGGCTCATATTCGGACCGGCTTATCTGTCGGTGCACAAGGTGGTCGCCTACAACACCGAAAGCCCACGGCCGCGCAGCGTGCGCGATCTGGTGGGAAAACGCGTCGCGGTAGTAGCTGGGTCGAGCAGCGCGGACCAGCTCAGGCTCGAGGGCGTCAATATTCCGGAACTGCGTTGGGATGAAGTGCCCGTTGCGGACAGCATGACCTTGCTGGATCAACTGTCGGACGGCAAGTACGACTTCGTGATGACCGACTCGCACGTCGTCGAACTGGCGCAGAATTTCTCGCCCAACGTCGGCAAGGCCTTCAACCTGGGCGCACCCGAGACGCTGGCTTGGGCAATGCCGAAGGACGCCGAGCCGCTGCTGGTCAACCAGGTACACGATTTCTTCAAACGCATTAATACCAACGGCTCGTTGCGCATCCTGCTGGACCGGTATTACGGACACATCGAACGCCTGAATCAGGCTGATGTTTTCGCGTTCCTCGAACGTCGCACCTCCGTGTTGCCGCGATACCGCGACGTCTTCCACGAGGCACAGGAGCTGACTGGAATGGACTGGCGGCTCCTCGCCGCGCTGGGCTTTCAGGAATCGCACTGGAACCCGCTCGCCACCAGTCCCACGGGCGTACGCGGCCTGATGATGCTTACTTCGGGAACCGCCGACCGCATGGGGGTAACCAACCGGCTCGACGCCCGCCAGAACATCATCGCAGGTGCACGCTATCTTAGGATGCTCAAGGACGCGCTTCCCGGGCGAATCGGCGAACCTGACCGGACCTGGATGGCGCTGGCGGCATACAACGTGGGCTACGGACACCTGGAAGATGCCCGCATTCTGGCCCAGCGGCGCGGGTTGAATCCAGACTCCTGGTTCGACCTTCGCAAGACGCTGCCGCTGCTGGCACGCTCCGACTACTACACAACGGTCAAACGCGGTTTCGCCCGCGGCGGCGAAGCGGTGATTCTCACCGAAAACATCCGCAACTACTTCGACATTCTGGTGCGCTACGAGGATGCCTACCGGCCGCTGTTCTCGTCGTTCACCGCGGAAGCCCGCGCCGAGCCGTGATTCCTGCTGCTAGGGAAGCTCTGCATAGGTCCGACGACGCGCGTTGCGCCAGGTGCGGATGACTGCTAGGCGTCGCTCCGCAGATGCGGCTGAAGCCCCAGCAAGGAGCGTAACAACGCAGGCGCCACACCTGGCACAACCCAATGACATTTCGACTCTTTCGAGGGACCGGGCGATTCGGGCCGATGTCTGCGTCGGCTCCTCCTTATGTAGGCCGGCTACACGGCGTCCTCGCCGTCTTGCCCTCGACCCGAATCGCCTCGGTCGCGCATTCGGGACTTATGCAGAGCTTCCCTAGGCCGGCCGGATGATGGCTAGGCCGCCCATATAAGGACACAGCGCCTCGGGAATGGTGATGCTGCCATCCCGGTTCTGGTAGTTCTCCAGTATCGCGACCAGCGTTCGCCCTACAGCAAGTCCCGATCCGTTCAGAGTGTGGACGAACTCGTTCTTGCCCTTCTCGCCTTTGAAGCGCGCCTGCATGCGCCGCGCCTGAAATGCCTCGAAATTGCTGCAGGATGAGATCTCCCGGTACGCGTTCTGTCCCGGCAGCCAGACTTCGATATCGTACGTCTTAGCGGCCGCGAATCCCATGTCGCCGTTGCAAAGCGTTACGGTGCGAAACGGCAACTCCAGACGCCTGAGGATAGCCTCCGCATGCGCGGTCAGTTCCTCCAGTCCCTGGTAGGACTGCTCGGGATGGACGATTTGCACCAGCTCGACCTTGTCGAACTGGTGCTGGCGGATCATGCCGCGGGTGTCTTTGCCGTAGGAGCCGGCCTCGGAACGGAAACACGGCGAGTGGCAGACCAATTTCAGCGGCAGCTTATCCACCGGCAGGATCTCGTCGCGCACGATGTTGGTCACCGGCACTTCCGCGGTCGGGATCAGGTAGAACCTGCCGCCATCGGCCCGCGGCACCGCGAACAAGTCCTCCTCGAACTTCGGCAACTGCCCGGTGCCGCGCATGCTGTCCGCGTTCACCAGGTAAGGCACGTACACTTCCGTGTAACCGTGTTCGCCGGTATGAATGTCGAGCATGAACTGGGCGATGGCCCGGTGCAGCCGCGCCAGCGGCCCCTTCATCAGCGTGAAGCGTGTGCCGCTGACCTTCGCCGCGGCGTCGAAATCCAGCATGCCCAGATCGCCGCCCACGTCCACGTGGTCCTTTACCGGAAAATCGAAGCGGCGCGGCTCGCCGACCCGCCGCACTTCCACGTTGTCCTCCGGGGACTTTCCCACCGGCACGCTCAGGTGCGGAAGGTTGGGAAGGCCAAGCAGCATGTCGGTGAGTTGCGCCTGGATCGCCTCCAGTTCCGCCTCGATGTTTTTCAATTCGTCGCCGACCGCGACCATTTCCGCCATCAGTGCAGAGGCATCTTCGCCTTTGCGCTTGAGTTCGCCGACCTTCTTCGAAGACGCGTTGCGCATGGCCTGCAGTTCCTGGGTGCGCACCTGCGCGCGCTTGCGCTGATCTTCAAGAGCGCGGAATGCGGCAACGTCGATCGTGATGCCGCGGGTCGCAAGCCTTGTCGCTACCCCATCCAGGTCACTTCGAATCAATTGAACATCCAGCATCGTCTTCCTTCGCGTACCTTTCCTTTTCCTTTGCGCCCTTTGCGTCTACGCGTTCAGTTTTTCTTCTTTGCCTTCTCGTCCAGTTCGCGCAGGTGCGCGAGCTTCTCGGCAAGCTTGCCTTCCAGACCCCGCGACGTCGGCTGGTAGAAACTGACCCCTTCGAGCCCGTCCGGCAGATAATTCTCGCCTGCCGCGTACGCTTCCGGCTCGTCGTGCGCATAGCGGTAAGTCCGGCCGTAGCCGAGTTCCTTCATGAGCTTGGTAGGCGCATTGCGCAGGTGTTCCGGCACCGGCCGGGACTTGTCGGACTGGACGTGCGCGCGCGCCGAATTATACGCAACGTACGTGGCGTTCGATTTCGGCGCGCAGGCGAGATAGATCGCCGCTTCGGCGAGCGCAAGTTCGCCTTCCGGGGTGCCCAACCGCTCGTAGGTCTCGCAGGCATCCAGCGCCAGCCGCAGCGCCCGCGGATCGGCGAGCCCAATGTCCTCGACAGCCATGCGCACCAGCCGGCGTCCGAGGTACAGTGGGTCCGCGCCGCCGTCGAGCATGCGCGTGAGCCAGTAAAGCGCCGCATCCGGAGAGGAGCCGCGCACCGATTTGTGTAGCGCCGAGATCTGGTCGTAGAACGCGTCGCCGCCCTTGTCGAAGCGGCGCAGGTTCTGTGCCAAGGTGTCCTGCACGAACGCGTCGTCCACGGTAGAGACGTTTCTTGAAACGGCGGCATTGCCCAGCGCTTCGATCATGTTCAGCAGCCGGCGCGCATCGCCGTCGGCCGCCCCGATGATGAATTCCTTCGCTTTCCCGGAAAATGCCAGGCTCGCATAGACCTTCTGCACTGCGCGGGAGAACAGCACCGCCAGGTCGTCCTCGCCGAGCGGCTTGAGGATGTACACCGCCGCCCGCGACAGCAGTGCTCCGTTGACTTCGAACGACGGATTTTCCGTGGTGGCGCCGATGAAAGTCACCAGCCCGCGCTCGACGAAAGGCAGGAAGGCGTCCTGCTGCGCCTTGTTGAAACGATGCACCTCGTCGACGAACAGGATGGTCGCCCGCCCGGATTGCTGCAAGACGTTCTCTGCACGGGACACGGCGTCACGGATGTCCTTCACGCCCGAGAGCACCGCCGACAGCGCCAGAAATTCGGCGTCGAAGGATTTCGCCATCAGCCGCGCCAGCGTGGTCTTGCCCACCCCCGGCGGACCCCACAGGATCATCGAGTGCAGCTTGCCGGATTCATAAGCGACACGCAGCGGTTTGCCCGGTCCCAGCAGATGCGGCTGCCCGACCACTTCGTCGAGCGTCTGCGGGCGCATGAGATCGGCGAGCGGCGCTGCCGGCTGCCTGGCTTCGAAAAGATCGGTCATGGCACCTCATCCCCCGCCTTCTCCCCACTATGTGCGGAGAAGGAGCTTGGCCTTCGCAACATTAGCACCATAGTGATCGCGCCTCTCGTCTCCCTCTCCGCCCGCTTGCGGGGGGAGAGGGCCGGGGTGAGGTGGGTGATTTCTACTCCGTTACGACGTCGGCCCCGTCAGGGACGGTGAATGTGTAGGTATCAGCGCGCGTGACGGGATTGCGCTCGAGCCTGGACAGCTTGATGGTGGTCTTCTGCCCGAAGTGGTCGTAGAGCTCCATGACTTCGAGCGTGTTCCTGTTGAAGCCCATTCGCACCTTGTCGAACAGGCTGTCCTCGTCGTAAGGCCTGACTTCCAGCCAGTCCAGTTTGCCCTTTTTACCGAGCGCGTTCAGCGAGAAATACTTCTCGATGTCGTCCGCGCCGGCGAGCAGTGCCGCAGGGCTGCTGCCGAGAGCCTTGTCGAGTTTCCGCTGGGTTACCTGATTCAGGTCCTTGTCGTAGATCCACAGCTTTTCGCCATCGCCGACGATCAGTTGCTCGTAAGGCTTGCTGTAAGTCCAGCGGAATTTGCCGGGACGCTGAAACTGGACCGTGCCGCTCGCCTGCTGGGAGATCTGGCCGCTCGAGTCTGCTACGGTCTGGGTGAAGATCGCGCGCGCCGAGCGCGTTTGCTGGATGAAGGCACGCATTTTTTCGATCGGACCGGCGTGCGCCGGAAAGGCGAGCAGCCCGCTGAAAAGAAGCGCCATGATGGAGAATCCACGCCTCATCAGAATTGCCTCGTTCTTTGCATGTCGGTGATCCGGCCCCCGGTCAGGGTAAGCACGGTGGTGAACGGGTTGGAGATCGTTGGGTAGTAGTAGAAGGTCTTGACTATCAGGTTGCTGACGCCGTAAGAGAGCGCCCCGTGACCGCGCCAACCGTGAAACTGGTCGACCGGTCGCCCACGCCGCGTTACCGAGATCGCCTGCACCGCGTATCCGTCCGTGCTTTGGTAATCGGGCGGCCCGGCGCGCTGCAGCAGTTCGCCTTCGCTCATGCCATGGCGCAGCATGATGAATACGCCGAAGTCCATTCCACCCGGCGCCGGGTCGCGCGCCGGTGGTTCGGCGGCGAGGACACTGTACACCGGCTGCTCTGCCGACTTGGGCGGATCCTCCTTCGCCACACAGCAAGAATTCACATCAGCCGCCGTGGCGTTGCCGGCAAAACGCAAGTCCACCGACCGGAACCTCGCGTTTGCGGGCGGGGTATCGCCGTAGTGCACGCTGCCGTTGCGGTCCACCCATTTGTAAACGTCCGCCTGCACGAGAGATGCAAGCATCATCAGTACAACTACCGAAAAAGATCTGTGCATGATGCCCTCCTCACCCCTCACCCCGTTAGAAGGGCACGCGAAAAGCGTGCCGCTGCGTGAGGTTGTCATGTGCCCTTCTAACGGGGCTCACGCTTCCGTTCTCGACGGCGCCAGCACTTCACGGTTGCCGTTGGGCTGCATGGTGGAAACCATTCCGGCACGTTCCATCTGCTCGATCAGGCGCGCTGCCCGGTTGTAGCCGATGCGCAGATGCCGCTGCACCAGTGAAATGGATGCCCGCCGCGACTTGAGCACGATTTCCACGGCCTGATCGTAAAGCGGATCGGCTTCGCCTTGTGCCTCGCCCGTTGTAACGCCTTCTTCCGCGTCGGCCTCGCCACCTTCCAGAACGTCGTCGATGTACTGCGGTTGACCGCGCGATTTCAGGTAGTCCACCACTTTGTGCACTTCCTGGTCGGCGACGAACGCGCCGTGCACCCGCTGCGGGTACCCGGTGCCCGGCGGCAGATAAAGCATGTCGCCCTGCCCGAGGAGCTGTTCCGCGCCCATCTGATCGAGGATGGTGCGCGAGTCGACCTTGCTCGACACCTGGAACGCGACCCGGGTCGGAATATTCGCCTTGATCAATCCGGTGATGACGTCCACCGACGGCCGCTGGGTCGCGAGTATGAGGTGTACGCCAGCCGCGCGGGCCTTCTGCGCCAGTCGCGCAATCAGCTCCTCGACTTTCTTGCCCACCACCATCATCAGGTCGGCGAGCTCGTCGATGACCACTACGATCAGGGGCAGCTCCGTCAGCGGCTCGGGATTTTCCGGCGTGATCGTGAACGGATTGGTCAGCGGCCTGCCGGCCTTCTCCGCCTCCTTGATCTTCTGGTTGAATCCGGACAGGTTGCGCACGCCCAGCGTGGACATCAGCTTGTAACGGCGGTCCATTTCGCCGACGCACCAGTTGAGCGCCTGCGCGGCCTGTTTCATGTCGGTGACCACCGGCGCAAGCAGATGCGGAATGCCTTCGTACACCGACAGCTCGAGCATCTTCGGGTCCACCAGGATCAGCCGCACGTCCTTCGCCGGCGCCTTGTACACCAGCGACAGAATCATGGCGTTGAGCGCCACCGACTTGCCCGACCCGGTGGTACCCGCCACCATCAGGTGCGGCATTCTCCCGAGGTCTGCGACGATCGGATTGCCGGCGATGTCCTTGCCCAGCGCCAGCGTGAGCGCGGAACTCATTTCGGCGTACACCTTGGAACTGAGAATCTCAGAGAGCCGCACCACCTGCCGTTTCGGGTTCGGAATCTCCAGTCCCATGCAGGATTTGCCGGGAATGGTCTCGACCACACGCACGCTTACCACCGATAGCGCGCGCGCCAAGTCCTTCACCAAGTTGATGATCTGGCTGCCCTTCACGCCCACCGCCGGCTCGATTTCGTAGCGCGTGATCACCGGCCCCGGTTGGGCGGCCACCACGTTCACCTCGATGCCGAAGTCGCCGAGCTTCTTCTCGATCAGCCTGGAGGTGTACTCCAGCGTCTCGGCAGATAGCAATGCCACGTCGGCAGGTGGCTCATCGAGCAGGTGCAAAGGGGGCAAAGGGGAATCCGGCAGATCTTCGAAGAGCGGCTTCTGCTTTTCCTTGATCACGCGGTCGGACTTGGGAATGACTGTCCGGGGCGGCTCGATGCGGATCGGCTCGTGTTCCTCGAAGCGCTTGCGCTCGACTTCAAGGAGTTCCTCACGCTCGACCACGGCCTGCTCGCCGGCTTTCTTGTCCTGGCGGGTCTGCCATCTCTCCACCAGGACGGTGTAGGCGCCCTCGATTGCCGCGCCGAGCTTCTCGATGAAGGCGACCCAGGACATGCCGGTGCACAGAGACAATCCCACCCCGCATAGCACCAGCAGCAGCAAGGTACTGCCAGTAAAGCCGAATCCTTTCGAGAACAATCCGCTCACCAGTTCGCCAAGCACACCTCCCGGCGCGTGCGGCAGCGACGCGTTCAGCGTGTACAGGCGCAGCGATTCGAGCGCGCTGCTGGCGGTGATCAGGAGCAGGAAACCGCCGCACGCGACGAACAGCGAGCGGCGGTCCATTTCCGGCACTTCGAGGCGGCGATAGCCCCAGACCACGCCGGCGAGCAGGAAGGACACCCACCACCACGCAGACAGCCCGAATACATAGAGCAGGATGTCGGCCATCCACGCGCCGGCCTCGCCTCCCGCATTGGCGACCAGCGAGCCGGTGACCTGGTGCGACCAGCCCGGATCGGACTTGCTGTAGGTGAAGAGGATGAGAACCAGGTAGAGCGCCGCGCCGACGAGGAGCAGCCACCAGGATTCCCGCAACAGGGCGGCGATCTTCGGAGGCAGCGGCTTGCGGGGCGGCTTTTGGGATGCGGATTTGGACGCCGGATGTGTTCGCAAGCAAATTACCTTTTCAGTTTCAAAGAATTATATCCCAGGGTCGCACTCTCAAAGAACCCCATTTTGCGCGCGTGGACACGAACTTCGTGCGGCTGCTACAGTCTTGCTATTTTTGCCTTTGCCCCGATTTAACGCTGCCATGGCTCAAACAACAAAGCATTCCCGATTGCTCATTCTGGGTTCCGGTCCGGCCGGCTATACCGCCGCGATCTATGCGGCCCGCGCCAACCTCAAGCCGGTCCTGGTCACCGGTCTCGCGCAGGGCGGGCAACTGATGACCACCACCGACGTGGACAACTGGCCCGCCGATGTCATGGGCGTGCAGGGACCGGAACTCATGGAGCGCTTCCACAAGCACGCGGAGCGCTTCGACACCGAGATCATCTTCGACCACATCCACTCGGTGAAGTTGGGCCAACGGCCTTTCCAGTTGGTCGGCGACCAGGCTACTTATACATGCGATGCGCTGATCATCGCCACCGGCGCCTCGGCGAAGTATCTCGGTCTGCCCTCGGAGCAAGCTTACATGGGCAAGGGCGTATCGGCGTGCGCGACCTGCGACGGCTTTTTCTACAAGGGCCAGGACGTGGCCGTGATCGGCGGCGGCAACACCGCAGTCGAGGAAGCACTGTACCTGTCCAACATCGCCAAGTCCGTGACGGTGGTTCACCGTCGCGACAAGTTCCGCGCCGAGGCGATCCTGGTCGACCGCCTGATGGAGAAGGCCAAATCCGGCAACGTCAAGGTCGAGTGGAACCATACGCTGGACGAAGTGCTTGGCGACAGGAAAGGCGTCAGCGGGGTGCGCATCAAGCCCACCCAAGGCGACAAGGTCAAGGAGTTGCCGTTGCATGGGGTGTTCATCGCCATCGGTCACACCCCGAACACGCAGATCTTCCAGGGCCAGGTCGAGATGGTGAACGGCTACATCGTTACCAAGGGTGGCGACCAGGGCAACGCCACCGCCACCAGCGTTCCCGGCGTGTTCGCGGCCGGCGACGTTCAGGACCATGTCTATCGTCAGGCCGTCACCAGCGCCGGCAGCGGCTGCATGGCCGCGCTCGACGCCGAGAAGTATCTCGAAGAACTTGGCTCGAAAGCATAAAACGCAAGACCTAACCGCGATCAACGCAAAGGACGCAAAGGTACGCAAAGGAAGTCAAAGAAGACCCCCCATGGTGAAGAAAAAGCAGCCGACAAAGAATGTTCCAGGGGAATATGAAGACTCAGAATACTATCCTCACATCCATGAAATGACTCGTTTCGGTTTTCCTTCGCGTACCTTTGCGTCCTTTGCGTTGAAAGGTTTTCTGAACTTGATATGGCCAAGCGTACAGTCACACCGGAACCACCGCCCGAGGAACCCGCGGACGACGAGGCGTTGCTGCGCGAGGCGCTGAAGGACGTTGCGCCGATTCCCGATCCCGGCAAAGCCACGCTACGCCGAAAGGCTCCCAAACCGGTGCCGGTGCAGCGGCTGCGCGACGATGAACAGGTCCTGCAGGAGAGCCTTTCCGATCACATTCCGCTCGAAGTCGGACTCGAAACCGGCGACGAGCTGGTGTTCCTGCGCGACGGGCTGTCCAACATGGTCCTGCGCAAGCTACGCCGCGGACATTGGGTCACCCAAGATCAACTCGACCTGCACGGGCTGCGGAGCCAGGAGGCGCGACAGTTGCTGGTCGCATTTCTCAACGAAGCCCTGACAAAAGGCTGGCGTTGCGTGCGCATCGTGCACGGCAAGGGCCTGCGCTCGGAGAATCGCGAACCGGTGCTGAAACGAAAAGTGGGCAACTGGCTGGCGCAGCGCGACGAGGTGCTCGCCTTCGTCCAGGCCCGCCCAGAGGACGGCGGCAGCGGCGCGGTCGTCGTGTTGTTGAAGGCTAAGGGGCGGAAGAGAGAGGTTTAGTGCTCGGTGCTCAGTGCTCGGTGCGAAGGACGGAACGGCGTGCCCGATGCTCAGTGCACAGGGGCGAGGGCTAGAAGCTAGGGGCCAGGAAAGTTTAGAGTCTGGCGCATCGAATCACCTGCTCGACTTCCGATTTCAGTCCTCCAAAACATTGAGCCGCCCGAGGGCGGCTCAAGTGCTTTTCCGTTTACCGGTCAGCGGTTTTACTGAGTCCTGAGTCCTGAGTCCTGCGTCCCGAGCCCTGCTCTTACCCAGTCACCAGGGAAAAGAGAGGAAAAGAGAGGGTCAGGCCTATACTTTATGCCCGGCGACGATCCGTTCCAGTCTTTCGTAGCAGGTCGATGAAGAGCAACCGGTCTTCGTCGTCGAGAAAGATCGCCTCGCGGCGGTCTCCGCGGGCGATGAGGTGGTAGAGCGCCCCGGCAAACTCCAGACGCAGCGGTCGGGTCATTCACGTGAGGCTACGCCTGATCAGCTATAAAGTATAGGCCTGACCCCTTGCTTCTGTACATCAAGCAATAGGACAAGGCCTCGGCATCGAAACGAGACAGCGCCTGCGCCACGACCTGCAGCAGGCCCTGCCGATCCTCGTCGTCGACCAAAATCGGCTCACGCCGGTCACCGCGCGAGGTGACGTGATACACCGCACCAGGAAATTCGATACGCAGCGGACGGGCCATGAGAGGGACGCTACGCCGTGAGGAGGCAAAAGGCAAGGCCTGACCCCTCGCATGTGACCCCTCGCATCTGACCCCTCGCATCCGCTTGTTCAGATAAGTTGGAATCTTCCCTCTTCATAGTCCAAGGTTTTCCCCAAGATTTCCACTTTAACGGACGGATCAATATAGAAATCAAATTCATCAATCCGCAATATCGTGGTTCCCGTAGAAAGATTCTCAAACTCATAGACTGCGACTCCCCACCGGGTCTTGCCCGAACCGGAAACGGTACCTCGCGCTATGGTGAATACTGGTTTCCGAAGATCAACTCTCTTCGTCATTTGCGTGAGTGCCAATTTTGCTCGAGGTGTGAGACTCAAAGAGTTCGAAGATATCATTCAACTAACCTCCAGAATCCTTTCAAGTGGAAAGGTCCGACCAATAATCTGGACATCTCGGCTGCTTCCAGGGCTCAAGCGTGATGTAAAAACCTGTGCCGTCACAACATTCGTACCAACACGTTAAGCTATATCCTCCTTCGACTTTTCCGTGATTAATAGACGACTTCAACTTGCAGTCTTTTGGTCGATCATTGCCTCGGCCTGACCCAGGCGGAACGAATGGAATCACGGGATCGAGAGGAAAAGGAAGGAGTCTCGGTAGAAGCCATGGAAACGGCATTGGAATCGGCGGTGCAATCTGTAATCCAGTCGGGTCTGTTTTACTAACTGGGTTCCCCCCGACATATGCATACGTGTTGATTCCACCTTCCAACCCAATCGGATCGCTCTGCACGTACCGCCCAATCTCCGGGCTGTAATCGCGATATACGTTGTAGTGAGTATTCGTTTCCTTGTCGAAGTGCTGTCCCGGGAACCTGAGGTTGAAGGCGAAGGTCCCCAGCCCGCTCGGGTTCTCGTTGGCCATGTTGGCTCCGAACGGATCGTCGTTGTCCCATCTCCAGACGGCCTGCTGAGCTTGGTTGCTGATGATTCTGGGCGTATCCAAA
>DASYUW010000192.1:0-4196 GCA_036000845.1 Burkholderiales bacterium
GGGGCGCGCCGATCAGACGACGAAAGTGAAGGGCATGTTCGTGCATCCTTCGCAGGTCGCGCAGGTGGTGAAACGCCACGCCGAGATCCTGAAGGCGCGCCTGGTGGTGGACCACGACGCCGACAAGAACGACCGCATGACACTGCGCTGCGAAGTCCGCAGCCGGAACGACCTGCTGGCGCAGGCCATCACCAACACGCTGCGCGACGTGTGCAAACTGCGCGGACAGGTCGAATTCGCCGAGTCCGGCTCGCTGCCCAATGACGGCAAGGTCATCGAAGACTTGCGCAAATACGATTAGATCAACTTCTCAACGCAAAGGCGCAAAGGACGAAAAGAAATGCACGCAAAGAAATTCAAATGCTGACTGGAAAGCCTGTACCCATGAAATATTAAGCATGCGATCCTTTCGTGTAGTCCATTTTTCTATTTTGTTTTCCTTTGCGAACTTTGCGTCCTTTGCGCCTTTGCGTTGAGGTTTTGACGTTCCGGAGCCTGAATGACCACCCACCCGATCAGCAGATATCCCGTCCCGAAGCTCGAGGACCTGCCGCAGGATATCCGCGCGAGGATGCTGGAAGTGCAGCAGAAGGCAGGGTTCATCCCCAACGTGTTCCTGACTCTGGCACATCGGCCCGACGAATTCCGCGCGTTTTTTGCCTACCACGACGCGCTCATGCTCAAGGACTCGGGGCTCAGCAAAGCCGAGAAGGAAATGATCGTAGTCGCCACCAGCGGGTTGAACCAGTGCCCCTACTGCGTGATCGCCCACGGCGCGATCCTGCGCATCTACGCGAAGAATCCGCAGATCGCGGACCAGGTGGCGATCCATCACCGCAAGGCCGACATCACGCCGCGCCAGAAGACGATGCTGGATTTTGCTTGCAAACTCGCACGCACTCCCGAGGCCATGGTCGAAGCCGACCACGAGGCGCTGCGCAACCACGGCTTCGGCACAGAGGACATCTGGGACATCGGCGCCATAACCGCGTTGTTCGCGCTCTCCAACCGCATGGCGCATCTGATCGACATGCGCGCCAACGACGAGTTCTACCTGTTCGGGCGCGTTCCGCCATCCGCCAAATAAGCGGCCGAAGCCACTTTCCGGCAAGGATTTTGCGCAGCTTGCTGGTGATATAATTTTTGCAAAATCGGGCGCGGCGTCACGAACACCGCAGCCCCGGACAACGACGGCAACCTCACCAAGGGCAGAAACTATGGCAGCGCTTCCGGACGACGATCCGCAGGAGACGAACGAGTGGCTGGATGCCCTCGACGGTGTGCTCCAGCACGAGGGCCTGGAACGTGCGCACTACATTCTCGAGAAACTGCTCGAGAAGGCACGCCGCTCGGGCGTGTATCTGCCGTACAGCGCTAATACCCCGTACATCAACACCATCCCGCCCGGCAAGGAGGAGCGCTCCCCGGGAGACCACGCTCTGGAACACCGGATCCGCTCGTACGTGCGCTGGAATGCCGCCGCGATGGTATTGCGCGCCAACAAGCAGTCCTCGGAATTGGGAGGCCATATCGCCAGCTTCGCCTCGGCCGCCACGCTTTACGACGTCGGCTTCAATCACTTCTGGCACGCGCCTACGGCGAACCACGGCGGCGACTTGGTGTTCGTCCAGGGACACTCCGCGCCCGGAATCTATGCCCGCGCCTTCATGCTCGGGCGGCTGACCAGGGAGCAGATGGACAAGTTCCGCCAGGAAGTGGACGGCAAGGGCCTGTCTTCATATCCGCACCCATGGCTGATGCCGGACTTCTGGCAGTTCCCGACGGTGTCGATGGGGCTGGGGCCGATCATGGCGATTTACCAGGCGCGGTTCATGAAGTACCTGCAGGACCGCGGCTTGGCCAATACCGACGGCCGCAAGGTGTGGTGCTTCCTCGGCGACGGCGAGGTGGACGAGCCCGAGTCGATGGGCGCGATCAGCGTGGCGTCGCGTGAGAAGCTCGACAATTTGGTCTTCGTGGTGAACTGCAACCTGCAGCGCCTGGACGGCCCGGTGCGCGGCAACGGCAAGATCATCCAGGAGCTGGAATCGGATTTCCGCGGCGCCGGCTGGAACGTGATCAAGGTGATCTGGGGCTCCTACTGGGATACGCTGCTGGCCAGGGACATTAACGGCTTGCTGGTCAAGCGCATGGAAGAGTGCGTGGACGGCGAGTACCAGACATTCAAGTCCAGGGACGGCGCCTACGTGCGCAAGCACTTCTTCGGCAAGTACCCGGAGTTGCTGGAGATGGTGGCCAACATGTCCGACGACGATATCTGGCGGCTGAACCGCGGCGGCCACGATCCGCACAAGATTTACGCCGCGTATGCGGCGGCGGTGAAGCACCAGGGCCAGCCCACGGTGATTTTGGCCAAGACCATCAAGGGTTACGGGATGGGCGAGGCCGGCGAGGCGCAGAACATCACCCACCAGCAGAAGAAGATGGGAACCACCTCACTCAAGGCGTTCCGCGACCGCTTCCGCCTGCCGGTCCCCGACGACAAGCTGGAGGAAGTGCCCTACCTCACTTTCGACGAAGGCTCGGCCGAACTCGATTACATGCGCAAGCATCGCGAGGCACTGGGCGGCTACCTGCCGGCGCGCCGCCTCAAGGGCGACGCGTTGGAGATACCGGCGTTGTCCGCCTTCGAGCCGCTGCTCAAAAGCTCGGAGGAGCGAGAGGTTTCCACCACGATGGCGTTCGTGCGCATCCTCAACATCCTGGTGAAGGACAAGAACATCGGCAAGCGCGTGGTGCCGATCGTGCCTGACGAATCCCGCACTTTCGGCATGGAAGGCATGTTTCGGCAGCTCGGCATCTGGTCCTCGGTAGGCCAGCTCTACACGCCGCAGGACGCCGACCAGTTGATGTTCTACAAGGAAGACAAGAACGGCCAGATCCTGCAGGAAGGCATCAACGAGCCCGGGGCGATGTCCTCGTGGATCGCCGCGGCGACGTCGTATTCGACGCACGGCGTGTCGATGATCCCGTTCTACATCTACTACTCGATGTTCGGCTTCCAGCGCATCGGCGACCTGGCCTGGGCGGCCGGCGATCAGCGTGCGCGCGGTTTTCTCCTGGGCGGGACTTCCGGCCGCACCACGCTGAACGGCGAAGGCCTGCAGCACGAGGACGGCCACAGCCACATCCTGTCTTCGACCATCCCGAATTGTATTTCCTACGACCCGACCTTCTCCTACGAGGTCGCGGTAATCATCCAGGACGGCCTGCGCCGCATGGTCAAGGAGCAGCAGGACGTCTTTTTCTACATCACTCTGTTGAACGAGAACTACAGCCATCCGGCGATGCCGAAAGGCGCCGAAGACGGTATTCTCAAGGGGATGTACAGGCTTCGCGAGGGGCGAGGGGCGAGGGACGAGGGACGAGGAAAAAAAGCTGCGCCCCAAGTGCAGTTGCTTGGGAGCGGCGCGATTTTGCGCGAAGTCATTGCCGCGCAGGATCTGCTGGAGAAGGACTTCGGCGTATCCGCCGACGTGTGGAGCGCGACCAGCTTCAACGAACTGCGCCGCGAGGGCCTCGACGTGCAGCGCTGGAACCTGCTGAACCCCGAGCAAAGGCCGCGTGAAACCTACGTGAGCCAGTGCCTGAATCACGCGCCCGGTCCGGTCGTTGCCGCGACCGATTACATGAAGATCTTCGCCGATCAGATCCGGCCGTTCATCTACAAGCCTTACGTGGTGCTCGGCACCGACGGTTTTGGCCGCTCCGATTACCGGCGGCAGTTGCGCAAGTTTTTCGAAGTGGATCGCTACTACGTCACCGTGGCCGCCCTCAAAGCGCTTGCCGATGAGGGCAGCGTTCCGGCCGCGACGGTGGCCAAGGCGATCAAGAAGTACGCGATCGATCCGGGCAAGCCGAACCCGGTAACGGTATGAAATCCGGTGAATGCGTGAAGGGTGAATGTGTGAAGGGTAACGGCTCCAAACCATGCCCAAACCCACCGTTCACGCATTCACTCATTTACCCTTCACTCATTCACTCATTCACCCTTCACTGACTAAACCATGGGCAGCCTCAGAGACGTCCTCGTTCCCGACATCGGCGATTTCAAAAACATCCCGGTGATCGAAGTCCTGGTCAAGCCGGGTGATACCGTCAAGGCGGAAGACTCGCTGATCACGCTCGAATCCGACAAGGCGACCATGGAAGTTCCAGCGCCTTTCGCCGGCGTA
>DASYUW010000193.1:0-3298 GCA_036000845.1 Burkholderiales bacterium
GTGACGCCGATGCCGCTCGATCCTCCCTGTATCAGCAGCGTCTCCGAACCTTTGAGCCCCGCCCGCTCGAACACGTTGACCCACACCGTGAAGAAGGTCTCGGGAATCCCCGCGGCTTCGATGAGCGTGAGGCCGCGCGGAATCGGCAGGCACTGCGGCGCCGGCGCGGCGACGTACTCGGCGTAGCCGCCGCCGGTCACCAGTGCGCAGACCCGGTCGCCGAGTTTCCATTCATGCACTCCCGTTGCGGCGACGACGACGGTACCGGCGACCTCGAGCCCGGGGATGTCGGATGCGCCAGGCGGGGGCGGGTAGCCGCCCTTCCGTTGCAGGACGTCGGGGCGGTTGACGCCGGCCGCAGCCACCTCGATCAGCACTTCATTGACAGCGGGAACGGGGACCGGACGCCGGGTAACGCGCAGGACCTCGGGCCCACCCGGCGCGGCGATTTCGATTGCGCGCATTTGCGCGGGGAGCGTTGCTGGCATGATGGGTTGAAAGTCGGTGGCGGTTGTGGCGAAGGACTCTTATAGCATTGGCGCGACGGCTGCCTCAAGCGCGTTTGCGCCAGCGTTGGGCTTGCGGCATCATCGCCGCATTTCACGAGAACGTTCCGCGGGAGGATGCAATGGAATATCGCACGCTCGGCCGTAGCGGCCTGAAGGTCTCGCCGCTTTGCCTCGGCACCATGATGTTCGGGGATCGCACCGACGAAAAGGAAGCCGCGCGCATCGTCGGCTCCGCGCTCGACGCCGGGGTCAATTTCATCGACACCGCCGATCAGTACGCCAAGGGCGAGTCGGAACGCATTACCGGGAAACTGATCGCCGCCAGGCGCGACTACTGGGTGCTTGCCACCAAGGTCGGCAATCCGATGGGCGACGGGCCTAACGAGCGCGGAGCCGGACGCAAATGGATGATGCAGGCGATCGACGCCAGCCTGAAGCGGCTCAGCACCGATTACGTGGACATCTATTACCTGCACCTCGACTACGAGGACATCCCGCTGGACGAGACCGTGGCGGCAATGGCGGAGATCCTGCGCGCCGGCAAGGCGCGTTACTTCGGTCTTTCGAATTACCGCGGCTGGCGCATCGCCGAAGTAGTGCACCTGTGCCGCTCGATGAATGTCCCCAGGCCGGTGGTGTGCCAGCCGTATTACAACGCGATGAATCGCCAGCCCGAAGTGGAGATCCTGCCGGCCTGCCATTACTACGGCATCGGCGTGGTGCCCTACAGCCCGCTGGCGCGCGGCGTGCTCACCGGCAAGTACCGGCCCGGCGAAGCGCCTCCCGGCGATACCCGCGCCGGCCGCGGCGACAAGCGCATGATGGAGACCGAATTCCGCAAGGAGTCGCTGGCGATCGCGCAGAAGATCAAGGCCTTCGCGGATAAGAAGGGAATGAGCCCCGGCCATTTTGCGGTCAACTGGGTGCTCAACAACGCGATCGTCAGCAGCGTCATCGGCGGCCCGCGCACGCTCGAGCAGTGGCAGGATTATCTGAAGGCGCTCGAATTCAGTCTCGACGCCAAGGGCGAGGCGCTGGTGGATTCGCTGGTGAGCCCCGGGCATCCGTCCACACCGGGCTTCAACGACCCGCGCTATCCGCTGTCGGGACGGATTCCGCGCATCGGCTGACCGATGTCGTTGATCCGGGAGGAACGTCCCGAAGACGCGGAAGCGGTTCACGCAGTGCTCGTCGCCGCGTTCGGGCGGGAAGCCGAGGCCCGCCTGGTCGAACGACTGCGCGCTTCGGGAAAAATAGTCTGTGCCCTGGTTGCCGAAGAGAAAGGCCGTGTGCTGGGGTATGTGGTCTTCTCGCGGATCTCGGTCGAAAGCGGCGACAGCGAAATCCCTATGCTGGCCCTGGCGCCACTCGCCGTGATGCCGGCGTTTCAACGGCTCGGGATCGGCAGCGCGTTAGTGAGCGCTGGACTCGAACGCTGCCGAATGGAACGGCACCCACGTGTGTTGGTGCTCGGCGATCCCGTCTACTACGGCCGCTTCGGTTTCGTACCGGCGTCGAGGTTCGGACTGAAGTGCCCGTTTCCGGCCCCGGAGGAGGCCTTCATGGCGATCGAACTCGAGCCTGATGCCTTCGCGCAAGTCTCGGGCGTCGTCCGCTACGGACATGAGTTCGACGATCTGGAGTAAGGCGAAGGGCGTCCGACACGAAGACGCGAAAGCAAGGTCGACAGGAAAAATCCACCGCGGCGCGGCAGCTTTAAGGCGGGCTGGAGGTTCGATGAGACGGCGCATTTGTTGCGCCGACGTGGTAATCCAAGCCTGCAAGAAACAAGACCTGACTACGTGCAGTCTTTGAGTTGTCGTGAGGAATGCAAGAAAAAATAGGAGCTCTTGATGTTTGGCCAAAGTTACGCATGACCTTACCGTCCGTCTCGATGAAGAGAATGGGCAACTTCTGTTCTTCGCGAGTAGGCGGACGACGCCCGCAAAAGATTCACAAAAAGAGGCCATCCCATTCTCTGTCGAGATTCTCTTAAGTGATCTTAAAGGCAAGAGCATTGCTGACGCCGAAAGACTAATTGGATCAAGCGTTCTCGGCTTCTTTGATCATCTCACTGCAGGCCGCCTGGATCTTCCCAAACATTACCGCGAGGACTGATCGATTAGGTGACGATCTTTTCGAGGGCGGCGCGCAGTTCCGCGGGCAACGAAGTGGCGCGGCGAGTGGCGCGGTCCACGTAGACATGGATGAAGTAGCCCTGGGCTGACGCGGTTTGTTCTTCGTTGCGGAATAAACCGATCTCGTAGCGCACGCTGCTGTCGCCCAGTTTCGACACCCTCAGGCCGGCGTGCACCACGTCGGGGAAAGTGATCGAGGCGAAATACCGGCACTGCGTTTCCACCACCAGCCCGATGACTTTGCTGGTCTCGATGTTCAGCGCGCGCTGCTCGATCAGGTACTGGTTTACCACCGTGTCGAAGTAGCTGTAGTACACGACGTTGTTGACGTGGCCGTACACGTCGTTGTCCATCCAGCGGGTGGGGATCGACTGGAAATGGCGGTAGGCGTTGCGGTTCTCGGTCGCCGGTCTGTTCATGGATTTTCGGGTTTCAGTGGGTTCCGGATTGGTCGCTGGCGTCGCTCAATCGTCGCATATGCTGCCAGTTCACCGCGAGCAGGCCCGCCCCAACGATGACCAGCATCCCGGCCAGCGTGACCGTGTCCGGAAAGTCCCCGAACGCGAGGAACGCCAGTCCGGTGGACCATACTAGCTGCGAGTAGATGAACGGAGCCAGCGTGGCAGGCGAGGCGTGCTCCATCGCCCGGAT
>DASYUW010000194.1:0-8004 GCA_036000845.1 Burkholderiales bacterium
GCGGCCGCAGCATTAGCACCCTCCAGGCGCCCGGCGGCATGAAGGCTTGTTGGGTCAGCGCTTGAGGCTCACCAGCGTTACCCCGGTCAGGACCAGCGCGGCGCCGATCAGTTGAATCGCGCTGACGGGCTCATTCAGCACCCGGTAACCGAGGTAGATCGTAACCACCGGTCCGACCGAGCCGACCATGGCCGCATGGTTGGCGCCGGTGCGGCGGATGCCCTCTGACATCAGCCATGCCGGAATCACGGTGGAGACGACCGCCATCAACAGCGACAGCCAGTAGACCTGGCGCGGCAGCGCCAGCTCCGACAGGTCGTGAGCGACAATGAACTGCAGCATGGCCACCGCGCAGGCCACCAGCATCGCGTAGGACGTGAAGCGCGCGGCACCGAGTTTGCCGATCACTTCCCCCGCGCCGATCAGGTAGAACGAGTAGATCACACCGCTGGCAAACACCAGCACACCGCCAAGTGCCACTTCGAAAGAGTGGCCGCCAAATTCCAGGTTCTCTGCAAATACAAGCCCGATACCGCCGTAGGACAGTACCAGCGCGCCAACGTGGTGGCGGCGAACGGGCTTCTCGAGCAACCACGCTGACAGCAGCACCACGATCGTCGGATAGAGGAACAGGATCAGGCGCTCGAGACCGGCGGTGATGTACTGGAGCCCGAGGAAATCGAGATAGCTGGCGAGGTAGTAACCGATGAATCCGAGCAGCGCGACCGAAAGCCAGTCCTTGCGGGTCAGAGATACCGCGGCCGCGCCGCGGCGCGACCACAGCGCCATGAGCAGGAAGAAAGGCGCCGAGAAAAGCATGCGCAAAGCCAGCAGCGTGGCGGCATCGACCGCATAGACGTAGGCCAGTTTGACGATGACCGCTTTCGCCGAGAAGGCCATCGCCGCAAGCAATACACAAGCCGTGCCGGTGAGCGAAGGCCGGGCGTGCTCGTGCGGCATGGGCGGCCGGAATCAGCGCTGGCTGCTGCCGCCCAGGATCGAGCCAAGTACGCCGCGAATGATGCGGCGGCCGACTTCCGAACCGATCGCCCGCGCCGCGCTTTTCACCATGGCTTCGCCGGCCGACTGGCGGCGCGAGTCGCCGCCGCCCAGTACGCCGCCCAATACGTTGTCCAGCACCGACCCGCCGGCGGTCGGCGTTGCGGCCGGCTGGGGTGCGGCCGCGGCGGTCTCCTCGCGTCGCGCCTTCAGTACTTCGTGCGCAGACTCGCGATCGACGGTGTTCTCGTAAACGCCGGCCACCAGGGAGCGCTGTATCGCGGCGCGACGCTCATCCACCGTTGCCGGCCCGATGCGGCTGTGCGGCGGTAATATGAAAGCGCGCTCGACCACGGCGGGCCGGCCCTTCTCGTCCAGCAGCGATACCAGCGCCTCGCCCACGCCCAGTTCGCCGATGATTTTCTCGACGTCGAGTTCCGGGTTGGCTCGCAGCGTGGTCGCGGCGGTCTTCACTGCCTTCTGGTCACGCGGGGTGAAGGCGCGCAGCGCGTGTTGCACGCGGTTGCCGAGCTGGCCGAGCACGGTGTCGGGAATATCGAGTGGATTCTGGGTGACGAAGTACACGCCCACGCCCTTGGAGCGGATTAGCCGCACCACCTGTTCGATCTTTTCCAGCAGCGCCGGCGGTGCGTCGTTGAACAGCAGATGCGCCTCGTCGAAGAAGAACACCAGCTTCGGTTTTTCGGGATCGCCGACTTCGGGCAGCTCCTCGAACAATTCCGCCAGCAACCACAGAAGCAGCGTCGCGTACGCCTTGGGTGCGGACAGCAGCCTGTCGGCGGCGAGGATGTTGACGACACCCCGGCCCCGTTCGTCGGTCTGCATCAGCTCCGCGATGTTGAGCGCCGGCTCGCCGAAGAAACGGTCGCCGCCCTGCTGGTCGATCGCCAGCAGCCCGCGCTGGATTGCGCCGATGCTGGCCGAAGAAATGTTGCCGTACTCGGTGGTGAACTGTCTGGCGTTGTCGCCGACGTACTGCACCATCGAACGCAGGTCCTTGAGATCGAGCAGCAGCAAACGACTGTCGTCGGCGATCTTGAACACCAGCGTCAGCACGCCGGCCTGGGTGTCGTTGAGGTTCAGCAGCCGCGCCAGCAGCAGCGGGCCCATTTCCGAGACGGTGGCGCGCACCGGATGTCCCTGTTCGCCAAACACGTCCCAGAACGTTACCGGGCATCCGGCGAAGGTAAACTCGCCAAGAGCCAGTGCGTCGATACGCGCCTTGAGCTTGTGGTTCATTGTGCCCGGCTGCGACAGGCCGGAGAGATCGCCTTTGACGTCGGCCATGAAAACCGGCACGCCGATCGCGCTGAACCGCTCGGCCATCACCTGCAGCGTCACCGTCTTGCCGGTTCCGGTGGCGCCGGTGATCAGTCCGTGGCGGTTGGCAAGCGCGGGCAGAAGAAAAAGCTCCCGGGAAGACTTGGCGATCGGCAGGGGCTGTTGCATGTGTTTTTCCGGGACCGGAGATGATCGGGTGGTATGATAAAATTCTAATTATATCAGCCGTATACGGCGCCTCATCGAGACGGCGCGGCGGTACGGATACGGCGCCATTGCGGCGCCTTCGCAGAGGAAGTCATGGCAGGCCACAGCAAGTGGGCAAACATCAAGCACAAGAAAGCCGCGGCGGACGCCAAGCGCGGCAAGATTTTCACCCGCCTTATCAAGGAAATTACCGTTGCCTCCCGTCTGGGCGGCTCCGACCCGGGCACCAATCCGAGGCTGCGCCTGGCGATGGACAAGGCGTATGCCAATAACATGCCGAAAGACAACGTGGAGCGCGCGATCAAGCGCGGCAGCGGTGAGCTCGAGGGCGTGAGTTACGAGGAGGTGCGCTACGAAGGTTACGGAATCGGCGGTGCGGCGGTCATGGTGGACTGCATGACCGACAATCGTATCCGCACCGTCGCGGATGTGCGCCACGCATTCGCGAAGAACGGCGGCAATCTCGGCACCGAAGGCTCGGTCGCCTTCCTGTTCAAGCATTGCGGACAGCTGCTGTTCCCTCCCGGCACCAGTGAGGAAAAGGTCATGGATGCGGCGCTGGATGCGGGCGCCGAAGACGTGATCGCCAACGATGACGACAGCATCGAGGTCATCACCGCGCCCAACGATTTCATGGCGGTCAAGGAAAGGCTGGAGAAGCGCGGGCTGAAGGCGGAAGTCGCGGAAGTGACCATGAAGCCAACGGTGGAGAATGTGCTGGCTGGAGACGACGCGGCGAAAATGCAAAGGCTCATCGATGCCCTGGAGGCGATCGACGATGTGCAGGAGATCCATACCACCGCGGTGATGGAAGGGTGAGGCGAGCGACGAAAGGCGTGAGGCGAGAGGCGTGATAAGAAGGGACACGCGGCCTCAAGAGGCTCTGCAGGTCGGGAATTTCCGCCATCAGCTCGATCCGCTGAAGGATCCCTGAATGAAAGTCTCCGCCGCTCGCCTCTCGCCTCACGCCTCACCGACCATGAGGATTCTGGGAATCGATCCGGGACTGAGGGTGACGGGTTTTGGGGTTCTGGACAAAGTTGGCCAGAGACTGACTTACGTCACCAGCGGCTGTATCCGCACCCGGCAGGATGGCGAACTGCCGGAGCGCATCAAGACCCTCCTCGAGGGACTGTGCCAGTTGATCGGCGAGATCAAGCCGCAGCAGGTCGCCGTGGAAAAGGTATTCGTCAACGTGAATCCGCAATCCACCCTGCTGCTCGGCCAGGCGCGCGGCGCCGCAATCTGCGCCGCGGTGATCAGCAGTCTGCCGGTATCGGAGTACACCGCGTTGCAGGTCAAGCAAGCCGTGGTCGGCAACGGCCACGCGCGCAAGGAACAGGTGCAGGAGATGGTGCGCCGGCTGCTCAAGCTGCCGGGCGATCCCAGCGCCGACGCCGCCGACGCGCTTGCCTGCGCCATCTGCCACGCGCACGGAGGCACAGGACTGGGGCAACTCGCGACGCGCGGGTACCGCATGAAGCGCGGGAGGCTGGTGTGATCGGCCGCATCACCGGGCATCTGATCGAAAAACGTCCGCCCACGGTGGTGGTCGATGTGCACGGCGTTGCCTACGAAGTGGACGTGCCGATGAGCACGTTCTTCCTACTGCCGGCGACCGGCTCGACCGTGGTGCTGCACACCCACCTGGTGGTGCGCGAAGACGCGCACCTGCTGTTCGGCTTCGGCACCGAGGAGGAGCGTCGGGTGTTCCGGCAATTGCTCAAGATCGGCGGCGTCGGCGCCCGTACCGCGCTGGCGGTGCTGTCGGGTCTGTCGGTGTCGGAGCTGTACCGGGCTGTGTCCACACAGGATGGTGCGCGCCTCACCAAGATTCCCGGCATCGGCAAGAAGACCGCGGAGCGCTTGTTGCTGGAACTTCGCGACAAGCTGGCCGGAGATGTGGCGCCGTCCGCCTCGGGCAGTGCCGGGTCGGTGAGGGGCGACGTGCTCAACGCGCTGAGCGCGCTCGGATACAGCGACAAGGAAGCGAGCGCCGCACTTGCCAAGGTTTCTCCCGAAGCCGCGGTCCCGGAGGCGATCCGGCAGGCGCTGAAGCTGCTCTCTAAAACGTAGCGACAGCAATCGATGGTCTGTTTCGCCTGCGTAGGCAGGCAGTTCGGACAGAGCGAAGACCTCGAGGAAATCGACCGTCGCCATGTCGCCTTGCAACGACAATAAAACAGCACGTCAGGACAGTGATTTGCAGGAGCGCTGGGATATAATCCTGCTCAAATCGTGGCGCCGGAATGGGGCGCCGCACTCAGCAAGGAGCAGGTTCTTAATGATTGTGGACACACGACTGGTCGCCGCGGCTTTGCTGACCCTGGCGATGGCGCTGCCCGCCGCAGCCAATCCCGAGACCGCGACCGACAAGAGCGACCAGATCGCCGAGCTCATCGATCTGCACGATCTCAAGACATCGGTTTCAATCGGCAACTATTACCTCAAGCAGGAAAGCCTGCTGGCCATTCGCGCGCTGCTGGCTCGTCTGGGCCGGGAACAGAACCTCGGCCCGGAATGGGATCCCGGCAATCCCCACTGGCGGCGCGCGGAGGGACAACTGCTTGGGCCGGTGATGGCGGGAATCGCCGAGGAGTGGGCAAGTCTCGACTGGCTGCGGCCGCAGTGGCAAGAACTCGACAATCGCGAGTTTTCTTCCGAGGAGCTCGACGTGCTGCTGACGCACTTGCGCTCCGATGTGGGCCGCAAGCAGGTCAAGATCATGGATCATACGGTGTCGACCCACGTGATGATGGCGCTGTCATTTTCCGGCAAGCTGAAGGATATTGCGGGTGCAGAGACCGATCGCACGCGCATGCAGGAGCTGTGGAACGCGGAGGACGCGGAGATGCGTTTTTCCATCCAGGATGCGACCAACGTCGAGGGACAGCGCTTTGCCCTGTCGCCGCTCGGAAAGAAGTATTTCGTGACCGCGATCCTGAAACTGACCGGCATCGTCAACCGGCGCATCGACGAATTGGCCGGCATGCTGCCCAGGCAGGTGGATACCCATGCCGACCAGGTCCGACCGTTGCTAGAGGAATTCAAGAGCGGTCGCGGCTGATGCTTCAAAGGCGTCTGCGCCGCGGCACCAGAGGATGATCGAAACCGACCGTCTGATTCAGCCCGCCCCGATCTCGACGCAGGAGGAAGCGCTCGAGCGCGCGTTGCGTCCCAAACAGCTCGACGAGTACATTGGCCAGGAGACGATCCGTGGCCAGTTGCAGATTTTTATCCAGGCCGCGAGGAACCGCACCGAAGCATTGGACCACGTGCTGCTGTTCGGCCCGCCCGGACTCGGCAAGACCACGCTGGCGCACATCATCGCCAGAGAAATGGGCGTGAACCTGCGCCAGACCTCCGGCCCGGTGCTGGAACGCCCCGGCGATCTGGCGGCGCTGCTTACCAATCTGGAACCCAACGACGTCCTGTTCATCGACGAGATTCACCGGCTCTCGCCGGTGGTGGAGGAAATCCTCTACCCTGCGCTTGAAGACTTTCAGCTCGACATCATGATCGGCGAGGGTCCAGCGGCGCGCTCGGTGAAACTCGAGCTGCCGCCGTTCACGCTGGTCGGCGCCACCACCCGCGCCGGCATGCTCACCAATCCGCTGCGCGACCGCTTCGGTATCGTCTCGCGGCTGGAGTTTTACTCGCCCGCAGAATTGACGCAGATCGTCGAGCGTTCGGCGCGCCTGCTCAATGTGGATATCGTCGCCGGCGGGGCGCTGGAAATCGCCTCGCGCTCGCGCGGCACGCCGCGCATCGCCAACCGCCTGCTGCGCCGGGTGCGCGACTTCGCGGAGGTGAAAGCGCAGGGCAAAGTGACCAAGGACGTGGCCGACGCGGCGCTGAAGATGCTCGACGTCGACCACATCGGTCTGGATGTAATGGACCGCAAACTTCTGCTCGCGGTGCTGGAGAAGTTCGGCGGCGGACCGGTCGGCATAGAAAACCTGGCGGCGGCGATCGGCGAGGAGCGCGATACCATCGAGGATGTGCTGGAGCCGTTCCTGATCCAGCAGGGGTATCTTCAGCGCACGCCGCGCGGGCGCATGGCCACCGTGCTGACCTACCGGCATTTCGGCGCCGCCCTTCCTGCGGGCAGGGCAAGCGGCGACTTGTGGCGGGAGGGTTGATATGGCGTTTTCCATTCCGCTGCGGGTTTACTACCAGGACACCGACGCGGCCGGCGTGATGTTCCACGCCAGATATCTGGATTTCATGGAGCGCGCCCGGGTCGAGTGGTTGCGCGACCAGGGATTCGAACCACAGGAACTCGCCCGCCGGTTCCGGCTCGTATTCATCGTCCGGCATCTGGACATCGCCTATATGAAGCCGGCGTTGCTGGACGACCTGGTGACCGTGACTGCGTCAGTGCAACAGCTCGGACGCGCGCAGGTGACACTGGTGCAGGAAGTCACGCGTGGCAATGAGGCATTGGTGCGCGCCTCCGTGAACCTGGCCTGCGTGGCAACCGGCGGCTTGAAGCCCATGCCGGTCCCGGACGAAGTGCGGGCCTCGTTCGCCGATCAAGTGCCGTTACCGGTGGAGGCGACCGCTTGACGCCGGCAACCCCGCCGGCGCCGCGGTCGCGTTTAACTCGCTAGACAAACAGACATGAACGTTACCCAAGATCTTTCCCTGATGAGCCTTCTCACCAACGCCAGCGTGCTGGTGCAACTGGTGATGGCGCTGTTGCTGCTGGTGTCCCTGATTTCCTGGTGGTTCATCTTCCGCAAGATGTTCGTAATTCGCGACGCTGTTCGCCGCACCGATCAGTTCGAGCGCAGCTTCTGGAGTGGCGCCGACCTGGGCACCCTGTATCAGCAGGCGGCGGGCTCGCGCCACAATGCCGGCAGCATGGAGCGCATTTTCGAGGCGGGATTCCGCGAATTCGTAAAACTGCGCAAGCAGACCGGGACCAACCTGGCGGTGCTCATGGACGGCACGCGCCGCGCCATGCGCGCCACCTACCAGCGCGAGATGGACCACCTCGAGGCGCACCTGTCCTTTCTCGCCACGGTGGGATCGGTCAGCCCCTATGTCGGCCTGTTCGGCACGGTGTGGGGGATCATGAATGCTTTCCGCGGGCTGGCGAACGTCGGGCAGGCCACCCTGGCGCACGTGGCGCCCGGAATCGCCGAAGCGCTGGTCGCGACCGCGATGGGTCTGTTCGCCGCGATCCCGGCGGTCATCGCCTTCAACCATTTCATACGCCATATCGAGCGGCTCTCGACCCGCTTCGAGAGCTTCATGGAAGAGTTCTCCAATATCCTGCAGAGGCAGGCCAACGCAGCGGCGCAGCCGCCGGCCCAGGCGCCGATCGCGGCAACGGGAACCTGACCGCATATGCGCCGCCATCCGCGCCTGATGAACCAGATCAACGTCGTGCCCTATATCGACGTGATGCTGGTGCTGCTGGTGATCTTCATGGTCACCGCGCCGCTGATGAATCCCGGCGTCATCGATCTGCCGACCATCGGCAAGGCC